>JAJZNL010000056.1 GCA_021852345.1 Actinomycetes bacterium
TTCGCAAGCGACTTGTGGCAATAGGCACCGATCATAACTGAATCCTTGTGGTTATACCTAATGCTTCGATTACCTGATCAGTCTTTCCACGCGCAGATCGTAGCCCATACAATCTGGCAGCAAAAGAGTAGATAATGGAAACAAAATCATCCATTAGGTCCGCAGTCTGCTCCGTGGCGGCATCGGCCACCACAATGCGCTTTCCTTGGATGCCAAGGAGCACTTCAAACCAGCCAAAGCCTACACGCGACAACCGATCCTTGTGCTCAACCACCAGTGTCCCCCACTCATCAGATTGAAGTAATTTCGTAAGCCGAGGACGATTATCATTTACGCCAGACGCCACTTCTTTCACTGTGGCCACTACGGACAATCCCGCAGCATTGGCAAATGTTGTCATTCTTTCAGCCTGGCGATCAAGATCATCCTTTTGCTTATGTGTAGATACTCGTGCATATACGGCAGCCTTGCCGACAAGTGCATGCATGGGATCTGGTACGACAACATGTCCAGTGTTGTCAAGATATGCACCTTCGATCTTCCCTTCCTTGTAACGATTCCATGCGGCTCTGTATTTGATGTTGTTTCGCTTGCCGTACTCTGACAGTTTCATAATTACCATAGTAGTATATGCAATAAAACTGTGTGCGTTTACTATGAAATAATGTACTAGTTTTAAACACCCATACCGAGCGACTTTATTCCAGACGAGTTAACCAATTCCGCATACAGCCAAGTCAAAACGTATAGTCAATTTGCCGCTACACATGGGCAAGCCAATACTTCAATTACTCACAGCGTTGGATTTGAAAGTCCCGCTTTTAGCATCGGTGAAAATGACTATTTTATTTGTGCAAATATCGCATATAGCTATGATTTTGTTTCAACCAATGGTAAGCCGTTAGTTCAGTCCTTAGGCGTGTACCAATTCGGGAATAACCTGGCTCCAGGTGATTATTCAGTCATTCAATCGTACTCATATCATACCGATTGTCTTGTGACAAATTTGTCCCAAGTTCAATGGTGGTCAGATTATGGTGGAGCATACGACCTTACTGGGACTCCATATAAATGAGCCTGTAGTCTGCCCTTCCGCTCCTTGAATTGACATCGTTAATTATCAAGTTTGACCAAATAAGCCCTCAATCATAGACCAATCAAAGTTAAATTTTATTAAAATGCATTTTCAAATTAGGTTGCGTAATTGAGAGGCTAAAAACTTCAGCTCTGCCTCAAAATCCACTGATTGCACGACTATTTTTCCGTGATGCAGGTGCCAAAGAGCCAATAAATCACGCAATAGGTCATTTGTTTTGTATTCGTCAGCAAAAGTCAGTCATTTTAAATTAGCCTGAGTATTTATCAATAACAAATTCAAAACATTCCTGAGATAGCACTGAACCATAGCCGGTTTATCTACACCGTATAAGTTTTAGCGGTACTTCTGCAAGCTCTTCTAACTTCTGGACGTCGTTCGGGAATCTTGAGCATATCTTGTAAGGTAAAACCGTCATCATGATTGGACCTAATAAATTCTTCGAAATATTTTGTAGCGTCTTCCACCGATATTCCAGATTCACAAAGAGTGTCATTCCACTCGTGCAACAGTTCTGTCTCTTCAAAGAGATGAGCAAATGCCTGTTCGATCTTGGAAATAGGTACCTCGATTCTAGCTACATGCCAGATCAGACGCTGCTCCAAAAGATTAAGCCCGAAAGGAGACAGGCAGGCCAATCGACCGGTTGTAAGAGCCTGCCAACAAACCGATCCCATCGAATCAAAATGTCCAACATGAAACTTGCCTTCGTAAAGATCTGGAAATGGAGTCAAATCAAAATAGCCGTTTTCCCATACATCCTTTCCAATTTTTTTAGACTCTACAACATGCGCAACCAGAACACGATCCCTAAAGCTACCGTGCTTTCCCCTCATCGAACATGGATGGGCAACTACTACTGCCATCCCATTTTCTTGTATTCCGGGAATAGTCACGTTCTCAAATACGTCTCCGGTAAATACTGGACGGCGATCACTCACCTCATCACCACGAGCCAAATATAATTCAGAAGGATCATCAAAACTTTGTAGACTCAAATATCTTCCATCCGTGATAAACGTAAGCCGAACTCCCCGTCAGCTGCCTCAAACACTTCAACATTTGATTTACAATGCTTTTTCCAGTCACGATCCAAAATACCCAAAAGCTTTTCCGGTATAATATATCCAGCGGCGAGGCTAATAAGATCTTCGAGGTGTCCACCAGCCACCACATCAATAGCTGTGACCTGAGCATCAGAAGTAAGCGTCATCTCCATCCATGCTGCAACATCTGATATATCATGATCATTTTGTAAAATTTGCACAAGTGCTACCAGTCGTAATATGCTATTCAAATGGTCGGCTGTCGGACTTTCGCCGTTACGCCATCTTCTCAGTGCTGGTACCGATACATTAACCATCCTTGCAATGTCTCGCCAAGCAAACCCATTTTCGGCCAACAAATCTAATAGCTCCTTAGCGGGTTTTTTAGCTAATAGCCATGCTGCTGCATTTAGTTTTTCTTTTAGAGCTTCATTACTATATTCTTTAATATCTTGACTTCCCCCAATATCTGGCTTAATTTTTAACAAAAGCTCAAGAAATCTATTAACCAAATCATCAATTGTCAATGTTTTATTTGTTATGAACGACTTATAGGTTTCATCAGTTGCCCTAGTAGTCGTTCTGTCTGCCGTCAATAGTTCACCCATTGGTTTTCCCATTAGTGTTCCCATTAGTGTTCTCCTTTTTAAATTCAACTTCAAGCCTTTCGGTTGTAAGTAAATCAAATAACTTTCGTATAGGTTTCCGCAACTCGTCGCATTCAGAAATTACTACATTGGGATCAAATTTTGGAATATCCTGTGGCTCCCAAAAACAATCAAAATCCCACAAAAAACAAGGACCTGATAATGGAACTGGATATCGCTTCAGCCATTTAGTTGAATTAACTACTGGTTGAGATCGCGGTCCATAACGAAAAACTAGGTTCCGATTCTCACCAACCCTGTATTCGGTAGCATCATCCCACGCTACACAAGAGTAACCCACTGTCTTCATCTCAATCGGTTCATAGGCAAGCATAGATTCATGCATCCATTGGCTCCATTTAGTTACTATATGATCATTTGCAAGGTGTGGAACCCTAATCTCATTGATGTAGCGCATTCCAATTCGCAAAATCCCATCCAGTTTAATAATTGCCGATATAGCTTCAACAGATCTTTTCACAATCTCTCGGAACTGGGGATAGTGTTGATACTTGGTTGTCTCCACAGTAACACTATCTTTAGTTAACGCAACGGCAGAGGTCTTCTCCCGAGTAACAAACCGGGGAATTGCTATTGATGGCTGAACTTGAACCAACGTACCCATGGGACTAAATGACAATGCCTGTGATTGTACCATTTGAGTCTCAAAAACCCATTCCGCTCCGAGCACATCAAGAAACTCTCGTAATAATTTAGCCTGATATGACTCATCTGACATGCCGGAAAATCGAATCTCAACCACAACAAGGGCTAATGGAGCGTTTGGTAGTATCTCATGCGAATCTGTCAATTGCTATGTCCTTTACTCTCTCTTAAAAGTTTACCAAAGTGTAAGTAAATATGTAACCCACACTGAAACAAAAAATAAATATTTCGGCTTCAGAAAAAGCTGAATTTATTTTCAATCTAAATTTTTCGAATCCAAGTCAGTTTTATTTTTTTGTCACTTCTGTCTATTTTGACGTCAAACCTTTAAATCTAAGTCAAAATTATGTCATTTCACTGGCTATCATTTTGCGGCGACGAGAAGTCTGCAATTCCCTTCAGTGAATAATGCAGCGATCAAAATATCACAATTCTGTTTGGACGGTTCGCCTGAGGTCTTACAGTTATTACTAGCTGACTAACTCCGGGATTTCAAAACATCTAAAATTTATTCTTCAAACTTTTCGCTTTATGATCCAAGCGCAGTCGGCTTTATCAAAACCTTGTTTCGGATAATATGTCATTGCCGATGGAGCCGACAGCAGTACCAACGTTACTTCATCAGTCAACTGAGCTCTAGTTCGGTTTATCAATTCAGTTTCTATACCACAATTTTGATAATCTTCGTCGACCGCCAAATCCGACAGATAGCAACAATAATGAAAATCTGTAAGCGATCTCGCAATTCCCACCAATTTGCTATTATCCCAAGCAGTTACAATTAGATCTGAATTGTCAATCATTTTTTGGATGCGGTCAGGCTGATCAACTGGACGATTTATACCCGATTTCTTGAATAGCTCGGCAACTTGGTCGCCGTTCAAATTTGCATTAACTTTGTAGAAAATATCCACCATATAATATGTTAAGTATTCGGACTTTAATTTGTTATTAATACCATAACTTAACTCATAAGTGTCGATATAATTTAGTTAAAATCGACTTCGACCCGTTAAATTTAAACAAGTAGTCGTAGCAACAGTTATTCGACAAATATTCTAATATTCTAGGAAGCTATCAGTTCAAGGAAGTCATAAAGTATTCGCGAAGTTGCACCCCAAATCACATGTCCCTTTATCTTGAAAAAGTGCATCTCTCTGACAAAGTCTTTAGAAAAGTTCCAAATCTCTTTAGAATATACGTCTTCAGTCATTAATTCCAAGATATTAACGTCAAATACCTCAGTCACCTCCGAGCTGAGTCTGTAAGAGTTGCTTTTGGTTACAGTACCAACTACTGGAACTATTAATGTAGAATTCCCCAGAGTATATGTATAATGTAACTGACCTAGGATTGTTATTGAATCCTCTTTCACGCCTATCTCTTCATACGTCTCTCTTAGGGCAGTTTGGTCAGAAGTTTCGTCCTTCTCTTTTTTTCCTCCCGGAAATGATATTTGACCGCTGTGATTTCTGAGTTCATTTGATCTTTTGGTAAACAGGATCCTTATTTCAGAATT
This sequence comes from Actinomycetes bacterium, assembly GCA_021852345.1. Classification (GTDB taxonomy): domain Bacteria; phylum Actinomycetota; class Acidimicrobiia; order Acidimicrobiales; family JABEUL01; genus JAJZNL01. The sequence continues at coordinate 4,975 of JAJZNL010000056.1, forward strand.
GTTCTTAATGCATGGAACCAAAACAGCAGAAAGACTGTGGGAAGTTTGACTAGTAGTGTCATAAAAATTCGGATTGATAAACTTAGGCGGACCTACTTGAGACCCTTCTTCAATATCTTGAGGCCAGTAAAATTTATTAGAAAGCTTTTTCCTCAATATATCGTCGAAATCAGCAAGATCTAGAGAGCGTAATCCAAAAGCTACACGACCAACGTCTTCTTTTGAATCAACAAACGAAAAAAGAGTCGGCCTTGGTATATTGTGTTCTACCACAGCCGACTCCTTATTCCTAAAAAGTTTCCTTACATGCCCATCATAGAGCCCATTCCGCCACCTGGGTTAGGCATGGCGGGAGCTTCTTTTTCGGGTTTGTCGGCTATCAACACTTCAGTAGTCAACAAAAGACCCGCTACAGATGCGGCATTTTGTAAAGCAGATCTTGTAACCTTGGCGGGGTCAATAACTCCTGCGGCAACAAGATCTTCAAGCGTACCGGTAGCTGCATTAAGTCCAGTTGAACCAGAGGCATTAGCTACAGATTCAACCCAAACTGCTCCCTCTAAACCGGCGTTGGCGGCAATTTGCCTTAAGGGTTCCGTTATGGCCCTAGAAACAATTCTCGCCCCGACCGCTTCGTCGCCTTCCAGCTTTTCAGCTGCGTCATTAACCGCAGAACGAGCTCTTACCAAAGCAGTTCCACCACCAGCTACTATGCCTTCTTCAATGGCCGCTCTGGTAGCCGATAGTGCGTCTTCGATACGATGCTTCTTCTCTTTAAGTTCGACTTCGGTAGCCGCACCAACTTTGACTACGGCAACTCCTCCGGCGAGCTTTGCAAGTCGCTCCTGCAGTTTTTCTCGGTCCCAGTCAGAGTCAGTCTCGTCAATTTCTCTTTTAATTTGGGAAATTCTTCCGGTTACATCCTCTTTAGAACCGGCGCCTTCTACAATCGTAGTGTTATCTTTGGTGATAATGACCTTACGGGCTTGTCCCAACAAATCAATTGTTGTGTTCTCTAACTTAAGTCCGATCTCTTCGGAGATGACTTGACCACCGGTCAAAACCGCCATATCCTGAAGCATAGCTTTTCTTCTTTCACCAAAACCAGGAGCTTTAACGGCTACTGAAGTAAAGATACCTCTGATCTTATTAACTACTAAAGTCGCCAGAGCTTCACCTTCCACGTCTTCGGCTATGATCAGCAATTGACGACCAGATTGCATAACCTTTTCGATTACCGGCAAAAGGTCGTGGACGGAAGAAATCTTCGAATTGGAAAACAAAATATATGGGTTTTCCAGTTCCGCTTCCTGTCGCTCTTGATCGGTTACGAAATACGGCGAAAGGTAGCCCTTGTCAAACTGCATACCTTCGGCAAAATCGAGCTCCAATCCAAATGTATTGGACTCTTCAACTGTAACGGTGCCGTCTTTACCTACCTTGTCGATTGCTTCAGCTAAAATATCACCGATATTTTTATCGGCAGCCGATATCGATGCAACCTGAGCAATTTCAGACTTATCTTCTATCTCTTTAGCCTGAGCTGCAATGGAATCCACAGCGGCAGTTACAGCTTTGTCGATACCTCTTTTAAGAAGAAGAGGAGACGAGCCCGCTGCGACATTTCTCAAGCCTTCTCTTACTAAAGCTTGAGCTAAAACCGTAGCCGTTGTCGTTCCGTCACCAGCAACATCATTAGTCTTGGTGGCAACCTCTTTGACAAGCTTGGCTCCCATGTCCTCATAAGGATCTTCAAGCTCAATCTCTCGAGCGATGGTAACTCCATCGTTTGTTATCGTAGGAGCTCCAAACTTCTTTTCTAAAACCACATTTCGACCTTTAGGCCCAAGTGTAACTTTCACCGTATCGGCTAGCTTGTTAACACCGGCTTCAAGACCTTTTCTGGCCTCTTCGTCAAATTTTAAGATTTTCGACATTACTTACCTACCTTTGCCAATACCTCTCGTGAAGACAATATTATTAGGTCTTGTCCGTCAACGGTTATTTCAGTTCCGCCGTATTTTGAATAGACAACAACGTCGCCAACTGCAACATCCAACGGAATCAATTCTCCGTTTGACTCAAGCCTTTTTCCATTTCCGACAGCCAATACCTCACCTTGCTGAGGCTTTTCTTTTGCAGTGTCGGGAATTACCAACCCCGAAGCTGTAGTTTCTTCTGCCTCCAACGGCTTAACAACAACTCTATCTTCTAATGGTTGAAGTTTCATTTATTTCTCCTTTCATACTTAAATTAGCACTCTCATTCCCTGAGTGCTAATTTTAGCAAATTTTAGAGGGGGTTCGTTCACGCTAATTATCAATGGCCAAAAAAATGAAAATGACCCTAAAGATTAGCGTAATTTAACGGCAAAGCGGAAAAGACAGTATCTGTAATTTCGCTGGGTCCGTCTTTAACAAATCTGAATCCGGCAACTGCGCCGATCATTGCCGCATTATCGGTACAATCTTTTCTTAACGGAATTATGGCTTCAAGCCCATATTGGTTTGCCAAAGACTCAGTTGCTTGTCTCAGTTGAGAATTCGCCGCAACCCCTCCACCGATAATTACGGTTTTAGGGTTGTATAATTTTATCGACGCTTCCATCCTTGTTATTAGCATATCTACTACAGCTTTTTGAAAACCGGCTGATATGTCGTCGGTCGAGACATCCAAGTTGTCTTTGGCATATCTTATTACAGCGGTTTTAAGGCCGGAAAAAGATAGATTCAAACTATTTTTAATTTCGGCTCGAGGAAATCTAATCTTATCTTGATCACCGCTTTGTGCGGCCTTATCTATCGCCGGTCCTCCCGGAAACCCAAGATCCAAATATCGGGCAATTTTATCAAAGGCCTCACCCGCGGCGTCATCAACTGTCTGAGCGATTAAATGATATTGGCCCAACTCGGTCATATTTAATAAAATGGTATGTCCTCCTGAGACCAGCAAAACCAAAGCGGGCAAGGCCGGCGGTACGTTTCGATCCAAAAATGAGGCCAAAAGATGCCCTTCCAAATGATTTACGCCTACATATGGAATATTTAAACCGTAAGCTAAAGCTTTGGCGTATGACACCCCAACCATTAGAGAACCCAACAATCCTGGCCCGTGAGTAACTCCAATCACGTCTATCTTTTTAAAGGAGTCAGTAACCGTTGCTGCCAACTGAGATTGAATGAGCGCTTCGTCAATGACATAATTAATATTTTCTAAATGAGCCCGCGAAGCCACCTCGGGAACCACTCCACCGTATTTGGCGTGAATATCAATTTGAGAAGAGATAACCGATGACAGTGTCTTTGGAAAAAAATTATCGAATGTTTGATTAAGCTTATAGCCATCATCTATATTTATAACCGCAGCAGCGGTTTCATCACAAGAAGTTTCGATTGCAAGTACGTTCAATTTACCCTCAGCTTATCTTTAATGCTTTCAAATCTTAGTTTATAATCGTTATCATTGATACCCTCCGCTATTAGCACCAGCGCATCTTCGACTGGGTGAGTATAATATTTTTTTCTGACCCCGACAGGAGCAAAACCAAACTTGGTATACAGTGCAATTGCGGGTTTGTTTGATGCTCTAACTTCCAAAAGAACTCTATTGCTGTTGTTGTAATACGCGTAATTTAACAGCTCAACCATTAATTTAGTAGCCACAGAAGATCTTTGGTAATTTGTGGTAACCCCAATGCTCATAATGTGAACCTCGTCATAAAACATTGCCCCGATGGCATAGCCAATAACTTTGCCTCTATCGACTGCCACAAGGCACGAACGCAGTTCAGAATTTAGCTCCGTTACAAACGAATTATACGACCACGGTGGACTAAAAAGTTCATTTTCAAGCTCCACAACTGCGCCTAAATCCTCAAATCTCATTTTTTTTATGTCTACTGTCACAGTATTAAACCTGCCGCCTCTAAAATCGCAAACAGAACAAATATCATACAAGTACTACTTACTTCTCAAACCTCTTGCCAGGTAGTTTTTGAGTCGTTTGATCAAGAATATATCTGAGATTAAAATTACCTAACCTCGAAACTACCTTGTCTCCCAACCGATTTTAATGTTGGCCTGTCTTAAGTAATTAGGTTTCAAGTCTGACGCAAAGACCGAATCTATAAGTCCGACTTGTTGTGCAATCTTAAGCAACGATTGCACATCCGGTTTTTCAAAATAATCATCGGCGAACAACACCGCATTAAATCGATTTTCATTTTCGGCTAACTTGATAAAGTCTTCACAATAGCGATTTAAACCAGATCCCAACAAAACTACTTTTTTGTCACCGATACCGTCTATTGAAGCCAAATGATCAAACACATTTGACAGCGATGACGACATTGCGTTACCTTTCGTTTCCAGATTTGCATTAAATTCCGCTATCGATTTTAATAAATTAGGCGAAGACGTCGGTATTATCGAAAAAGGACAAAAATAGACTTCGTCTTTTTTAGCATCAATTATAGGTACGATCAGATCGCCTTTGAGAAATCGTCCTTGATGGGCTAAGATTTCCAAACTTGAAATAGGTATGGTCCTGAGATTGGTTGATTTGGCCAACGCCATGGTCGTGGCAATTCCCGTTCTTATCCCAGTGAAAAGTCCCGGGCCAACGTCAACGGTGATTGCGTCCAACTCCCTTAATTCAACGGATAGACTCTTCAATAACTTTCCGATAGATTCAACCAGTATTTCAACATGCTTCTGATTTCTGTATATCGAAAAAGAACCAGCAACTTTTCCATCCAAAGCTACACCAAGTTCAAGAGAGTGAGTAGAGGTCTCTATAGCTAATAAATTTAAATTCTGCTTATCGTTATTGAGTGGATTCATATTTACTAAGTCTTCATTCATTTATAATCTGATTCTATGATTATTCCTATGGTTATTCCTGTACCGACATTTCAGTTGGATTCTTTAAATTAACGATCTCTGTCATCTATTTCCGCTGATACCTACTGTCGATAATTAATGTTGAAAAACCCAGCAAATTTCCTATAAGTGGGTTTTAATAAACAAATAGTGCAATCAACTGACTCCGCAATCTTTAATTATAAAGACCGCAGTCATAAAGACTTTAATTGTAAAAGCTTTGTGGTTAAAGATTATTTACTTAACGTTAATAGTCAAAGTCAACTCCTCCAACACTTTAAGCACAGCCTGATTTCTATTTTTGTCATGACACGTAACCTCTATATCTCGGGTATTGTCATCATCTCCCAACTCAAAAGTAATTGTCATAAACACATCTTGAAGAAAATCCGCTACTCTGTTTCCCCATTCAATTACGGTAACGGCATGTGAAAAGTCTTCATCTAGACCCAAATCCATCACTTCATAAAAACTTTCTAGTCTGTAAGCGTCAATATGAATTAGATTGATTTCACCCTTATACACAACTGCGATTATGAAAGTCGGCGACACAACATTGTCATTAACTTTTAGAGTTTCTGCGACACCTTTAACAAACTGCGTTTTACCCGCTCCCAAATCGCCGCACAATAGAACGATATCTCCCCTTCGCATTAGTAATGCCAAAGACTTTCCGATTTTTCTGGTATCTTCAAACGAATATGACTTTATATTAAATTTCAGATCTGTCATCTTAATGTCCGTCATCAACGCACCAAGTTTGCGGCCTTTAAAAAATCTTCTTTCATCATTTCAACTACTCGCTGACCGTTTCTCAGAGCCGCCGAAGGATGAAATGTGGGAATAAGATCAATATTCCTGTAAGAATACAGCTTAGTCCTAGCTTGGGTTACTCCTTCTTTAGTGTTAGTTAAGGCCTTAAATGCAGTATTTCCCAATGCAACAATCACACTTGGAGAGATCAGCTCTATCTGTCTGTTTAAATAGTCGATGCAACTGTTAATTTCAAGCCGCAGCGGAGTTCTGTTCTCTGGCGGTCTACACTTAATTACGTTTGCTATATAGACAGAATCACGGGTCATATTTAAAGATTCGTTAATTAGCCGATCCAAAAGTTTACCGGATCTTCCGACAAAAGGCCGCTTTTGCACATCTTCATTAGACCCTGGAGCTTCACCCACAAACAGAATTTTGGCTTGGATACTACCTTCCCCAAAAACCACATTTTGTCGTTGTTTAAACAATTCACATTTTTTACAAGCTTCAACTTTAATCAAAAGCCGGTTCAACTCTCGATCAACATTTATAGGATCCTGGTTAGATCTATCTTTTGTATTCATCTGTATATTTGGCTCGGCGCTAGTCATATTAAAGACCATATCTGCCTGCTTATTTTTCTAATTCTTTAACATTTTAATTGGCTTCATTTATGCTGCGATATTTAAATACATAATCGGCCTTTTGAATACAAATATTATATACGCTAGCTGCAAATCTAATTCATTATCAATGTCGATATATTGTCAAAGTTAACTTAAAGATCTGAGTGCGATACTTCCGTAGCTAAATCTATTTTGTGGATTATTTATGTTTGTCGGTACCTACAATAAAAGTTTTTTTGCAAGTGTGTCCTAAATCCGTCAATATTTCATAACTTATTGTATGAAGTTTTTTTGCAATTTCATCGGCAGTGATTCGGTCATAGTCTTTATTGTTACCGCTACTATTTACTTGAAACCCAAACTTTTTCTGTTCGCCCAATATAACGACTTCTTCGCCTCGTGAAATATTGAACTTCTTATACAGCTTTCCCACGTCAATCATCATATGATTCATGGTAATGTTCCCAACAATCTTACATCTATGCCCTCGCACAAGTACTTCTCCATTAGCTTGAGACAGATTACGAAACAGCCCGTCAGCATACCCAATTTGAACGGTCGCTATAGCTGTGTCTTTGTCTGCGACAAAATTATGGCCATAGGAGACTCCCTGTCCCGCTTCGATTTCTATTAAATTTTCAATTGGTGCTTTAACGGATTTAACGGGTTTTAGGGTGGGGATCTCTTTATGTGTTCTTGCTAAATTACCTATCCAGTCGGCAGGATAGTAGCCGTAAATCCCGAGACCCGTCCTAACCATATCCATCCGGGTATTCGGAAGGATTAATCCTGCTGCGGTATTGGCCATATGTCTATAAAATTTACCTCCACCTAAAGGTCTAAGGCTATTTACGAAAGAGTTAAATCTGTCCTGTTGAACCTCATTATTTCGATTGCCATTCAAATCAGCAGTTGCCATATGAGTCCAGATCGATTCTATCGAGATCAAATTTTGATCTGTTTCGATAATTGACAGTAGCTCTTGTGGAGTTCCGCCCAACCGGGACATTCCAGTTTCCAATTTCAAATGAATCGGAACTCTTTTTGTGTCTTTAAAAAAAACACCCGAAGGTGAAAAGCTTAAATTACAACCAAAACAGCTTTTATTTTTCTTATTTACACCAATTAATCCGTTCTCCAACCGTTGATTTAAAGATTTAATAATTTTAAGGAGCTCCCTAAAAATCTCATCGGTTATTACCGTTATTGTGAGACCCCAACTAAGGGCATCTTCCAATTCATAAACAGTTGGTTCACTTAAGACCAAAATTGGCGCACGCAAACCAGACTCTCTTAAAACAATCCCCTCTTCGACGGTGGCAACCGCCAAACACGAAGCGCCCGATTTTATTGCAGTTTTAGATACTTCGATGATTCCGTGTCCGTAAGCATCAGCTTTTACAACGGCGCAAAGGCTTGCGGGGCGAATTGTTTTGACAATCTCTTTAACATTATTTTCAACGGCAGAGAGATCGATGTATACCTGCGCCGAATAATTTTTGCCGGCCTTATATTTTTTGTCTGACTTTAAGGTCATTTACCTAAACCGAATTTACTTTCTTTTAATACGCAATAACAATATTTTGACATTATTCTAAGAGCAATTAATTTTAAAGAATCTCACTGGGATATTATTTTGCTGGGATATTATTTCACTGGGATATTATTTTGCTGGGATATTTTTGTTACTTTAAATTTAACAAATAGGTTGGTTAACCAAAGTATTAAGCGCGCCGACAACTCCGTCAATAAGTTTAGAGGAAGTAAAACCAAACTTTAGTGTATCCGAATCGCAATTTAAGTAATTAAAACCCACAGAATGTATGTAGGCCGCCGCCGCCGTCAACTGGGTTAAGCGGTCAAATGACTCAGCTTCGATATGTGAAGCAGGATTAAATTCACTTCTTGCAACCAAACCCGTTATCAACCCGGTTAGCACGTCACCCGTTCCCGCAGTTGCCAAAATCGGACTTCCAGAATTAATAAAAAAAGTTTTTCCAGTCGGTGAAGACACTGTGGTCGTAGAGCCTTTTAAAAGCACTATTGAGTTTGTATCAGATGCAAACTTTTTAACATCCAAATAGGTAAGGTTGTATGATTTTAATCCCAATAGAGTTGCAAATTCTTTCGCATGAGGTGTAAGAATCTTGACAGCCTTGACACCTTTTAGAAAAGATTTAGGATCATGCAGCCCGCCTATGGCATTTAAAGCTGATGCGTCCAAGACAATCGGTAATTCAACCTTAGTTAACACATTTTCTAATCGGTTTATATCTTGAGAGCCAAGAACCAAACCGGGCCCAATTGAAAGAACTTTAAACCTGTCAATTTCGTTTAAAATTTTTTGATCCCAATTACCGTCAAACGGTTGGTGAATCACTTCGGTCACGTCCGAAAGTTTAGCGGTGTTTAGACTTAAAACCTTGACTATCGATGCACCTGTTTTGATTGCTGTATCGCAAGTCAGCTTAGCAGCTCCCATCATATTTTCACTTCCGGCGATCACATAGCCTGCATGCTTCCACTTATGATCGGTTTTGTTAAATTTAAAGGTTAAGGACCTAATGTCACTTGATTCATACAAAAATGTGTTCACGTCATGAAGATCAGCGCTTAAGTTTTCAAAAAATACGCTTCCAGCGTATTCTGGACCTTGATTAAAATAAAACCCAGGCTTAAGGGCCACAAAGCTAACGGTATAGTCTGCCTTTAGTGCACCGTCAAATACGGTTCCGTCATCGCAATTTAACCCAGTCGGAACGTCGATAGACAAAATCGGGATTTGTTCGTGAGAAAAAAACTTATACGGTCGTTTTAAACCGGTCCCAAATGCGGCATCTACAATCAAATCAACTCCGGTTATTTTTTCACACAAAGAGTCGGTGGGTATAACGGCGACCTTTATATAGTTTCTTTTTAAGTATGAAGCCAATACCCTGCCATCGTCACCGTTGTGACCGGGTCCTGCGACTACTACGACGCGCTTACCGTAAGGGTTTTTAAGAATTTGAAGAGTCCTAACATAAGCGGCATACCCGGCTGCTCGTATAAAATTCTGTATTTGCCCGGTACTCTTTAAATTGTTATCAAACTCTTGAAGATCCTCTCCTCTTAAAATAGGAATCACAATTATTTGTCCTTTAGCTCCACCACTACAACGGCAACCGCAGTGCTTTTAGAATGACTCATAGATAAATTTATAGAACTTACATTAACTGTATCAGCAAATTTAATACGTCTGCTTTCCCTAGCTACAAAATCGATTGACGGGATTCCACCTTCGGTATTTCTAACTTCGATTTCCTTAAACGGCATCTTATACATTCCTCTTCCAAAAGCTTTTATAAAGGCCTCTTTGGCCGCAAACCTAACAGCAAAATGTTTTGCTGGTGACTTGGATTTATTACAATAAGCAATTTCAGACGTCGTAAAGATTTTGCTTACTATATTGGGGCGTCTTCTCAACACCTCTTCGAATCTTTCAATTTCCACTATGTCTATACCTATCAACAATTTATTCTCCGCAACTTTAACGCATAATACCGATAAAATCACCTCTTAGTGGATCGCTTGCAAAGGGCAAATTACTTTAATTTGTATTAAGATCCGACGTCCAAAATACTTTTTCTCAAAGAGGATTTTCCCTTAAGAGTTACGTCACTAAGTTGAAATTTCATGACAAAACCTTGAACGTAGACAATTGCTTTTGTAAGCAAAACTGTACCGCCGCATTGGTTATGTATATTCCTTTACAAAAACCTTACCACCCATGAACTCTCTCATCTTTCTTTAAAACCACTCCGAAACTTTAAACCTGCTTAATTATAGAGTTCGGCTCTAATTCTACAGAAACTCAGCAATATATATGGAATTGCTTCACGTGGTATTAGCCATTCAAAAGTTAATTATCTTCAACACCAGATTAAAGAAATGCTACTTATCTTTATCGACTTACATTCTGTTTTGATGTGGCTGTTAAAATGTCGGAGGTATGACTTTGTAAATATGAATAAAATCAACAAACTAACTGGATATAAGAAATTTTCATTTTATAATTCTTATTTTTATGAGCTATGCGTCAGTGCCAATAACTTCGATTCGGTTAGATGTCAATTATCCCAAAGTTACGGTGCAGTTGGCAAATTTTAAAAACTAATTCTATATAATTTTGTCGTTACTAATTATTGTCCCAACTGCTCTTGTGTCACACTTTGAAGTTATAGGTGCCTTCACAATTTAGCGATTCGCCTCAACTAAAATAGCCGAACAAATCGATTACGACGTCAACGGAAGTAGCTGAACCGTTAGTAATGATTATGTAACCGTTTGGCGATAGAGTCGCGATATCTAAGTTGGCTACACTTTCATTTTGTCCGATCCAATTTAGGTCACTTGTGGAATTAATACCCGTAGGACTGATTGTTAAGTAGCCCCAGCCTAAAGTGTCTGTAGCCGTTACGTTGATTACCGCAGCAGTCGCATTAGCCGGGACTGTGTTTGTGCCCGCAATCTTTAAAGCTAAAGAAGATCCTGGACCTAAGGTCATATTTTGATCCATATAACCCGAATTGGGTCTTGTGTCTAATACCCTAATAGGATTAATTCCTGTAAATGAAGATGCACCAGAACCACTAAAGTACCCCGATAGGTCCACAATTACATCGGTTGATCCAAAAGCATTTGTAATGACTATTGATCCAGTCGCAGAAAGAGTAGCTATAACCCTATTTGATGCAGTATAACCCGAAGACTCCCAATTAAGTGCCGATGTATTTGTAGTTGAATCAGGAGATACGCTTAGGAAGCTATATGCCGTTGTATTGGTTGCCGTTAGATTTATAACAGCAGCTTGTGCATTTAAAGGAATGTTATTTGTTCCCGCTATTTGAACCACAAGTGATTGACCGGCGCCAAGTGTCATATTAGAACATTGATTTCCGGTAACTCTGGTATCGCAAATTCGTGTAGGACTAATTGGGCTATATAATCCGGATTGGCTATAACTTGGCACATAGTAACCTTCTAAATCAACCACTAAGTCTGTACTACCAAACCTATTATAAAAGTCAACTTTACCGTCTGTACCTATATTAACTTCGACTAAATTTGCCTTTGTATCTCCCTGTTGCCAGTTTAAATTAGAAGTCGTAGGCAAACTTAGTCCGTCGGGATATACCGTTAAATAACCTGAAGAGGTTGTGTTAGTTACTGTAACATTCACGCTGACTGCCGTTGCATTTGTCGGTATAGAATAATTGCCCGATAGATCAACACTAAACGTAGAGTTAGGACCAAGAGTGTTATTTGATCCAAAATATCCTGAATTAACTCTGGTGTCTACTATTCTTGTGGGCGTCATTGGAAAATATTCATTTGGGGGAGGATCGGGTACCACGGAGTTAGAGAGTTGAGATTGAGATCCAGTTCCGATTGAATTTGTGGCTGCCACTTCAAAAGCGTAAGTTTGCCCGTTGGTTAAACCTGTCACATTCGCACTTGCTGTTAGATTTGATCCAGATACAATTACAGGACTTTGAGCTACGGTTCCTATATAAGGAGTTATCGTATAGGAAGTTATGGGGCTTCCCCCATTATCACTTGGCGGTATCCAAGATACAGTAGCCTGCGAATTAGTGGCAGTAGCTATAACGTTAGTCGGAGCAGACGGCGGAGTAGAAGGAAAGATTTCACGAATACGAACACCGTCTTCGAAAAATATATCACCTTTTGCATTAATCACTACATTTGACACATTTGGTCCCAAGCCTGCATCTAAAGCAGGACCCCCGTCACCTGAAGGTATTTCAGTTCCATTACCAGCAATAGTATAAATATCACCTTGGGTCATATTAATACCATAAAATGTGCCCGTTGATTCGGCTACTACCCTGATCGTAGAACCATTGACACCGTTGTCGCTCATAAATACAATGTTACCGTTAGGGTCAATGGCTTCACCAGAACAATCAATTGAAGCTTGGGTTGCGGGGCCTCCGTCACCTGAATCTCCGGATTCCCCATTACCAGCAATTGTGTATGTATTGCCCGCAACCATGTTTATTCCATAATAGGTGCCTGTTGAATTGGCTAATACGTTTATAGTAGCTCCATTAATTAGGAAGTTCCCGTATTTGTCAATTATTGGCACTTCCGAACCATCATTTGCCGTCAATTGATATGTACAATATATGTCACCGCCTATCATATTCTGACCATAATAAATACCGTTTGAACCGGCAACCGCTAATATGCATCCCGTATAACCAAAACCATTCCATATATTTGCAAGCATCAATAAATTACCGTACTTGTCAACTCCAAAGGGTTGGACATTAGTGAGATAAGCTTGTGTAGCGGGTCCGCCAATACTTGACGAGCCACTTCCAGTTCCAGTTGCTCCTGCTACTACATATGATTCACCTTTAGTCATATTTATACCGTAAAATGTTCCGTTAGAATTTGCATAAACTGACACCAATCCTTGATTGTTTAAAAATACAACATTATGATATGGATCAATGAATTGAAAGGTTCCAACACCATAGAAAGCTGGACTTAGAGGCAATTGTCCGTCACCGGGATAAGCTCCGTTTCCAAAATTCCAATTTTGTTGATAAATATTCCCTTTGGTCATAGGAATTCCATAGTAAGTTCCTGTTGATTGTGGGATTATTACGCCATAACCTGGAGGGGAAATAGGATAGTGAAACAGCAAATTTCCCCAAGAGTCTATCTGTAGTCCATTTGTAGAACCATAATATGTAGGAAGACTAAAGTTAACAGTTGCAATTTCAGCATCAACTGCAGGTCCACCCATACCTGAAAATCCATAATTACTGTATGGAAGCGATGCCTCTCCAAAGTTCAATACCGTATATATGTCGCCTTGGGTCATATTTATACCGTAGAATGTACCTGTTGATTCTGCGATTACCCTTAGAGCATCGTTTGTGGTAACAGCTAGATTTCCAGCTGAGTCAAATGATATAGTCTCTGGAGTAAAGTTAGCATCAACACCAGGGGATCCGTCACCTTCTGAAATAAAACCTTGTTTACCCGTACCAGCGATGGTATATATATTGCCTTGTGTCATATTTATACCGTAAAATGTACCTGTTGATTCTGCTACCACTCTGATCCTGTTGTTGTTATAATCTGAAATAACTAAGTTTCCGTTGGTATCTACAATAACGTCTTGTGGATACCAAAGCTCAGCTGAGATAGCAGGTCCTCCGTCTCCCAAATAGCCCCCTTGTTGTATACCTGCAACCGTATAGATATTACCTTGTATCATAAACGTATTATAAAATGTACCTGTTGATGCCGCTATTACTCTGATTGTATTGCCGTCGGCAAGCAATATATTGCCGTTAGCATCCACGGTTATGTGGGGATAATAACCGAGTGTCGCATCAATTGCAGGAGATGCGTTACCAGAATAACCGCAATTACCGTTACCTGCAAGTGTATAGATATATCCAGCTTGCATGGATATTCCGTAATAGTCTCCCGTATTATTGGCGACAATTCTTACCTTACAATAATCCGTAATCAGAGCATTACCGTATGAATCAAAAGCAACAGAACCCGGACTTATGGTAACAGTATTACCATAGCTTGAAGCATCTGTACCGTCACCGCCATAATATCCACAAGAGGTAGGTTCAGGGTATGTCATTGTATCAGAGTAAGGACCGTCATTAACTATCGTGGGAGAACCTCCTGCAGAAACAGACATGCCAAAATAAGTACCTGCTACAGTCGCATAAAAGCTAACGGAACAACTACCTGGATACGATATCAACTCATTTCCATTTGCGTTATCTACCGCAATCGCATCAGGATGACCAGATGTTGAAGCATTTAAGTTTGTTGTCTGACCATTTAAAGATACCTGCCTTACCATGGAAGGGTATTGGGTGGAAACCAATAAGTTATTTCCTTGAGTTGTAACATCACCGTTTATAGGCAAATCCTGACCCTGCGGACCGCCCGCAATTAAATAGATGTTACCTTTAACCATAGAGATACCGTAGAATGTACCCGTTGATTCAGCTATAAGACGTAGAGAACCAGAAGCATCACAAAATATAATATTACCGCTATTATCAACTGTGATACTGCCGGGATACAATGAAGCGGACAATGCGGGACCTCCGTCACCTGTTTCACCGTTATTTGCTCCATTGCCGGCAATGGTATAAATATCGCCTTGTGTCATATTAATTCCATAGAAAGTACCTGTAGATTCGGCTATAACCATAATTCTGTCAGTACTTCCGCCATTGGAAACTATAATATTTCCAGATTTGTCAAATGCAATCGAATTTGCACATATTGTAGCAGTTATCGCAGGTATTCCGCTTCCAGAATAGCCACAGGTACCTGCTACGCCTGCGATATTATATGCATTGCCTTTTGTCATTGATATACCATAAAATGTACCTGTTGATTCGGCTATGACAGAGACATTATAATCATATGTAGTTAACAAATTACCAAAAGAATCAATGGCAGTAAAGTTACATGAACTAGTACCTGACATAATGGTATAAACATAACCCTCAGTCATTGAAATTCCGTAGAAAGTACCAGTTGAACTGGCTAGTACATCAATTGAACAAGGCTGTCCATAAGTCGTATTGTCAAAGACAATATTACCGTATAAATCAAAAGCGGCAGATCCATAGATAGCTGGGGAAATACTCGCATCTACGCCCAGTACTCCGTTGCTACTATTGACGCAACTGCCATTACTACCCGTGACACCGTTACCAGCAATGGTATATATATCACCTTGTGTCATTGCGACACCAAAATATGTACCTGAAGTTGCAGCTACAAGTCTTAACCTACAGCTCATACCACTTGGAATCAACAAATTACCGGTTTTAGGATCTTTAAGTGCCCCCACAGCACCTATTTCTGCATTAACCGCAGGTCCTCCGTCACCATAATACCCTCCAATACCGTTACCAGCGATAACTGATTCATAGCCGTTTGGATTTATCTCTCTTATAACAGCTTGACTCACGTCACCTACTATTAGGTTTGATCCAGATGCGATTACGTTTACCGGCTTTTGTGCTACAGACGTAGCCTGACCGGATCCAGGGCCTCCTGCTATAGTTTTAATTGCCCAAGGCACAGGATTAGTTGCTGCGGATGCCTTGGTTGGAGCTATCAATAATATTGGAAACGTCGGTAATATAATTAGTGCAAGAGACAGTAATAAAAAAGACTTCAGCTTGCGCATTGCTATTTTTGTAGACTTAATTGAGTTATTTTTAATAGTTTGTTCTTTGATAGCCATTTACCCTCGCCTTAATTTTGTACATTGAGACAATCATCAGACTTGTTGACTCTTCAGACATTCTATGACTATTTAGCTTAATTGTCAAGTTGATCCTTTGGCTCAGCTCAGCTTTTGCTTCTCTGATTAAATTGATATTAATGCACAAAATTGGTTATTGCAATTTCATCAATCACAATTAGTCTTTGGTAATTTCTTACAATTAAAGTTAGAAAGCCACACTTTGAAGTTATAGGTGCCTTCACAATTTAGCGATTCGCCTCAACTAAAATAGCCGAACAAATCGATTACGACGTCAACGGAAGTAGCTGAACCGTTAGTAATGATTATGTAACCGTTTGGCGATAGAGTCGCGATATCTAAGTTGGCTACACTTTCATTTTGTCCGATCCAATTTAGGTCACTTGTGGAATTAATACCCGTAGGACTGATTGTTAAGTAGCCCCAGCCTAAAGTGTCTGTAGCCGTTACGTTGATTACCGCAGCAGTCGCATTAGCCGGGACTGTGTTTGTGCCCGCAATCTTTAAAGCTAAAGAAGATCCTGGACCTAAGGTCATATTTTGATCCATATAACCCGAATTGGGTCTTGTGTCTAATACCCTAATAGGATTAATTCCTGTAAATGAAGATGCACCAGAACCACTAAAGTACCCCGATAGGTCCACAATTACATCGGTTGATCCAAAAGCATTTGTAATGACTATTGATCCAGTCGCAGAAAGAGTAGCTATAACCCTATTTGATGCAGTATAACCCGAAGACTCCCAATTAAGTGCCGATGTATTTGTAGTTGAATCAGGAGATACGCTTAGGAAGCTATATGCCGTTGTATTGGTTGCCGTTAGATTTATAACAGCAGCTTGTGCATTTAAAGGAATGTTATTTGTTCCCGCTATTTGAACCACAAGTGATTGACCGGCGCCAAGTGTCATATTAGAACATTGATTTCCGGTAACTCTGGTATCGCAAATTCGTGTAGGACTAATTGGGCTATATAATCCGGATTGGCTATAACTTGGCACATAGTAACCTTCTAAATCAACCACTAAGTCTGTACTACCAAACCTATTATAAAAGTCAACTTTACCGTCTGTACCTATATTAACTTCGACTAAATTTGCCTTTGTATCTCCCTGTTGCCAGTTTAAATTAGAAGTCGTAGGCAAACTTAGTCCGTCGGGATATACCGTTAAATAACCTGAAGAGGTTGTGTTAGTTACTGTAACATTCACGCTGACTGCCGTTGCATTTGTCGGTATAGAATAATTGCCCGATAGATCAACACTAAACGTAGAGTTAGGACCAAGAGTGTTATTTGATCCAAAATATCCTGAATTAACTCTGGTGTCTACTATTCTTGTGGGCGTCATTGGAAAATATTCATTTGGGGGAGGATCGGGTACCACGGAGTTAGAGAGTTGAGATTGAGATCCAGTTCCGATTGAATTTGTGGCTGCCACTTCAAAAGCGTAAGTTTGCCCGTTGGTTAAACCTGTCACATTCGCACTTGCTGTTAGATTTGATCCAGATACAATTACAGGACTTTGAGCTACGGTTCCTATATAAGGAGTTATCGTATAGGAAGTTATGGGGCTTCCCCCATTATCACTTGGCGGTATCCAAGATACAGTAGCCTGCGAATTAGTGGCAGTAGCTATAACGTTAGTCGGAGCAGACGGCGGAGTAGAAGGAAAGATTTCACGAATACGAACACCGTCTTCGAAAAATATATCACCTTTTGCATTAATCACTACATTTGACACATTTGGTCCCAAGCCTGCATCTAAAGCAGGACCCCCGTCACCTGAAGGTATTTCAGTTCCATTACCAGCAATAGTATAAATATCACCTTGGGTCATATTAATACCATAAAATGTGCCCGTTGATTCGGCTACTACCCTGATCGTAGAACCATTGACACCGTTGTCGCTCATAAATACAATGTTACCGTTAGGGTCAATGGCTTCACCAGAACAATCAATTGAAGCTTGGGTTGCGGGGCCTCCGTCACCTGAATCTCCGGATTCCCCATTACCAGCAATTGTGTATGTATTGCCCGCAACCATGTTTATTCCATAATAGGTGCCTGTTGAATTGGCTAATACGTTTATAGTAGCTCCATTAATTAGGAAGTTCCCGTATTTGTCAATTATTGGCACTTCCGAACCATCATTTGCCGTCAATTGATATGTACAATATATGTCACCGCCTATCATATTCTGACCATAATAAATACCGTTTGAACCGGCAACCGCTAATATGCATCCCGTATAACCAAAACCATTCCATATATTTGCAAGCATCAATAAATTACCGTACTTGTCAACTCCAAAGGGTTGGACATTAGTGAGATAAGCTTGTGTAGCGGGTCCGCCAATACTTGACGAGCCACTTCCAGTTCCAGTTGCTCCTGCTACTACATATGATTCACCTTTAGTCATATTTATACCGTAAAATGTTCCGTTAGAATTTGCATAAACTGACACCAATCCTTGATTGTTTAAAAATACAACATTATGATATGGATCAATGAATTGAAAGGTTCCAACACCATAGAAAGCTGGACTTAGAGGCAATTGTCCGTCACCGGGATAAGCTCCGTTTCCAAAATTCCAATTTTGTTGATAAATATTCCCTTTGGTCATAGGAATTCCATAGTAAGTTCCTGTTGATTGTGGGATTATTACGCCATAACCTGGAGGGGAAATAGGATAGTGAAACAGCAAATTTCCCCAAGAGTCTATCTGTAGTCCATTTGTAGAACCATAATATGTAGGAAGACTAAAGTTAACAGTTGCAATTTCAGCATCAACTGCAGGTCCACCCATACCTGAAAATCCATAATTACTGTATGGAAGCGATGCCTCTCCAAAGTTCAATACCGTATATATGTCGCCTTGGGTCATATTTATACCGTAGAATGTACCTGTTGATTCTGCGATTACCCTTAGAGCATCGTTTGTGGTAACAGCTAGATTTCCAGCTGAGTCAAATGATATAGTCTCTGGAGTAAAGTTAGCATCAACACCAGGGGATCCGTCACCTTCTGAAATAAAACCTTGTTTACCCGTACCAGCGATGGTATATATATTGCCTTGTGTCATATTTATACCGTAAAATGTACCTGTTGATTCTGCTACCACTCTGATCCTGTTGTTGTTATAATCTGAAATAACTAAGTTTCCGTTGGTATCTACAATAACGTCTTGTGGATACCAAAGCTCAGCTGAGATAGCAGGTCCTCCGTCTCCCAAATAGCCCCCTTGTTGTATACCTGCAACCGTATAGATATTACCTTGTATCATAAACGTATTATAAAATGTACCTGTTGATGCCGCTATTACTCTGATTGTATTGCCGTCGGCAAGCAATATATTGCCGTTAGCATCCACGGTTATGTGGGGATAATAACCGAGTGTCGCATCAATTGCAGGAGATGCGTTACCAGAATAACCGCAATTACCGTTACCTGCAAGTGTATAGATATATCCAGCTTGCATGGATATTCCGTAATAGTCTCCCGTATTATTGGCGACAATTCTTACCTTACAATAATCCGTAATCAGAGCATTACCGTATGAATCAAAAGCAACAGAACCCGGACTTATGGTAACAGTATTACCATAGCTTGAAGCATCTGTACCGTCACCGCCATAATATCCACAAGAGGTAGGTTCAGGGTATGTCATTGTATCAGAGTAAGGACCGTCATTAACTATCGTGGGAGAACCTCCTGCAGAAACAGACATGCCAAAATAAGTACCTGCTACAGTCGCATAAAAGCTAACGGAACAACTACCTGGATACGATATCAACTCATTTCCATTTGCGTTATCTACCGCAATCGCATCAGGATGACCAGATGTTGAAGCATTTAAGTTTGTTGTCTGACCATTTAAAGATACCTGCCTTACCATGGAAGGGTATTGGGTGGAAACCAATAAGTTATTTCCTTGAGTTGTAACATCACCGTTTATAGGCAAATCCTGACCCTGCGGACCGCCCGCAATTAAATAGATGTTACCTTTAACCATAGAGATACCGTAGAATGTACCCGTTGATTCAGCTATAAGACGTAGAGAACCAGAAGCATCACAAAATATAATATTACCGCTATTATCAACTGTGATACTGCCGGGATACAATGAAGCGGACAATGCGGGACCTCCGTCACCTGTTTCACCGTTATTTGCTCCATTGCCGGCAATGGTATAAATATCGCCTTGTGTCATATTAATTCCATAGAAAGTACCTGTAGATTCGGCTATAACCATAATTCTGTCAGTACTTCCGCCATTGGAAACTATAATATTTCCAGATTTGTCAAATGCAATCGAATTTGCACATATTGTAGCAGTTATCGCAGGTATTCCGCTTCCAGAATAGCCACAGGTACCTGCTACGCCTGCGATATTATATGCATTGCCTTTTGTCATTGATATACCATAAAATGTACCTGTTGATTCGGCTATGACAGAGACATTATAATCATATGTAGTTAACAAATTACCAAAAGAATCAATGGCAGTAAAGTTACATGAACTAGTACCTGACATAATGGTATAAACATAACCCTCAGTCATTGAAATTCCGTAGAAAGTACCAGTTGAACTGGCTAGTACATCAATTGAACAAGGCTGTCCATAAGTCGTATTGTCAAAGACAATATTACCGTATAAATCAAAAGCGGCAGATCCATAGATAGCTGGGGAAATACTCGCATCTACGCCCAGTACTCCGTTGCTACTATTGACGCAACTGCCATTACTACCCGTGACACCGTTACCAGCAATGGTATATATATCACCTTGTGTCATTGCGACACCAAAATATGTACCTGAAGTTGCAGCTACAAGTCTTAACCTACAGCTCATACCACTTGGAATCAACAAATTACCGGTTTTAGGATCTTTAAGTGCCCCCACAGCACCTATTTCTGCATTAACCGCAGGTCCTCCGTCACCATAATACCCTCCAATACCGTTACCAGCGATAACTGATTCATAGCCGTTTGGATTTATCTCTCTTATAACAGCTTGACTCACGTCACCTACTATTAGGTTTGATCCAGATGCGATTACGTTTACCGGCTTTTGTGCTACAGACGTAGCCTGACCGGATCCAGGGCCTCCTGCTATAGTTTTAATTGCCCAAGGCACAGGATTAGTTGCTGCGGATGCCTTGGTTGGAGCTATCAATAATATTGGAAACGTCGGTAATATAATTAGTGCAAGAGACAGTAATAAAAAAGACTTCAGCTTGCGCATTGCTATTTTTGTAGACTTAATTAAGGAATATTGTAAAACGGGAAAATGCGAATTCAACCTTACGGTTTTTATAATTACTAGTCGTCATAAAATTCCCTCACACTTCACAGATTACTCTTAGTGTTCATTAGCTTACTATACATGAGATTTCATGTCAAACGATAGATAACTGACCGTACCAATTCCATTGAATTGAATTTCTTGGCTGTTCGTATTTTTGCGAGTTGTATGTTTTAGTACAAAACTTTTGTCCGTAATAACTTTGATGAAAACTGACTGCCGATTGCAACTATTTGCGATTTACGGTTATACATCTTAATAAATCAGATTTAATTCGCCGGCAGCCATCAGTTGAATAATGACTGTAACGCGCTTTGACCTATATTGAATGAATTAGTTATTCAACGGTAACGGTCTTGGCAAGGTTTCTCGGCTTATCCACATCGTTGTTATGTATAATCGCAAGTTCATATGCCAAAAACTGTAAAGGAATTATATCTACTACCGGACTGAATAGATCAAAGGTATCTGGAACATAAAATACATCTTCAAAATAGTTTGAGACAGTACTATCGCTATCGTTTGCCACCACTAATACTCTTGCGTTTCTGGCTCTCACCTCTTCCATGTTGGAAAGCAGCTTGTCATAAAGTTTATTTTTCGTTGCAATGCCGACTACTGCTGTGGTGTCATCCAAAACTGCAATCGGGCCGTGTTTAAGTTCTCCGGCGGGATATCCTTCTGCATGTAGGTAAGAAATTTCTTTAAGTTTAAGCGCTGCCTCCAATGAAGTCGGATAGCCCATGTGCCTTCCGATGAAGAAAAAATCTTTAACATCTTTGAATTTTTTAGCCGTATCCCTATATTGAGACTCTCTGGTCAATGCTGTACGAATCTTATCTGTGCAGTTTTCCAATTCATCCATAAACCTATAGGCTTCAGATTTAAAAAGTCCGCCTGTAGTTCGACCCATTGCTATTGAAAAAGCCAACAACATCGACAGCTGACTTATATAGGATTTGGTCGCCGCCACCGATATTTCCGGACCGGCTCTTGTGTACATTACCGCATCGACATTACTGGTAACACTGGATCCCACCACATTTGTAACGCATAGAACCTTTGCTCTTGATTTTCTGGCAAAATCCAAAGCCGCGAGCGTATCAATAGTCTCTCCGGATTGAGTGATCCCTATGACCAATGTTGACGAATCCAATACCGGATCTCTGTACCTGAATTCACTTGCAATATCGAGTTCAACTGGTATCCTGGACCAATGCTCTAGGGCATATTTTGCAACCATTGCAGAATGATAAGAGGTACCGCAGCCCACCAAAAATATCTTTTGAATATTTTGTAGGTCTTTTGGGTCAAAACGAATTTCATCAAAAAACAGTGCCGGATCATCTACGTTTCTACCCACAAGTGTTTCAGAAAATGCCTTAGGCTCTTCGTGCATCTCTTTTAACATAAAAGTTTCATACCCAGATTTTTGAGCGTCTTGATAACTCCAGGCTATCTCAGTTGAACTAAATTCCATTTGGACAAAGTCAAAGTCGTATACTTTTAAATCATCCTTACTAACTGATGCCATCTGTAAGTCTTTAAGATATACAAAAGTCTCTGCCTGTTCCAAAATGGCCGAAACATCAGAAGAAACATAGTTTCCGGACTTCCCCAACCCTATTACCACAGGAGACATGTTTTTAGCTACTAAGATCCGATCGGGGAAATCAGCAAATATCACACCGATTGCATATGTACCTTCTAGTAGTTTAAGAGTCTGTCCGAAAGCTTTAAGCAACGTTTCCACACTTAATTTTTCACTTGCCAATTTAGATAGATTTTCTTCTAAAAGGTGGGCGATTACCTCCGAGTCCGTATTTGATGCAAAGTCATGACCCGAATCCTTTAAAGCATTCCTTAAATCTCGAAAGTTTTCAATTATTCCGTTGTGTACAATTGCAATACGATTATCGCATCCAAAATGCGGATGTGCATTTAGATCATTGGGAATGCCATGCGTTGCCCACCTGGTATGAGCTAAACCTATTTTTGATTTTGAATCGACCACTTCTTGAACCTGCGACAGTTTATCAATCGACTCCGTCAAATAAGCAAATTTATAAATTTCAAGCCCGTCTGAATTTAAAAGCGTAACTCCGGCTGAATCATATCCACGATACTCCAACCTTTTAAGGCCATCCAATAGAACTTGATTAACGCTGTCGTCGCAGATGGCTCCAATTATTCCGCACATTTTTAAATGACCCTTTTTAACGTTTCTTGATTTGGTATTTAAATCCCTAAAGATTTTGTAGGTTAATTCAACTGCTAATTTTGTCAATGACAGATGACGCCATATCGCTAATTTTAGCCAAATAGCTTTCAACCAAAGCGTCAGATTTAGCTTCCACCATTATTCGTAATAGTTTTTCCGTTCCAGACGGCCGAACCACTGCTCTAAAAGCTCCCGCTTCGGATTCGGTTATAGAATCGATCAAACCGTTTAATTCCGGATCGCTTGTAATTTCATTTACTTTTTGATACTGTCCTTGCGTTAGTTTCAAATTGATCAACTTTTGAGGAAACCTAGTCATTGTGTTGGAAAAGATCTCAGAAGGCTTTTCCTCCCTTGCATTCAATATGTTCAGCAAAAGTATTGCGTTTAGAATTCCGTCCCCCGTACAGGTAATGTCTTTTCTAATAATGTGACCCGACTGCTCTCCCCCTAAAATATAGTCGTTTTCCAACATCAATTCGATTACATTTCTGTCTCCGACATCACAGCGTTTGACATTAACTCCCAATTCATCCATTGCCAAAGTAAATCCCAAATTTGTCATGGATGTTACAACCACACCATTATTTTTTAGTGTTCCTAATTTTATAAGATGTTCTGCGTATAAAGCAATGATTCGATCTCCGTCGATTGTATTACCTTTTTCATCGGTTAAAACAATTCGATCGCCGTCGCCGTCAAAGGCAATTCCCAAATCGCTTTTGGTGTCCACAACGACCTTAGCCAATGCGGCCGTATCGGTGGCTCCGCAGCCATCATTAATCGAGTAGCCATTTTGCTCAGTAAATATTGCCGTGATATCAACTCCCAGAGACTCCAATATCCTGGGTGCAAAAAGTGAAGTTGCCCCGTTGGCGCAGTCCAAAACGACTCGCAGCTTTTTGAATTCTGATTTTTTGTTAGACACTAACATTGATTCCCAATTGGAAACTTGATCGGCGCCATCTTCTGCTTTAGCGATTAAATCCGTACTTAAGCCGTCTTTAATATCTAAATCAATCAAATTTTCAATGTCATTTTCTGTTTTGCGATTGACTTTAATCCCGTCAGGTCCAATTACCTTTATGCCGTTATCATAATAAGGGTTATGCGAAGCCGAAATAACAATGGCGGGCAATGAAACTACCGATGCGATATATGCCACGGCGGGAGTAGGTACAACTTTTAGGTCTATAGCGGTAGATCCGCCAGAACAAAGTCCTGCGGATACGGCATGAAACAACATATCCGAGCTCAGCCTGTTATCTCTTCCAATTAGAATGGGAGACTGGTTGAAAACTTCCGACAGCGCTCTGCCTAACTTTAGTGCAAATTCGCAGGTAAGTTCAGTGTTAGCTTTCCCTCGAATACCGTCCGTACCAAAATGCACAGCAAATGAGATTATCTCTTGGAGTACTGAGGAGCCTTACGAGCCTTTTTAAGGCCGTACTTCTTGGACTCTTTTTCCCGGGCATCCCTGGTCAAAAATCCAGCTTTTTTCATGTCGGCACGCTTTTCGGGAAACAACTCTACGATAGCTCGAGCAATTGCCAAACGAATAGCACCTGCCTGACCGGAACTCCCGCCTCCATTTATATTTGCGATTACATCATAAACATCGGTTAAGTTCGCCACCTTAAGCGGCTCTAAAATCGTTGTCTGGTGAACTCTTGAAGTAAAGTACTCCTTAAGGTCACGATTATTAACCTTGTGGTTACCCGTCCCCTTAACCAACCTTGCTCTGGCAACGGCGGATTTTCTTCTGCCGTTCGTCTGAACTAATGTTTTTACGTCTGATGCTGTTTCTGCCATAACTTTTCCTGTTTTAGTATAGTTTTAAAATTACGTAATTTAATTTAAACTTTATTATTAATTTTGAATCTAAATACAAACTATCTATTAATGTATTTTAAATTAACAACAATAGTTTGATCTTTACTATTTATACTTAATCCTATTTCTTGATTTCATAAACTGCCGGATTTTGGGCTTGGTGGTTGTGCTCGGAGCCCGAATGTAAATGAAGTTTATTTATCATTTGATTTCCGAGTTTAGTTTTGGGCAACATTCCTTTAACGGTCTTAGTTAAAAGCTGCTCGGGATCATTTTTTAACAAATCGCTATAGCTAACTTTTTTTAGTCCACCAGGATAACCCGAGTGCCTGTAACTGAAATTTTGATCAGCTTTGTTTGCTGTCAACTTAACGTCCTTTACGTTAACCACTACTACATGATCTCCTGTGTCGGCGTTTGGTGTATATATCGGCTTGTGTTTACCCATCAACAGCACCGCAATTTGAGATGCCAACCTACCCAGCGGAACATCTTTGGCATCAACAACAAACCATTCGTGATTTATCTCTTTTGCTTTAGGCGTATATGTAACCAACTTTAATACCTTCTCTTACTTACGAATCTAACATCACCGGATTTGTCTTATTACGTACCGGCATACTGCTTTTTTGCAGTACAGTTAATCTTTCAATGATCTTTTAATTTCCGTAATTCAGGTCTCTTAAATCACTTTGAATAAAACGTATTCAATCTTTAGGATTGGGTAAATACGTCAATGGGATACGAGACATGAACTAAATGAAGACCATGCGGGGGAGCAATAAACGTCAATTCGTTCCTGCTTTTTCCCTTTAATATTCTATCAAGTTCTGTGACAGTGCGTTTACCAATTCCTATTTCAATCAAAAGTCCGGTAATCGACCTTACCATCTGGTGACAAAATGCCGAGGCGTTAATTTCAAAGACGTCCATACCAAAGTAATTTTTTTTCATTTGAACTGAATTAACTCTACGAATTGTCGATTTAAGCTCTTTGTTTGATTTGCAAAAAGCGGCAAAATCGTGTTCACCGACCAATGCTTTGCTGGCTTCGTCCATCCTATTAAAGTCAACTTTGTCGAAGATATGATAGGAATACCGAGACACAATAGGGTCTTTATTTTCGCCGGTCGTAAATATGTAGTTGTAAGTGCGACTTGTTGCAGAAAATCTAGCGCTAAAGGAATCATCGACTTCGGTAGCATTTCTAACAAATATTGCCGGTGGAAGCATTGTACTCATAGACTTTAAAAACCTAGTTTTCTCAAAAGGTCTTTTAAGAATGCTCTCGTCATAGTCGAAGTGAACAACTTGGTAGCTTGCATGCACACCGGCGTCTGTACGACCCGCACACGTAAGTTCAATAGGTTGATTAAATACCTTACCGATGGAATCGGAAAGGGTGTTTGCGACGGTTACTTGATCTGTTTGCGGTGCAAAACCGTGAAAATCAGATCCATCGTATCCTAACAATAAGGCAATTCTTTTCACCGTTAAAGAAAGAGCTTAAGGTAAATTAATAATTAAATACCGCACGATAAACATTTTGACCAGTCAATCCAACTAGTCAATCCAACTAGTCAATCCAACCAGTCAATATATTCATATAGTTTAGAGGACAAATGAGAGTAAAAACAATTAGCCCAAATTACTACTAAAAACCTGGATTCAAAATGCTAAAGCAGTTTGTTAGCGTTTAAATGGGAAATTAAACAAACTCAATTCGCGCCATCGGAGCATTGTCGCCTTGACGTGGACCGAGCTTTAAGATACGGGTATAGCCGCCATTTCGGTCGGCATACCTCGGTCCAATCTCCTCAAAGAGTTTGTGGGTCATATCTTTATCGCGAATAAATGCCACTACCTGCCGTTGCTGATGTACACCGCCGGACTTTGCCTTTGTAACGACCTTCTCTATAACTGGTCTGAGTGCCTTAGCTTTAGCCTCGGTAGTAACTATTCCCTCAGCGGCAACCAAAGATGCAACCAAGTTACCCATCATTGCTTTTTGGTGTTCGGCGTCACCGCCGAATCTACGTCCTTTTTTAGGTGTTCCTCTCATTTAAGCTCCCTGATGTCCTCTCAATGCAAGCCCTCTTTCGTCAAGCTTGACAATAACTTCATCCAAAGACTTTTGACCAAAATTGGTTAAGGCTAACAATTCTTCTTCGCTGTGTTGAATTAGCTCCCCGATAGTTGCAATCTGAGCACGCTTTAAACAGTTCATGGGTCGCTCGGAAAGCTCCAAATCCTCTATCATCAGCTCCAAATCCGGAGATCCGACTACTGTAGTTGAAATCTCCCCAAGCTGAAGCCCGATCGGGTCTTCGCTCATTGTAGCCACCAATTCCATAAGATTCTTTAAAGTTTCTCCGGCCGAAGCGAGAGCTTCTGCAGGAGTGGTAGATCCGTCGGTTTCAATGTCTAATACCAACCTTTCAAAGTCGGTAGAATTTTCAACACGAGTAGGTTCTACTTCGATCGATACTCGTCTCACCGGAGAAAAAATTGCATCGATCGGAATTACACCAATCGTGTTGATTCTCTGTTCTCTTTCAGAAGATAGATAGCCTCTGCCTCTTTCGATTGTAAGATCTAAGGCCAGTCGTCCTTTGGAATTAATTGTAGCAATATGTAAATCCTTATTAATTATTTCCACTTCCGAAGTCACGTGTATGTCTGCGGCCGTGACATCTTTGGGGCCTCTCACGTCTATGCGCGCTATAACAGGTTCGTCCGAATAGCTTTTTAAAATTAGATCTTTTAAGTTCAATATAATTTCAGTAACGTCTTCTTTGACATCTGCAATGGTCGAAAACTCATGCAAGGCATCATCAAATCTAACCGTTGTCACTGCCGCACCAGGAATGGACGATAACAGTGTGCGCCTTAACGAATTTCCAATGGTATGCCCGAATCCGGGTTCCAATGGGGTCATAACAAACTTTTGACGGTTTGCAATTTCGTCACCCACGGACTGAATTGTAGGTCTTTGAATAATTAACATATTTCTGTATTCACTCCTTAACCGCTTTTATCTTAAGTAATCTTTAGACGTCTATCGGCAGTCTCTGTTTACCCAAATTAAAACAGTTTCGTTTTAATCTCTTTTTAACTAATATTGAAACAATGATTCAAAATCTTAAACACCAAATCTTAAACACCAAATCTTAAACAACAAATCTTAAACACCAAAATCTTAAACAACAGTACTATTTCGAATAAAGCTCGACAATAAGTTGTTCACGAACTGGTATGTCGATATGAGCTCTTAAAGGCAGGCTGTTTACCTTCACCGAAAATGTATCGTCTGACCTTTCCAGCCATGCTGGAACCGATCTTTGCAGTACGCTTAAATTATGTTCGACCACCAAAAAAGTCCTGGCTCTTTCTATCAGAGTAATTTCATCGTTCTTTTTTATTCTGTAACTCGGTATCGTAACCCTTTTACCGTTAACCTGAATCAACCCGTGTCTGACGAACTGCCTGGCCTGGCTACGACTTGCTCCCCAACCAGCTCGAAATACCACATTATCCAACCTGGTTTCCAAACTCAGTAATAAAGTCTCACCCGTAATGCCTTCAGAGCTATTAGCTTGCTCATAATATCGGGAAAATTGAGACTCCAAAACACCGTATATTCTCCTGGCCTTTTGTTTTTCACGAAGCTGGGTCATATATTCGGATCCCTGCCTGGTTCGATCTCTTCCATGATCACCCGGGGGATAAGGACGCCTGGTAACGGGACACTTAATAGAATCGCATTTGGAACCCTTTAGAAACAGCTGTATCTTTTCTCGCCTGCACAGTCGGCAAACCGGTCCTGTATATCTAGCCAATTGCTTTGCCTTTCATAGTATTCATGATATTACTTAAACTCTCCTGCGTTTTTTCGGACGACAACCGTTATGCGGCATCGGGGTGACATCCCGAGTGGAGGTTACTTCCAAACCTGCGGCGGCAACCGACCTTATTGCAGTTTCTCTTCCAGACCCTGGACCTTTTACCAGAACCTCAACTTTTTGCATTCCATGCTCCATAGCTCTCTTGGCACAGGCCTCAGCCGCAAGTTGGGCAGCAAACGGAGTGGATTTTCTGGAACCCTTGAAACCGACATTACCCGCCGAAGACCAAGCGACAACATTTCCGTCCTTGTCGGTTATGGATACGATCGTATTGTTAAAAGAACACTTAATATGCACTACTCCCGTAGATACCTTTTTTCTATCTTTTCTTTTAATTTTTCTTCCAGTTGAAGAACTTTTTGGTTTTGGCATTTTTCCTCTTGTCTTATACCTATTTTGCTAAAAATCTAAACTATTCAATGATTAACGGGTTAAGTTTTAAAGTATCCGCAGTGCTATAACAATTTTGCTATAACAATTTTGTTGAGCTACATTATTAATAATTTATCGAACTATTTTATTGAGCTACTTCTTAACTTTCTTCTTACCTGCAACTGTCTTTTTAGGTCCCTTCCTGGTTCGAGCATTAGTATGAGTACGTTGTCCACGTACCGGAAGACCTTTTCTATGACGAAGACCCTGGTAACAACCTATCTCCATCTTTCTTTTGATGTCGGCTGCCACGTCCCTACGAAGGTCACCTTCAACTTTAAGATTTTGATCAATAAATTGACGAAGCATATTAACCTGCTCGTCAGTTAAATCTTTAACACGAGTATCCTTTTCAATTCCTGTGGCTTCAAGAATTTTATTTGAGATCGACCTTCCGATTCCAAAAATATAAGTTAAGGAAATTTCTACTCTTTTATCCCTTGGGATATCTACACCGGCAATTCTGGCCATCTCTTAACCTTGCCTTTGCTTGTGACGCGGGTTTTCGCAAATGACCATTACCTTGCCGTGTCTTTTAATAACTTTACACTTCTCACAAATTGCTTTGACGCTGGGTCGAACTTTCATATTTAATCCTGTATTTATGTACTTTATTTCCAAAAACTATTTATACCTATAGGTAATTCTTCCACGCTGTAAATCATATGGAGTAACTTCAACCTGTACCTTGTCTCCCGGCAAAATTCGAATGCGGTGCATCCTTACTTTTCCGGATGAATAAGCTAAAATCTTGTGTCCGTTTTCCAACTCAACTCTAAACATTGCATTAGGCAACGGCTCAATCACAGTGCCTTCCAATACAATTGCTTCTTCTTTTTGCTTATTCAGGTGAACCTCCATAAGAACCTTATTTTTCGGCAACAAATCCCAACCACTTCACGCAGTCTAATACTTGCCGCTTTTTAGTGCTTTTAAATGACTTTTCGACGCTAATTTTTATTTTAGAAAATGCAAAATAAAAATTGGCGCAAAATTAACCGATAATATATATTAGCACTTTTTAAGGGTATTTAATAACGGACATTTTGCTTACCAGCAAATTAGCAAAATCAAAATTATCTCATCGAATTACAGAAGATTTTGCCTCTACCACTCAGTATCGCCAGAGATTGTCGCCTAAGTGCCCAAATTGTCGCCTAAGTGCCCAAAACTAATATGTCGTCAAAATTTCAGGCCCGTTTTCGGTTACGGCTATGGTGTGCTCAAAATGTGCGGACAGACCCCCGTCTTTGGTTACAACGGCCCAACCGTCAGAGAGAACCTTTGTCCACGGTTCTTTTTGATTTACCATCGGCTCTATGGCAAAAACATGCCCCACCTTTAATTTTGGACCTGGATTTCCGGGCCAATAGTTAGGTACCTGCGGTTCTTCGTGCATATTAGTTCCAATAGCATGGCCGACATACTCTCTGACTACAGAAAAACCTGCGTTTTCAGCAACCTCCTGCACGGCTTTTCCTATCTCATGCAGATGATTTCCTTGGATCATCTTATCTATACCCGCATAAAGACTTTTTTCGGTCACTTCGATTAATCGTTCCACCTCATTAGTCACTTTACCAACACCAACCGTGAATGCCGCATCCCCATGATAACCTTCGACGATAGCTCCGCAGTCAACCGATATTAGATCTCCCTCTACCAACACATATTCACCCGGTATCCCGTGGACGATCATGTTGTTCGGCGACGTACAAATAGTTGCGGGAAATCCGTGATAACCCAAAAAATTAGATTGCGCGCCCCGTTTTTCCAAAACTTCCCGTGAAATTTTATCCAATTCCAACGTAGTAACACCCGGTTTTATTGCCGCTCTAATTTTTTCATGAATTTCGGCTACGACCTTACCGGCTTTTACCATTTTAAGAATTTCGTCTTTACTTCTTATCAACTTACCTTACCGTGTATTAACCTCAGAATTAAATGCTAACGTACTAACGCCAACAATACTAAAATTGCGAATACTCCGAACCTCTAACTATATCTGCTTGATAAATCTTACTTCACGACTTCAAACAGCAGACATAATTAGTGCCTTTGGCGGACTCTAAACTAATAGCATACAAATTTAAGTTTGATTAGTCACCAACTTTAGACGGTTAAATTCAACAAATTGCTGCCTTCTGCCTGATGAATATCAGTTTGTATGTAATTTTACTTGAATTATATGTTAGCGAGCCGAATTTATACTGGTTTATTATTACTACAGTTTTGTTGGACTAAAAACCGAATAGTCTCTAAAACTTGTCATGATTTGCAATAATGCTGCACCAAAGTAACTGGCGGTTTCAGTAGAGACTAGCGGTTTCAATTACGATATTCTCCGGGTCGGTTTCCAACATAAGAGATAAATTTGTAACATTCTAAAATGAGCTCATTCAAGCCGGATTAATGATTAATAATCCGGCTTGTAAATTTTTGCTTTAAGAACAGACTCCAGCCACAGTAGTGGAACCCGCTGGTACCGGGAAGGGCTTGGTTGACGACGGTATCGTCTCACTGAAAGTTTGTCCGTAGTTGCTAAAGGTTAAAGTCAAATTATAAATTGCATTTAATTTCGACATGGCCGAGCCTACGGTCGAATTAAACAAATTAGCCATATTCATAGTCATTGAAATCGAATGAATCGTGTTATTGGAATTAACCAAGATCGTTAGAGGCAATGTGTACGAGCTGTTTATGCAATTTCCAATCTTAGATGCCGCAGCAGGGTTCGTAGCTTCAATAGCCTTAGCTAAATTAATTGTAACTTTATATTGATCGTAACTGACTCCGCCGACGGTTACACTACCTGTTGACAAAATCTGTCCGTATGATTCAATTGCCTTTAAAAATATTGCCGGATTCTCAAGTTCTTGAGACGCGGTATTGGAATTTAGAAAACCAGACGAATTCGCATTATTCATGGAATACCATTGGTTTGCAGACCCACCGCTCAATTCGTCAAGAATCGAAGAGGACATATAGATTTCATTTTTGCTTAGAATAACTTTAATTGGGAAACTGGTAGATGTACCTGTGCTTACCGAACTATTCAAAGTCATATTTACATTTAATGAAAAATAGCTATTCTTTAAATCTAAATTTCCCGTCCCGTTTAAAGTTAAATTTTCTGAGACCGTAGACTGACCCACTGAGGTGGACGTCTTTACATTACCCGTATAATTGATGGCAACTGTTGCGGCTTTAATGGTATTTTCATCGGCCAATATAATCCTATTTTGAGTTCCTCCACTTTTGACAGAACCAGAGTTGCTGGCGACACTGCTTGAAGTGCCCTTAGCTGAACCAGAAGAAGTGGCTGACGTACTTGTTTTGGAGCTCGACGAACATGCCGCCAGAATCACAGAAACCAATACCAATAATGAGATTACAGTACGTTTCTTGAGATTTGAATTTTTAGTTCGCGACGAAGTTCCCAAATTGAGACCACGATTATCTTTTTTCATCAATCCATACCTTTGACTCGTAATATTTTCTTGTCTAATATTTTCTTGTCTAATCTCATTTAGTTGTCCCTCCGCTTTTTCCATCAGAACTAGCCTCCCTGCTAACTGCTTGACCAATTTATTCAATTACTTAGCTTCTGAATACGCAACCCACAGCTTAAAAAATTTAATCGATCAACTTATTTTTCATAGTATCACCCTTAAAGTCAGCAACAAATTTCTGCAACAAATTCCTTCTGGCTTTGAAAGTGACAGTTGTAAGTAATTTTAATACAATTTTATGTTCTTGTCTAGGATAATTTGAAGTTTCGATGAATAACCTGGCTCGTAAGGCTATAAACTTTGCCTGAGAGCACGAAAAGACCGTAGGATTGAGTATACAAATACCGGTTAGCTTCTAAGACAAAAAAATTTTAATATAAATCGCGTTATATAAATACCTGATCCTGCCTTCAGATACTATTTGGGTACCTTTTTGAAATCACAATTAACAGCTGAATCAGTCGGTTAGTCTTTTCGCAGCTTAAGAGCGGAATCGATAGCCTTAATTGAACGTTTAAGAACCACTTCAGTTGCTCCGACTCCGTTAATATTTTTTAAGATGTTGGCTTTTGTATAGTAATCGATAAGAGGATATGTCTCTTTATCGTAAAGCTCAAGTCTTCTTAGAATAGATTCTTCCGTGTCGTCGTCGCGCTGAACCACTTCGCCTCCGCAAATATCACAAGTCCAATTAACCTTAGGTGGCATGGACGTGGAATAAACGGCTTGACAATCCTGACATACCCGACGAGACGCCAGACGTTTTAAAACAACCGCTTGGGGTACATCCAAATTTATCACCGCATCAAATTTATTGGGCAAAATATAGTCATCGAGAGCCTTTGCCTGACTTACGGTTCTAGGGAAGCCGTCTAAAATAAAACCCGTTGAAATTGCCGAGTCCTGCAACAGCCTGGCTTTAATCATCTCAGTAACTATCTCATCGGGTATCAATTCACCGGCATCCATTGCGGCTTTGGCCTTAATCCCCAAAGGTGTTTTTTGGCGTACGTTTGACCTGAGCATATCCCCTGACGAGATATGCGGTATGGCGTAATAACGGGACAGCATTACGCACTGAGTACCTTTCCCTGCCCCCTGTTTCCCCAGAATTACTAGGAGAGCGCCCGTATCCACTAACTCAAAAATCCCTCGTAGTTCCTCATGGTCAGTTGGGAATCAATCTGCTTGAGCGTTTCCAACGCAACCCCGACAATAATAAGCACTGTTGTTCCGAAATAGGGAACATTTTTAATATTCCAAAAATAGAACGGGATTGCAGGAATAGTGGCAAATACTGCCAAATAAAGTGCACCCGGTGTAGTAATTCTGTTCAAAATTCTGTTCAAATAACTTTCCGTTTGCGGACCTGGTCTAATTCCGGGAATATACCCACCCTGCTTTCTTATTATGTCCGATTGTTGTGCGGGGTCAAAAACTATACGTACAAAGAAAAATGTAAAGACAATTATAAAAAATGCATAGATAACTATATAGGCTGGGCTCACGGACTGAATATTGGATGACACAAAGTTTTGAAAGCCTTTGGACGGAATAATCTGTGCCAAAAGTATAGGTATATAAAGCAGGGAGGAGGCAAAAATGACCGGGATAACACCGGATTGGTTAACCTTTAACGGAATGAACGACGACTGTCCTTGGATCTCTCTTCTTCCCAACATCCTCTTAGCATAGACAACCTGAATTCTTCGTTGACCCTGCTCCATGAAAACAATGGCAACCAGCATTAATACAACGACAATAATAATAGTCCAAAACTTGAACTGGCCTCCCTGTAACAATACCTGTGAAAAAACACCAGGAACCGTAGCTAAGACGTTTGCAAATATAAGAATCGACATACCGTTGCCGATTCCGTGTTCGGTAATCAATTCCCCCAGCCACATAACGAACGCCGTTCCCGCCGTAAACGTTAGAATAATGAATGCGGCTCTGGGAAAATTCCAGTCCGGAATTAAGTCTGTGCCCGAAGACGTGCTAAACAACCCGCCAGAATGTGCCGCATAGGTAAATCCAGAAGCCTGTAACAGCGCCAAACCCACAGTTAAATATCTGGTGGTTTGAGTAAGTTTCTTCTGTCCGATGGGACCTTCATCCCGCCACTGCTGCAACTTGGGAATAGCGGTTGTAAGCATTTGGATAATAATTGAGCTTGTGATGTAAGGCATAATTCCCAACCCAAAAACAGCCATTCTGTTAAGAGCACCACCGGTAAACAAAGACAGGAATGTCAAAAGACCACCAGATTGAGCCTTGGAGTTAATTTGTTCAAGAGTGTGAATATCTATGCCGGGAACGGGAATGTTAGCCCCCAACTGATACGCCAGGACGATAAAAACGGTAAATAGAACTTTCTTTCTTAGGTCCGCAACTTTAAAAATATTTGCAAGTTTGGCAATCATATGTTAAACAGTGTAATTTAGTCGGTCTTTTACTTTAATCCAGGGTAATCTTTAATCCAGGGTAATATTGTCGTTCTAGGTCGGACAAAACTTTTAAATAAAAGTTTACAGGCAATTTTAATATTAAACTTTCCTATTGGACAATGTTACCGATTGGACAATGTTACCGATTGGATAATGCATTTCCAGAAACGGGCGGGCGACCTGACTTATAGGGCAATTCTATAGTTTCGCAAGTTCCTCCCGCGGCGGTAATCGCCTGTCGGGCCGACTCTGAAAAACTGTGTGCTTTAACTGCATACGGCTTAGATACTTCACCTCTGCCAAGAACTTTAACCAAACACTTCTTCGGAATTATTCCGTGTGAGTACAGAAGCTCAGGTGTTATTTCCGAATCATCCAACTTGGAGATAACGTCTAGATTAACCACTGAATATTCAATTCTGAACGGATTTCTAAAACCCTTTAGTTTGGGTATTCGCTGAGTTAACGGCAACTGCCCGCCTTCAAACCCAGGCTTAATTTTGTTTCGAGCTTTTTGACCTTTGGTTCCTCTGCCGGCCGTCTTGCCGCCTTTTCCGCCGATTCCACGTCCTACTCTCTTTTTTTCCTGTCTCGAACCGTGTGCGGGTTTCAAATCATGTAGCTTCATAGTTGACTCCTGTCTAACGACTGTATCTATCCAAATCCATATCTTCCACAAACAATCCGCGATGGGCCGTACTGTGGCTTGATCGATATGGCTTAAATTCTAATTTCTTAAATCTTTCTTTTCAGTATCTTTTCTTTTTAGTATCTTTTGTTGAGTACCTGTATTTTTTAATTGGTCTATTTAAAATATATGACTTTAATGGTTCGTCTAATATCAGATATATCAGAACCAA
Source organism: Actinomycetes bacterium (assembly GCA_021852345.1). Classification (GTDB taxonomy): domain Bacteria; phylum Actinomycetota; class Acidimicrobiia; order Acidimicrobiales; family JABEUL01; genus JAJZNL01. The sequence continues at coordinate 41,088 of JAJZNL010000056.1, forward strand.
TAGCTCCAACTACCTTTAAACAATCACTTCTCCGAAAATTTCTCAACCGATACGAGATGTGTGACCCTAGCTATCATTCCTTTTATCTCGGGTCGATCAGGCAGTATGTTCTCGTGCCCGATTCTTCTCAGCCCCAAGGCTCTCATTGTTGCCCTAGTCTTGGGCTTCGATCCGATCGTCGATTTTATCTGTTTTATCTTTATCTTCTCTTCTGCCATAACTTTTACCTTTATACTTTTGATTATTTTAAACTCGCAAAAAGACAGGCTATTAATTGACTTTATCCGATGATCCTAAATCTAAATCGGTTGCACTCAAATTAAATACTTATCTTAATTTGCTGTCTTAATTTGTCGCCTGTGGTTTATTTATTTACCGTTTACCTGTTTTCTATAAATCCTCTGGTTCAAAATTAACTTTCAAAAATTATAATTTTTGCTTTTTTAACTTCAAACGAACCTTTAAACATCTTTTATTGTCGGACGTGTACTACCTAAAAATGAACCGGTTCGCCGTGTGCTTTACTGTTTATTGATCTCAAAAAACCCTTGGGAGCAATCTCGTCTAAAGCCTTTCCTCTCAAACGGGCGATGTCGGCTGGTCGTTTAAGTTGTTTAAGCCCGTCAATCGTAGCGTGAGCAACGTTAATGCCGTTGGAAGAACCAAGAGATTTAGCGAGAATATCGTGAACCCCGGCCATCTCCAAAATAGCTCTGGCTGCCCCGCCAGCTATAACTCCGGTACCAGGTGCGGCTGGCTTTAACATAACCCTTCCCGCGCCACTTTGTCCGATAACGGGATGAGCAATCGTATTATTTACCAGAGGAACTTCAAACATGGATTTTTTAGCTTCTTCGATCCCTTTTTGAACTGCGATACCAGCCTCTTTTGCCTTGCCGTAACCTAGTCCGACGTGTCCTTTTCCGTCACCAACAACCATCAAAGCCGTAAAAGAAAACCTACGGCCTCCTTTTACAACCTTTGCGACCCTGTTGACTTTAATCGTTCTCTCTTCAAATTCCTGTTCCATTAAAACTCCAATCCGGTTTCTCTGGCGGCATCGGCTACTGCGGCAACCCTGCCGTGATATTTAAAGCCACCTCGGTCAAACACAACTTTATCAATACCCGCAGACTTTGCTCTATTGCCGATAACCGTTCCGACCTCTTTAGCCAGATCAATTCCCTTGATATTTTTCGCTTTAATATCTTTTTCGTAACTTGAAGCTGCTGCTAGCGTCTTTCCAGCCAAATCGTCAATTATCTGAACGCTTATATGTTTTGTCGATCTGAAAACGGACATTCTCGGTCGCGATGGCGTACCCGCAATTTTGCCGCGCATAGACTGATGGCGCTTAACACGCCTTTGAGCGGATTTGACTGTACTCATTTTCCTGTCTTACCTGCCTTTCTTAAAATCTTCTCGCCGCTGTATTTAATACCTTTACCTTTATAGGGTTCAGGTTTTCTCAGTTTTCTGATATTTGCGGCAACCTGTCCTACCAGTGTCTTGTCGATCCCTTTAATGATAATTCTCGTCGGAGCTGGTACCTCAAAGGAGATTCCTTCAGGAGCCTCAATGGCAACTGGATGACTGAACCCCAATGACATGTCTAAAGTTTTGTCTCCTTTGGCGACGGCCCTGTATCCTACTCCAACAATCTCCAACTCTTTTGTAAATCCGTTGGAAACACCGATAACCATGTTAGCAACAAGCGACCTGGTCAGCCCATGAAGCGCTCTTGCCGACCGCTCATCGTTAGCTCGTAGGACCGAGACTTGTTTTCCTTCGACCTCTACGGTAATAAGATCAGGCAAACTGTGTTGCAACTGTCCCTTTGGTCCTTTAACCGTAACCGTCGAGCCGTTGACGCCAACTTCTACATTATCGGGTATCTCAATAGGTTGCTTTCCTACCCTTGACATTTTAGTTTTGCTCCTTAAAAAGATTTACTTTTACCATACGTGGCATATAACTTCTCCGCCGACATGTTTCTGTCTGGCCTGCTTATCGGTCATGAGCCCCTGCGACGTTGATATTATCGCCGAACCCAAACCTCCGAGCACCCTGGGGATCTTGTCTGCACTTGCATATATCCTAAGTCCCGGTTTGGAGACTCTTTTAATTCCGTTAATAGTTTTTTGCCTGCTCTTGGAATACTTAATTTGGATTTTTAACACATTATCCTTAAAGTTTCCTTCGCTTAAAACCTCAAAGCCAGCGATATAACCCTCTTTCAGCAATACGTCTGCTAATGCGACTTTAAGCTTGGAAGACGGCATTATTACCTCTTGCTTCATTGCTGAATTTGCATTTCGAATTCTGGTAAGCATGTCGGCTATCGGATCGGTCATTGTCATTGCTTCATACCTCCTTTTACCAACTCGCCTTTGTAACGCCGGGAATTTCGCCGTTATGAACCATAACTCGTAAGCAAATCCTGCACAAACCGAATTTCCTGAAAACCGCTTTGGGTCTTCCGCACCTCTGGCATCGTGTATATTGCCTAACCTTAAATTTCGGTTTTTTAGCTTGTTTTTGAACTAACGCTTTTTTTGCCATTTAATTGCTTCTTCCTTCACGTCTAAAAGGAAACCCTAACGCTTCCAACAGTGCTCTTCCGCTTTCATCACTTTTTGCCGTAGTAACAATGGTTATATCCATTCCTCTAATTGAATCCACGGCATCATAATTAACTTCGGGAAATATAATTTGTTCGGTAATACCAAATGTATAGTTACCGTTTCCGTCAAAGGACTTTCTTGAAAGTCCCCGAAAGTCTCTTATTCTTGGGATTGCAATCGCAACCAAACGGTCATAGAACTCCCACATTCTTGTGGATCTTAAAGTTACCTTCACACCGATCGGCATCCCTTGCCTCAACTTAAATTGTGATATAGAAGCCTTTGCTCTTGTAACCACGGGCTTTTGGCCTGCTATTACAGTCATATCCTTAACGGCTCCGTCGATAAGGGATTGCTGCGTGGTCGCTTTACCGACTCCCATATTCAGAACAATCTTGTCCAGCGTGGGAACCTCCATGATATTGGCCAGTCCTAGATTGGTCTGCAATTCCTTTTTAATCGTTGAGTTATATTTTTCTTTTAATCTCGGCATCTCTGACATTAGAGTTCACCTTCACATTTCCTACAAATTCTTACCTTAAGCGAACCGTCGACTTTAATACCGATCCTGGTCGGTCCGCAAGCCGGACAAACAATCGCAACCGCCGACGCAGCAACCGGCATGTCTTTGTCGATTATTCCGCCCTGCATAAGGGATTTTGTTGCCTTCATATGCCTCTTGGCAATATTTATCCTGTCTACTATTACTTTGTTTTCTTTGGGAAGGACTTTTATTATTTCGCCCTCTCTCCCTTTATCTTTACCAGATAAAACTTTAACCTTGTCGCCTTTTCTCAATTTCACTTTGCGCTTCTTTCTACCTTAGAGAACCTCGGGAGCCAATGAGATAATTCGCATAAACTTCTTATCTCTGAGTTCCCGTCCTACCGGACCAAAAATTCTTGTACCTCTGGGTTGAGACTGGTCATTAATCAATACCGCCGCATTTTCGTCGAATCTGATATAGCTTCCGTCTGGTCTTCTCTTCTCTTTTTTAGTTCTTACGACAACGCACTTAACTACGTCACCTTTTTTTACCGCAGCTCCCGGTATCGCATCTTTTACAGTGGCTACGAAGACATCGCCAATAGTCGCATATCGCCTTCTAGAACCTCCGAGTACCTTTATGCAAAGCACCTCTTTGGCCCCAGAGTTATCGGCAACTTTAAGTCGTGATTCTTGCTGTATCATCTTGCTCTCTCCAAAATTTCAACGAGTCTCCAGTGCTTTAGTTTCGATAGCGGTCTGGTTTCGACAACTCGAACTCTGTCACCGATGTTGGCACTGTTGGTTTCGTCGTGAACATATAGTTTCTTCGTCTTTTGAACGATCTTACGATATTTTGGGTGCCTAACTCGCTGTACGTCTGCCACCACAATCGTCTTGTCCATGGAACGCGAAACTACCAAACCTTCCCGCTCTTTACGCTGATTTCTCTCGGAAATGTTCTTGCTGGAATCCGCAGTTTCTTTTTGTTTCTTTTCTTCTTCGCTCATATCTGTTCCTGTTTTTCGGTATTTAATATAACGTATAATCCATAACGCCTCTTTAGACCTTTTTAGCCATTAAGACTCGTTATCTGAATCCTCTTTTTGGGCTTTGTCTTCGACGATATCTTGTCTGGCCATAGGTGAATCATTAGATTCGACATCTGAGCCAAGCTGTTCGTCAGCGTCATCTTTTTCGCCGGTATCGGTTGACTCGCTATCAACTACCTCGCTGTCAACATCACTTAAATCTTCAAATTCTTCATCTTCTGTTTCTGAACCTTTTTGTGCGTCTTCGAGCTCTTTTTCTGCAATTCTAGCTTTGGTACCGTAAAGCCTGCCCGATTCTTTTTGGAACTTAGCTCCTTGGTCGGATTCCTCTTTTGGCTTGGGGCCAAGATGCACCACTCCCAACTCACGCTCGTGCAAAATCGTAATAAGACGGGCGACTTCTTTTTTAAGTTTGGATATAGATGAGACATCGGAAAGCTGATTGGTGGCAGCTCTAAACTTTAATGCGGTAAGTTCTTTTCTTGCCTCATCCAATCTTGATACCAATTCATCCTGATGGAATGTTGTTAATTCTGAAGCTCTCGTCATTGTACCTTAACCTCCGCATTCTCTCTGACAATAAATTTTGCCTTAAAGGGAAACTTCTGAATGGCTCTTTCCATGGCGGATTTAGCCAATTCGGTATCGACTCCAGAAAGTTCAAACAGAATTCTTCCCGGACGGATTACAGCTACCCAATGTTCGGGATTTCCTTTTCCCGATCCCATTCTCGTACCTGCAGCTTTTTGTGTGACGGGCTTGTCTGGGAACACCCGTATCCAAACCTTACCGCCTCTTTTAATTCGCCTGGTCATGGCAATACGGGCGGCTTCAATCTGTCTTGCGGTCAACCATCCAGGTTCCAGAGCCACGATGGCATATTCTCCAAAGTTGATCTCATTTCCTCCTTTGGTTAGACCCGACAACCTACCTCTTTGCGTCTTCCGGTGCTTAACCTTTTTGGGCATCAACATAATTACTCGTTCTCCTTTTTAAAGTGCGGTGTTTCGTGGTGTTCTCCGCGAACGCGCCTTTCAATCTCTTCCTCTTCAGCAAGCAACTTTTCGAGTTCGTCGGTTTCCACCGTCAAAGTCTCTTCAATTTGACCTTCTGTCAATGCCGTCTCTTCAGTTGTATCTGAAGCAACAGTTTTTCTTTTACCGCCTCCAGCTGTAATGATTTTCTTTTTAGGAGTTAAAACCGCCTGATCAACTTCGGCTGTTATCTCAGTGGGTTGTCTTACGTCGACTGAAGTTCGGTAAGGAACAACATCTCCTTTGTATATCCAAACCTTGACTCCGATTCGACCGAAAGTTGTCTTAGCCTCTCTAACTCCGTAATCGATATCGGCACGAAGAGTATGCAGAGGTACACGTCCTTCACTGTAGGATTCTTTACGAGCCATTTCAGCCCCACCGAGTCTTCCAGAACACTGAACCTTAATTCCTAGTCCTCCAGCCTTCTGTACTGATTGAATCGCCCTTTTCATAGCCCTTCGGAAACTTATTCTTCTAGAAAGCTGATCGGCTATGCTTTGTGCAATCAGACTTGCGTCCAAATCAGGCTGTTTTATCTCCTGAATGTTAAGCTGAATCTTATTGTTACCCGTAATTCGTTCGAGCTTCTTACGCAGTCTCTCGGCTTCGGCTCCGCGACGTCCAATAACGATACCTGGTCTTGCCGAATGAATGTCTACTTTAAGCCTGTCGCGAGTACGCTCCACTTCAATTCTGGAAACCGCGGCGGCTTCCAATTGCGAATTAAGGTAATCTCTGATCTTCCAGTCTTCTATTACGCACTGTTGATAGTTTCTCTCGTCAAACCAACGTGACTTCCAGTCGGTAGTTATGCCTATTCTAAAGCCGTACGGATTTACTTTCTGTCCCATTTAATTTTCCTCTCCGGCTTCTTGAGTTCCGTCTTCGGATTCGTCTTCAGATATTTCTGCATCTTTTGTACCTTTAAGTTCGTCACTTACTTCACTGCTACCTTCAACCTGCTGAATTGAAGTGACTTCCTCGTCGGACTCGTCGGACTCGTCGGATTCTTCGTCAATTTCAACTTCTGCATTCTCAGATTCGGCCTGCTCAATCAAGTCAGTCTCTGTAATCAAGTCAGTCTGCTCAATCTGCAAATCTCCATCGTTTTCAATCTCATCATCTTTATTTAAAGATGCGATGTCTGTGCTTTCGGCCGATTTTTCTTGAGCGGCCCTAACTCTTCGCTGGCGTTTGGCGGCCAGATCAGCGTTTTTGCGTTCTCTTAATTTGGTAAGTTCTTCGTCCGATAATCTTCCCAACGAAATTGTAAGGTGACAAGTCCTCTTTCGAATTCGGCTTGCCCGACCTCTTGCTCTGGGCCTAAACCTTTTAATAGTCATGCCCTCATCGGCAAAACATTCAAGTACGAACAACTCCATAGCCTCGTATCCCTGAGCATAAGTTGCATTGGCTATTGCAGATGACAATATCTTTTGAACTGTTTTAGCCGAACCGCGACTGGTATTTTCCAAAATACCCAACGCCACTTCGGCCTGCTGACCGCGAATTAAGTCTAAAACTTCCCTCACCTTGTAAGCGGAAAATCTTATGTGTTTTGCCGAAGCGGTTGAAACCGGCAACGTAAATGTCGTAGTAGATGCCATAACTACCTTCTGCCCTGCTTCTCTTGACCAGCGTGATATCTAAAGGTCCTAGTCGGCGCGAACTCACCTAATTTATGACCTACCATTGACTCAGAAACATATACCGGGATGTGTTTTCTTCCGTCATGAACCGCCATTGTGTGACCGACCATATCAGGTATGATCGTCGAACGTCTGGACCACGTTTTAATTACTTTTTTTTCGTTTTTGTCGTTCTGCACTTCCACTTTTTTTAACAAATGGTCGTCTACGAACGGACCTTTTTTAAGACTTCTGGGCATATCTATCTCCTAGCTCCGCGTCCTCTGCGCTTACGTATTATCAACTTGTCCGAATCCTTTCTGAGGGCTCTGGTTCTTCCTTCGGGTTTACCCCAAGGAGAAACTGGATGCCTTCCACCCGAACTCTTTCCTTCGCCTCCACCTAAGGGGTGATCCACTGGGTTCATTGCCACACCTCTGGTCTGGGGTCTGATACCTTTCCACCTGTTTCGTCCCGCTTTTCCGATCTTTATCAATTCGCTTTCGGAATTGGAGACTTCGCCAATTGTCGCACGACAGTCTATCGGAACTTTTCTCATTTCCGAAGAGGGGAGACGTAAAGTGGCATAACCGCCCTCTTTAGCAACCAATTGAATGGCTGATCCCGCTCCGCGGCCCATCTTTCCTCCAGCGCCCGGTTTGAATTCAACATTATGAATAACCGAACCCACAGGCATATACCGCATAGGAAGAGCATTTCCGACTTTAATCTCGGCATCTTTACCTGATTTAACCACATCTCCGACCTTTAAGCCTTTGGGAGCGAGAATATACCTCTTCTCTCCGTCGTAGTAGTTTAGAAGCGCAATTCTGGCATTTCTGTTTGGATCATATTCGATTGTGGCGACCTTAGCCGGAACGTGATCTTTGTTTCTCTTAAAATCTATGATTCTATATTGCTTTTTATGTCCGCCACCGCGGTGACGCGAAGTTTTTCTCCCGTAATTATTTCTACCTCCCGTCGAAGACAAAGACTTAAGCAGTGTCTTTTCGGGCCTGTCCGTGGTTATTTCACTGAAATCCGATACGGATTGAAAACGCCTTCCCGGAGATGTGGGTTTCCGTTGCCTCAATGCCATTTAACTTCTCGCTTCCTCAAATAGTTCTATAGTTTGACCGGCATTTAGAGTTACAATAGCTCTTTTCGTGTCCGGCTTATAGCTGGTCAGACCAGTTCGTCGACTTCTGACACCTTTACCTTTTCTTCGAAGGGTATTTACTTTTGCGACTTCGACATTAAACGTTTTTTCAATCGCATCTTTAATCTCGGGTTTGGTTGCATGTGTGTCAACCACAAATATATATGCTCCGTTTTCCATTAGCCCGTAGGATTTTTCGGAAACAACCGGTTTAATTAAAATCTGTCTGTTTTTCATTGGTCACTTACGCTTTCATCTACTATTGAAGACGTTTTCTTCGATCCGGAAGATTCTAACCTCGATAGACTCGAATCGTTAAAGATTACCCAATCAGAGTCAAGCACCGAATATGCAGTCAATTGATTTACCGATACGATCTCAACTCGAGGTATATTTCTAAATGACTTTTCCGCATCAGAATTAACATCATCCAAAACCAAAACTATTTTCCCGTACAGTTTTATTTTCGTTAACAACTCGTCTGCCGTCTTAGTTGAAGGAAATTCAAAACCAAAGGCATCTACAACTGCGATTCGCTTGAGTTTTGCTCTGTCAGACAAAGCCGACAGAAGTGCACCACGAACCATTTTCTTGGGAGTTTTTTGATCATAACTTCTCGGTTTGGGTCCGAGAGCCACGCCACCTTTGGTGAACTGCGGCGCTCTAGTCGTTCCCTGTCGAGCCCTGCCCGTACCTTTTTGTCTGAAGGGTTTTGCACCGCCTCCTCTGACTTCGGATCGAGTTTTGGTAGACTGCGTACCAGATCTTAATGATGCTAGGTATGCGTTAACTACCTGATGCATCAACGGTACGTTTACCTTCTTTCCGAAAATATCAGGACTAAGGTTGACCTCGTCTATAAATTCGCCGTCAAACGAATATCTTTTGGCTGTTCTTTGAACCGCCTCAGCCTTCTTTTCTTTTTCCATTAAACCTGCTGGCATATCTATTTACCTGCCTTTATAGCATCTCTTACCACTACAAACCCGCCTTTGGGGCCCGGAACTGCACCTTTAATTAATAGAATGGATTTATCGGTGTCACTGGCGACAACTTCAAGATTTAAGGTAGTAACTTTTGCCGCACCCATTTGACCGGCCATTCTTACTCCTTTAAAGACTCTGGACGGAGTTGCGCAGGCTCCGATTGAACCAGGCGCCCTATGTTTTTTGTGGTTACCGTGACCTGCGCCTTGACCTTTAAAGTTATGACGTTTCATAGGGCCGGCAAACCCTTTACCTTTAGAAACAGCAGTTACATCTACCATTTGTCCTTTTTCGATCTGCTCTAAAGTCAGTGCTTGCCCGACTTCATACTGACTTACGTCATCCAGTCTCAGCTCTAAAAGTTTTGCCCCCGGGTCAACCCCGTGTGCTTTAAAATGTCCTGCTTCTGGGCTATTTAACTTGGATTCTTTAATAAATCCGGTTGTAACCTGAAGCGCAGAATAGCCGTCAGTATCGTTACTTTTAATTTGAACTATCCTGATGTCTTCGACTTTAACTACGGTTACGGGAATAACCTTGTTATTTTCGTCCCAAATCTGGGTCATCCCTATCTTTTTTCCAACAATCGCTTTAGTTGTCATAATCAATCCAGCTCTACTTATTATTAATTAATTTCGATCAAATTCAATTGGCGAACACTAAAATCAGTGAGATTCAACTTAAAACAATCCAACCTCATCAGCGTCATCAAATGTCCGCATCTACTTCAATTGCCCGACTTTTCCCAGGCAGCAAGTTTATCCCAAGAGGTAAGTGCGACTTCCCGTCCTTAACTTTTTCGGGTCAAACCGTAGGTTTTGTATTCCGATTTAAATATTTAAATCGATAACAATAACGGTTTAAAAACTTTTACTTTCTAAATTCTTTCGAATCTTTACGGTAAACCTGCCGGATATTTCATTTTCCTACCCGCTTTATTATAAAGATTCGAAAGAATCATAAAATACGATTTATGAAGTTTTTCCGAATCCCTCCGGCTAAAAGCTCAGTAGGATCTCTTTTTAGTAAAACTCAAAGCTACTTTAAGTTTTTCCTTCTTTTACGGCTGTAAGGTCCCCATGGCATTACAATCAAAACCTCTACAGTTTAGTTATTTGCAGCTAATATTTCTGCAATCAAAACTGCTTGTCCGGTTTTGACCCTTTTGGCTCAGGGCGCTGACAGACAATTTGGTTGGAATTACCAACCTTTACTTATATTCATTCTAGCTTGTTTTACCGTGCCGAATTTACAGTACGGTAAAACAGCAAGTCAATATCGACTTTACGAATGAATTTTTATTGCAATGTCTACTCCCGCAGGCAAGTCTAAACGCTGAAGCGAGTCGACTGTCTTAGAGGAGTGATCGACAATGTCAATTAACCTTTTGTGTATCCTCATCTCAAAGTGTTCACGACTATCTTTGTACTTGTGAGGAGATCTTATCACCGTGTAGCGATGCTTCTCGGTGGGCAGCGGAACAGGTCCGTTAACTTTAGCTTGAGTTCTTAAAACTGTCTCGACAATTTTTTTAGTCGAATTATCCAATACCTCATGATCATAAGCTTTAAGTCTGATCCTAATTTTTTGGGTTGATGAACCTGCCATTTATCCGCCTACTTTAAAATCTTGGTAACCCTACCGGCACCGACTGTTCTACCACCCTCTCGGATAGCAAATCTAAGACCTTCGTCCATGGCAATCGGCTTACCAAGTTCTACCGTCATGGTAGTGTTGTCACCGGGCATAACCATTTCGACGGACTTGTCCAACTCGATTGTACCAGTAACGTCGGTGGTTCTAAAATAGAATTGCGGACGATATCCGTTAAAGAACGGCTTGTGTCGTCCACCTTCTTCTTTCTTCAACACATAGACGTTAGCTTCAAAGTTAGTGTGCGGAGTAATCGAACCAGGCTTACATACAACCTGACCGCGCTCAACGTCTTCCTTCTTGATTCCTCTTAAAAGAACTCCAACATTATCTCCTGCTTCGGCTTCATCCAAGCTCTTGTGAAACATCTCGACTCCAGTACAAACCGTCTTTTGGGTATTCCTAAGTCCGACAATTTCAACTTCATCACCGACGTGCAACAAACCTGTTTCGATTCGACCGGTTACAACCGTACCTCTTCCTGGAATCGTCATTACGTCCTCAACGGACATTAAGAACGGCTTGTCTTTGTCTCTGTTGGGTAGAGGAATAAACTCGTCCACCTGACTCATCAAATCGAGAATGCCTTGAGTTGCTTCGGCGTCTCCTTCTAAGGCCTTTAGAGCGCTGACCCTAACAACTGGAGTGTCGTCACCCGGGAATTCGTATTCATTCAGAAGTTCACGAACTTCCATTTCAACCAAATCTAAAAGCTCAGGGTCGTCAACTGCATCACACTTGTTTAAGGCAACCACTATGGACGGTACGCCTACCTGCCTTGCCAACAGTACGTGCTCTCTTGTCTGAGGCATGGGACCGTCGGTAGCACTGACTACCAAGATTGCACCGTCTACCTGAGCGGCACCAGTAATCATGTTCTTAATGTAGTCTGCGTGACCCGGCATGTCTACGTGAGCGTAGTGACGATTGCCTGTCTCGTATTCGACGTGTGCAATAGAGATTGTTATGCCACGAGCTCTCTCTTCGGGGGCTTTGTCAATCTGGTCAAACGGAGTGAATGACACATTGGGATTGTTTTCAGATAAAACCTTTGTAATAGCGGCCGTTAATGTAGTCTTACCGTGGTCAATATGACCCATGGTTCCTACGTTTACGTGCGGTTTCGTCCGCTCAAATTTTTGCTTAGCCATTAACTTTTTTCCTTTGCTCCATTGCTAAAAAATGGTAAAGATATCAACTTTACCGAACCTGTATTTAAAAATTTGATAGAAATAAGATTTTAGCGCAATTTTCTATCACTGTTTTACCAAATTAACCATATGAGTTGATTTAACAAAACCGTAACTTATTATCAGTTTTATTAAATGAAACCCATAAGGATAGCGGTATCAACTCACTTCAGAATTTATTCGCCTTTCACTTTGGCCACGATCTCTCTGGCCACCGATTCGGGAACTTCCTGATATGAATCGAACTGCATTGTATAACTAGCCCGACCTTGGGTTCTTGACCTAAGATCCGTAGCGTACCTAAACATCTCACCCAAAGGAACTTGGGCTTTTACGACTTGATTGTTGCCACGCTGTTCCATGCCTTCGACCTTACCTCTCCTGGAAGAAAGATCTCCGATGACGTCTCCCATGTACTCTTCAGGTGTTACGACTTCAACTGCCATAATCGGCTCCAACAAAACTGGCTTAGCCTGTCGGCAAGCTTTTTTAATCGCCATGGAACCGGCAATCCTAAAGGCTATTTCTGATGAGTCTACATCGTGATAAGAACCGTCAACCAAGGTAACCTTAATTCCCACGGTCGGATAACCCGCGAGCACACCCGAAGTCAAAGCCTCTTTAATACCCGCGTCCACCGCTGGAATATACTCTTTGGGAATTACACCGCCTGTAATCTCATTGACAAATTCGTAACCTCCAGTAGCTCCTTTAGGCTCAACGTTTATTACCACGTGTCCGTATTGACCGCGACCTCCAGACTGTCTTACGTATTTCTCTTCAACGTCTTTTAACGGTACTGTAATAGTTTCCCTAAATGCAACCTGCGGCTTGCCCACGTGAGCATCCACGCTGAATTCTCTTAACATTCTGTCAACCAAAACTTCCAAGTGGAGCTCTCCCATACCAGCTATTACGGTCTGACCTGTCTCTTCGTCAGTACTCACCCTAAAAGTCGGATCTTCTTCGGACAAAGCGTAAAGCGCTTTGCCGAGTTTATCTTGGTCGGCTTTTGTCTTGGGCTCAATGGCGACGTTTATGACGGGCTCAGGGAACTCCAAAGATTCAAGCAAAATCGGTTTATCTGGGTCACAGAGAGTATCACCGGTTTTGGTGTTCTTAAGACCAACGACGGCGACTATGTCTCCAGCAAAAGCCGCATCCCTGTCTTCCCTGTGGTTAGCGTGCATCTGCAGAATTCTTCCCACTCTTTCTTTCTGAGAAGAGGTGGTATTTATGACTCCAGTACCCTTTTCCAATACGCCCGAATAAACTCTGATGTAGGTCAGTTTTCCGACGTAAGGGTCGGTCATAATTTTAAAGGCAAGAGCAGAAAATGGCTCGGAGTCGTCAGCCTTTCTGAACAGCTTGTCCTCTTTATTCGGAACGGTTCCTTCGGTGGGTTTTATATCAATCGGCGAAGGGAGAAACTCCACAACCGCATCGAGCATTGGCTGAACGCCTTTATTCTTAAAAGCCGATCCGCATAAGACTGGAACAACTTCATTTGTAATTGTGGCATGCCTAAGCGCTTTTTTAAGATCGGCTTCGGTTATCTCTTCGTCTGCCAAGTATTTTTCGATCAGTTCATCGTCGTGGTGCGTCAGCACTTCGAGAAGTTCGTGTCTCGCAGATTCGGCTTCAGATCTTAGTTCGTCGGGAATTTCAACGGAATTGTAATGGTCTCCCATCCCCTCTTCCCATACAACTGCCTTCATAGCCAAAAGATCGATTACCCCTTTAAAATCGGCTTCGGCACCGATCGGCAATTGGATGACAGCGGGAACGGCATCTAAACGATCCACAATCATCTCAACGGTCCTACTGAAGTTAGCGCCAATTCTGTCCATCTTATTTACAAAACATATCCTCGGAACGTGATATTTATTTCCCTGCCTCCAAACAGTTTCGGTTTGGGGTTCCACGCCAGCTACGGCATCAAATACCGCAACCGCTCCGTCTAAAATTCTCAAGGACCGCTCAACTTCGACTGTGAAATCAACGTGACCCGGCGTATCGATGATGTTTATGGTGATGTCTCGCCATTTACAGGTTGTCGCCGCGGAGGTAATCGTAATGCCTCGCTCTTGCTCCTGCACCATCCAGTCCATGGTTGCAGCCCCTTCGTGGACTTCTCCGATCTTATAATTCTTACCCGTATAATAAAGAATTCTTTCAGTTGTCGTAGTCTTGCCCGCATCAATGTGGGCCATAATACCTATGTTTCTGGTTTTGTCCAGCGGATGTTCTCTTTTTGATGCCATTTTTAAATTCTCTTACTTATTTTTTCTCAATATCTATGTTTTTTAACTGTGTATTTAATTCTTTTTTTTAGTGAGTTGTACGGTTTCCAACACTCGTTCATGACATAATTTCAATTACCGATTTATTTGAAACTACCTTTGAATTCGAACCTGATTAAAAACCCCTGTTTTTAAAAACCCCTGTTTATAACTAAATCTGTTTTTATAACTAAATTTTTATAACTAAATACTGTGTGAAAGTTTTTGTTTAATTCACTTCTAACGCTAAGACTTTCAACTCAAGACTTTTTTAGGGGGAAATTTACTCCTATTCTTAAATCTACGACTCACAATCTATTCTGTTTTAGTCAAACATTCTTAAACAACCATTGTCAAACAAATCAATTACCCGATTTTTTAATTCCAATTTCCGATAATCCTAAATTTTAATTAATTACGCCAGTTCTAATATTTTAGATTTTCGATATTTAAAGCCGACTCTAACAAACCGAACCTTTGAATTTTAAATTATAGATATAAGATTCCGTCCATCAAAATTTCACTAAATTTTTACTTGCAAGCTCAATCCCGTGTCATTAATCCCGTGTCATTTATCCCGTGCTATTTATCAAAGTGTCTATTTAAAACTTTACAATTTTTGAAAATTGTTCTTAAGTCTAAATAAATCTCTTTATAAATCTCTACAAAACTTTATAAACTCTGACGGTTGCCGACTCTTTTATTACGACTCTACCACCTATAATGTGCAAAAGCTCTGTTGGATTCGGCCATTTTCTGAACATCTTCTTTTCTCTTAACCGCAGCTCCAACACCATTTGCGGCATCCTGGATTTCTCCGGCCAATCTCAAAGCCATAGTTCTTTCTTTACGATTATTAGCATATGCTACCAACCACCTAATTGATAAAGTGTTTGCCCTACGCGGTTTGACTTCAACCGGTACCTGGTAGGTAGCTCCTCCAACTCGTCGACTTCGAACTTCCAACTCTGGACGTGTGTGATCCAGTGCCTGCTTTAACATAGCCAACGGATCATTTCCCGTACGTTGGGCAACGGTGTCCAATGCGTCATAAACTATGCGCTCGGCCAATGTCTTTTTCCCACGGGATAACACTTTATTAATTACCTGTGCTACGGTAACCGACTGGTATACCGGATCCGGATTAATCGTTCTTCTAACTGGGGCACCATACCTTGGCATTATGACTCCTTCTTGGCTCCGTATCGGCTCCTGGCTTGCATCCTGTTTTTAACTCCAGAAGTATCCAGGGCTCCGCGGATAATCTTATACCTGACTCCCGGTAAATCTTTTACCCTACCGCCTCTTACCAATACGATGGAGTGTTCCTGTAGGTTATGTCCTTCACCCGGTATATAAGCTGTTACTTCAACTCCACTGGACAGTCTCACCCTTGCAATTTTTCTGTTTGCCGAGTTCGGCTTCTTTGGATTGTGAATTGAAATTCGGGTGCAGACACCACGCCTTTGAGGAGCACCTTTTAAGGCCGGAGTCTTCGTTTTAGATTGTTTACTTTCCCGTCCCTTACGAACGAGTTGCGCGATTGTGGGCACAAAATACCTTTCTTTAAAGTAATAAAAATTTTAGGTAAATACTTGACATGTGCGTTTGAAGTAACGCAAGTACCAAATTATATATTACAACAATTTACAAGCAACGATTTCACGAATTTACCGCATTGCAATATCGCTTGCTATATGGTTAATTCCTAATGAAGCAACACACTTTAAACCGACTAATATTCGTCTTCGCTCTCTTCGGATTCGGCAACTCTTCTTCCCAAATCCCTCAGCCAAAGAGCCAGCTCCTCGGGAGTCTGTCCTTGATCCGAAGACCAATAAGGGAGGTGCTCGCTAACTGTAACCTTGGCATGATATTTACGGTATTGATCAACACCAGTACCAGCTGGAATCAACTTACCAATAATAATGTTTTCCTTTAACCCCGAAAGTTGATCGGACTTACTTTCAATCGCCGCTTCGGTCAATACTCTTGTGGTCTCCTGGAAAGATGCCGCCGAAAGCCACGAGTCGGTAGCCAATGACGCCTTGGTAATACCCATCAACTCCGGTCTTGCCTCAGCCGGCTTGTTCTTTTGATTTACCAGGTCCCGGTTGGTCTCGGTGAACTTTCTGGTATCGACCCTTTCTCCGGGCAAGAAGTTGGAATCGTTGGGTTCAACAACCGATACTCTTCTAAGCATTTGTCTTACAATCAATTCAATATGCTTGTCGTGGATAGATACACCTTGATCCCTATATACATTTTGAACTTCGTCTACAAGATACTTTTGAGTCTCCCTAATTCCTTTGATTTCTAGCAATTGCTTAGGGTCTCGGGGACCGTCCACTATTGCGTCTCCAGCTTCCACTAAATCGCCGTCTTTAAATTCTAAGTGCGACCTCGGTCCGATGATCATCTCCTCTTCGGTATCGTCCTCGGCTTTAAGTATTACTTGGCGAGATCCGTTTTCCAATTCGACAACTTTAAGCTGACCTTTCTGCCTTGCCATAACGGCTGCACCTTTAGGACTTCTGGCCTCAAACAACTCAATTACTCTCGGAAGACCGTGGGTTATGTCTTCTCCGACAACACCTCCAGTGTGGAAGGTTCTCATTGTTAACTGAGTTCCAGGTTCACCGATCGATTGAGCCGCTATAACTCCGACGGCCTCGCCGATTTCAATCAGTTTACCAGTGGCCAGCGAAAGACCGTAACATCTAGCGCATACTCCGCTTACGGCTTCGCAAGTCAATACTGATCTGACTCTCACCTTGTCAATATTTGGATCATTTATGATTGTCTTTACCAATTCGTCCGTTAAAAGAGTTCCGGCATCCAGAGTAGTGCGTGAATTTGAAAGCTTAACAGGGTCAAGCAATATCCGCCCAAAGGATCTGGTTTCCTGATAACTTCTCTTACCAGCTTCATCGGGAACCATCTCTTCGATCCAAATTCCCCTCGTTGTATTACAGTCGTCAACTCTAATAATAAGCTCCTGAGCTACGTCGACTAATTTTCTAGTAAGGTATCCAGAGTCTGCGGTTCGAAGAGCCGTATCGGCCAAACCTTTTCTTGCACCGTGTGTAGAAATAAAGTATTCGAGAACAGAAAGACCCTCTCTAAAGGAAGATTTAATGGGTCGAGGAATCATCTCTCCACGAGGATTAGATACCAGACCTTTCATTCCCGCAATCTGACGAATCTGCTGAGGGTTTCCTCGTGCTCCAGAATCTACCATCATATCCAACGGGTTAAATTCCATAGTCGCCAATGATTTTTCCATCGCACGACCGACCTCAGATGTTGCTGAAGTCCAGATCTCAATTTCCTTTTGACGTCTCTCGTCGTCTGTTACAATACCTCGTTTGAACTGCGTTTCCGCCTTTTCGGCCTCTTTTTCATAATGATCCAGTATCTGCCTCTTGTCGGCTGGAGTTTTAACGTCTGATATGGAAATGGTTAAACCACTTTGGGCGGCATACCTAAAACCTAGTGTTTTAATCTTGTCCAAACTGGCGGCAACGATGGCTTTGGGATAGTTAACAGCCAGTTCTTCCACTATCAACCCTATGGGCACGTGTCTTTTACCGATAACGTCGTTGACGAATCGAAATCCCTCAGGTAATGCTGAGTTAAACAAAAGTCTGCCCGCAGTCGTTTCGATTGAATCTCCAACTTCAACCTCATAGAGATATGAACTGGGCACTAACCCTTCAGAAGCGGTATCACCCGTCTCTTCAAAATCAAATGAACTTGCGTGCTTGGACAGAGTATGCAAACGAATTTTACCATCTATTGGTCTTACTATTATCTTGGCCTGAAGGTCAATATCCTTATTTGCCAACGCCATTTCAACTTCATAGAGGTGCCTGAATACTTTTCCCTGACCTTTGGCATTTTCTTTAACAATAGTTAGATAGTAAATACCAAACACCATATCTTGAGTAGGAACTGTAATAGGTCGTCCCGTAGCTGGCGAAAGAATATTGTTAGCCGAAAGCATCAATATTCTGGCTTCAGCCTGAGCTTCTGCTGAAAGCGGTAGATGCACCGCCATCTGGTCGCCATCAAAGTCTGCGTTAAATGCTGTACAAACCAAAGGATGTATTTGGATCGCTTTACCTTCAATTAGCACGGGTTCAAAAGCCTGAATACCAAGCCTGTGAAGCGTAGGTGCTCTGTTTAACAATACTGGGTGTTCTTTAATTACGTCTTCAAGAACTTCCCAAACTTGGGTCCTTCTTCTTTCGACCATCCTTTTGGCAGACTTAATATTTTGAGCAACCTTGGAATCCACCAACTGTCGCATTACAAAAGGCTTAAACAGCTCAAGGGCCATCTGCTTGGGAAGACCACACTGATGCAACTTAAGCGTAGGTCCGACAACAATTACGGACCTTCCCGAGTAATCGACTCGTTTACCCAACAGGTTCTGCCTGAAACGTCCCTGCTTACCTTTTAACATATCCGAAAGGCTCTTCAGGGGCCGATTTCCTGGACCCGCCACGGGTTTACCGCGACGACCGTTATCAAACAGGGCATCGACTGCTTCCTGAAGCATTCGCTTTTCATTGTTTATGATAATTTCGGGAGCTCCGAGTTCCAGTAGTCTGGCAAGCCTGTTATTTCTGTTTATAACCCTGCGGTACAGATCATTTAAATCAGAGGTGGCAAAACGTCCACCCTCAAGCTGTACCATCGGCCTCAAATCTGGAGGTATGACCGGTACGACATCCAATATCATAGATTTGGGATCGTTAATTCTTTGACCGTTTTCGTCTCTTCGATTAAATGCAGCTATGATTTTAAGGCGCTTTATTGCCTTTTGACGGCGTTGAACTGACAACTGTTTTCTTCCGTCCAATGCATCGATTGCATGGCGAACTTTAATCTCTTCTTCGTCCAGATCTAACCGATCCAAAAGCTTAATTATTACTTCGGCACCCATTCCACCTTCGAAGTAGTCCGAATATCTGATCTTCAACTCTTGCCAAAGATTTTCGTCTTCAATGATTTGGCGCGGATACAGATCTCTGAAGGCAGCTAAAGCTCTCTTTGCGATATCAATCTCGTCTTTGGCACGCTCACGGATGTAGCCTATTTCTTTTTCCATGGCACGTTGCCTACTGCGAATTTCTGAATCTTTCGCGCTTCGCTTTTCGAGTTGAGCCACTTCCGATTCAAGCTCTTTCAGTCTTTTTTCAACCTCAACGTCTCTTTCTTTTTCAAGTTCGAGAACTTCTTCAGCAAGTTCTGCCTCAAGGTTTGATATGTCCTCGTGTCGCTTTTTCTCGTCAACCCAAGTAACTAAATTTGCTGCAAAATAAATTACCTTTTCAAGTTGTTTTGCCTTAAGTTCTTCTTTGGCTTCCGTCCCCATCAATAGATAGGCCAGCCAGGATCGAGTACCTCTCAGGTACCATATGTGAACAACTGGTGCGGCCAACTCAATATGTCCCATGCGGTCTCTTCGAACCTTGGATTTAGTAACCTCCACGCCACAACGCTCGCAGATAATTCCTTTAAATCGAACTTTCTTATATTTTCCGCAATAGCACTCCCAGTCCTTTGTCGGACCGAAAATCTTTTCACAAAATAGTCCGTCCTTTTCGGGTCTTAAGGTTCTGTAGTTAATGGTCTCGGGCTTCTTAACCTCGCCATATGACCACTCTCTTATGGTGTCGCTTGTTGCGATTCCGATCTTTAATTGGTCAAAACTGTTTATAACTGCTTTAGCGCTTTTCGCTTCGGGCTTTGAATAGTCAAAACCGAAGCCTCCAAACTGTTCGCTTCCAAAATCAACCATCGTTAGTAACTCCCATCCATGGCAATGAATCCGTCTGAGAAACCATCTAAGTCGTCTCCGGATAACTCATGATGACTGAAATCGATCCCAAAGTGCTCCGACTCCCTGTCAACATCAAAATCTAGGTCCTTAAGATGAATCTCTTCACCCGTGTTGGAAATTACTTCAACATCCAAACACAAAGACTGCATTTCTTTAATTAATACTTTGAAGCTTTCCGGAATTCCAGGCTCGGGGATACTTTCACCCTTAACTATCTTCTCGTAAACTTTAACCCTCCCAGAGGTGTCGTCGGACTTCAACGTCAAAAGCTCCTGAAGAGCAAATGCGGCTCCGTAAGCCTCCAGCGCCCAAACTTCCATCTCTCCAAATCTCTGCCCACCGAACTGAGCCTTCCCACCGAGGGGTTGCTGAGTTATCATGGAGTAAGGACCAGTTGAGCGGGCATGAATCTTATCATCCACGAGGTGAGCCAATTTAAGTATGTACATATAACCTACGCTGATCGGATTGTCATACACCTCGCCGGTTCGACCGTTGAACAAAACAACCTTTCCTTCATCGTTAATAAGTTTCGTACCGTCTTTACCGTCAGAATTTAAAGTGCCGAAAATGTCTTTAATAGATTTGTGACCACCAGTTCTATCCTCTTCATCCCAGTGCGCGCCGTCGAATGCAGGTGAAGACACCCATACCGACGGAGGAGTCTTTGGCCTGGTTTTCTTATTGTTCTTAGAGTCCGTAGTCAGTTCTTTATCTACATCTTTCCACCCGCACTTTGCGGCATAACCTAAGTGAGATTCCAATACCTGACCTACGTTCATACGACTGGGAACACCCAGCGGATTCAGTATTATGTCTACTGGAGTTCCGTCTTTGAGATACGGCATATCTTCGGCGGGAAGAATCTTTGAGATGACACCTTTGTTTCCGTGTCTTCCGGCAAGCTTATCGCCTTCGGTAATCTTTCTCTTTTGAGCAACATAGACTCTTACCAACTCATTTACCCCAGGAGGCAGCTCGTGGGCATCGTCTCTGGTATATACCTTAACGTCAATTACGGTACCTGACTCTCCGTGTGGAACTCTCATGGAAGTGTCTCTCACGTCTCGAGCCTTTTCACCGAATATTGCCCTCAGCAATCTCTCTTCTGGCGTAAGCTCAGTCTCGCCTTTGGGTGTAACCTTACCGACCAATATGTCGCCTGCCGTTACTTCAGCTCCGATCCTGATAATCCCACGATCATCTAAGTTTGCCAGAACTTCCTCTGAAAGGTTGGGGATATCACGCGTAATTTCTTCGGTTCCAAGTTTTGTATCTCGTGCGTCAACTTCATGCTCTTCTATGTGAATTGAAGTAAGTACATCGTCGGTTACCAACCGTTGAGACAATATAATCGCGTCTTCATAGTTATATCCTTCCCACGGCATAAAGGCAACCAAAAGGTTCTTCCCCAATGCCAGCTCGCCGTTATCCACAGCGGGTCCGTCGGCAATTATATCTCCTTTGTTAACGTGCTGTCCTTCGACTACAATAACTCTCGAGTTAACACACGAATTTTGATTGGATCTCCTAAATTTGTCAATTAGAATTACTTCCTTGGCTGGTAGCGGCGCTCCAAATTCGTCCTTTTGGTTGGGGGAGTATTCAATATGAACCACGTCTGCCGAAACCGTACTAATAACACCTTTGCCTTTGGCGATTACTACATCTCCTGCATCGACGGCACATCTAAATTCCACACCAGTGCCTACATAAGGGGCTTCGGGAACCAAAAGAGGCACAGCTTGTTTCTGCATGTTTGCACCCATGAGGGCACGGTTTGCATCGTCGTGTTCAACAAATGGAATTAGTGAAGTTGAGACCGAGACTATCTGCTTGGGACTGACGTCCATCAAATCAACTTCGGCGGGCGATACATAATCTATTTCGCTTGTTGTTCCGTAGGAACCTCCAACTCCGGCGCCGAATTTAACTCCAGCTCCCTGAGGTCCTCGTCTAACTAAAACCTTATCTTCAATAAACTTTCCGTTTGAGTCAAACGGGGCGTTTGCCTGAGCTATAACATGATCCTCTTCTTCGTCGGCTGCCAACCACTGAATCTGATCAGTTACTTTACCGTTTGCCACCTTACGATAGGGAGTCTCGATAAATCCGAATTCATTCACCCGCCCATAAGTAGCAAGTGCCCCAATCAAACCAATGTTTGGTCCTTCGGGGGTTTCAATTGGACACATTCTGCCATAGTGAGACGTGTGAACGTCACGAACCTCAAATCCCGCACGCTCTCTGGAAAGACCACCAGGGCCCAATGCCGAAAGCCTTCGCTTATGAGCCAAACCTGACAGCGGGTTATGTTGATCCATGAATTGACTTAATTGGCTGGTTCCAAAAAACTCTTTAATGGCAGAAACCACGGGTCTAGTGTTGGTCAAGTTATTGGGAGTTATCAACTCTTCGTCCAAAGTAGTCATGCGCTCCCTGACCACTCTTTCCATTCTGGAAAGTCCTACTTTTACCTGATTCTGAATAAGTTCGCCAACAGCTCGAATTCTTCTATTGGCAAAGTGGTCTTGGTCGTCCACACGGTAACCGCTTTCACCGCTAGCCAAATGCAGCATGTATGTCGCGGTGGCCAAAATCTCAGGAGCGCTTAAAGTAGTCGAATCCGGATCAGGCTTAGCTAAATCAAGCTTAAACAGTTTATTTAACTTGTCGATTTCGGGACCTAATTTTCTGTTGAGCTTATACCTACCGACAGCTGAAAGATCATATCTTTTCGGATTGAAAAATGAGTTTTCGAAATAATTTTTAGAAGCCTCATGCGAAAGCGGTTCTCCCGGTCTTACTCTCTTATAAATTTCGACTAATGCTTCGTCTTTAGTCTGACCAGCAAACTTATCTTTGGAATATTGAGGACGCAGAAAATCAAAATGCTTTACAAAGGCCTCCATAAAGGCAGGATCGTCGTAACCCAATCCGCGAATTAAGGTGAACAGCGATAGTCTTCTCTTTCGAGCGATTCTGGCACCTGCATTTAAATCTCTTGACGGCTTGTCCTCCAAGTCAATCTCGACCCACTCCCCTCGATACGGGTGCACAGTCCCTGTTAAAATAGTCTTTGCGTCTTTACCCAACTGAAAAAGTACGCCCGGGGATCTGATCAACTGACTTACGATAACCCTTTCGGTTCCGTTAATAATAAACGTACCCTTGTCGGTCATTATTGGAAAGTCACCCATAAAGAGTGTATTTTCTTTAATTTCCCCGGTTATCTTGTTAGTGAATGAGGCCTTAACGAATATGCGCGAAGAGTAGGTCATATCCTTCTCTTTGCATTCGTCAACCGAATATTTGGGCGGCAAAATTTGATCTGGATCAGTGGGATCAAAACTTAAATCCAGCCTTAGATTGCCGGCAAAATCTTCGATCGGACTGATGTCGTCGAACGCCTCTTTTAGACCTTTCTCCAAAAACCATTTAAAGGAATTTTTTTGAATATCCAAGAGATTTGGCAGAGGCAGAACTTCCTCTAAATTTGCAAATGAAAAACGTTTCCTAGACCCTGTGGCCACAAGTTCCTCCGTGAAGATTGTGTGAGTGTGATGAATAGCTTGATTTTGTGCGTGTTAATTCAGCCGATGGGACAGATTTGCTGAAATTAAAAAACACTTCAATAATATACTAGTACAATTCTAAATGTAAAATACACAAATAGAAAATTACTTCAGCTGTTTCATTAAATTTTCATGTAAAATAATGTAATATTTTACATTATTTCTTAAATTACGGGTTCTTTAGCAATACCGCAAGCCTTACCGATAGTGTATTTTAATACCGTCGCGTCTCACTATTTTAACAAACCCTTAAAAAACTTTGCCGAACTAACTTTCTTTTAAGTTCGTGAAACTAAATTACTTTAATTCGACAGTTGCGCCTGCAGCTTCAAGCAGTTCCTTTGCCTTTTCGGCATCTGCCTTGGAAGCCTTCTCTAAAACAGGCTTAGGTGCTGAGTCAACCAAATCCTTGGCTTCTTTAAGACCTAAATTGGTAAGAGCCCTTACTTCTTTGATCACTGCGATCTTCTTGTCGCCTGCCGCAGCCAAAATTACGTCAAATTCGTCTTTTTCTTCTTCAGCGGGAGCATCTGCGGAGGAACCACCAGCGGCGGCTACTGCGCCTACGGCTATCGGTGCTGCGGCAGTCACTCCAAACTTTTCTTCGAATTCCTTCAAAAGCTCGCTTAATCTCAAAACACTGAGATTTCCGATAACTTCCAGAATCTCTTCATTTGTTAAATCTTTAGCTGTCATTTTTTTCTCCTTATTTGTTTTCGAATTTTTTAATTACTTATTTATACTTATTTATCTGTTACTTATGTTTTTTTACAATTTCCGTACGCTATTTCGGAACTTGCTAGTTTTGTCCGTCTTCGGCTTTTTTATCGGCAAGCGCCTTCAAACCGTAGGCAAAGTTTCTCGTAACTGCTGACAAAAGCGAAGCCATTGTCGAAAGCGGAGCGGACATACCTCCTGCAAGACGAGCCAAAAGGACTTCTCTGGGCTGAATATCAGCCAATCTGTTAGCCTCTGCCTGCGTAATGGACTTGCCCTCCATTACCCCGCCTTTAATGACAAGAGATTCGTTTGCCTTAGAGAAATCTTTTAAAATCTTTGCAATAGAGACTATATCGTTTTCTGCAAAAGCTAGCCCCGTGGGTCCAGCAAAGAGTTCGTCTAGACCCGAAATCTCTTTTTGCTCTGCCGCTCTTTTGACTAAAGTGTTTTTATAAATCTTGTAGTGTCCGCCAGCGTTTATCAGCTGGTGGCGGAGTTCTTCAAGCTCGGTAACTTTAAGGCCGCGATATTCGGTAAATATTACACCTTGAAAGGCGTCGAGCTTATTTACGAGCTCGTCTACCTGCTCTATTTTTTCTTGCCTCGGTTCTTTCATCTGCCTCGTTCTTTCATCCGTCTGTTCTAATCAACAATCGTTCCTCACCGAAAGACCGGGCAGTCATCCCCCATTAATGTCCACCTACCTAGGTCCTGTTCAATAAGGATTAAGCCATATGGCGCCTAAGGTCTTCGGTAAGATATCCTATTTTAGCAGATTAAACTCCACTCATTTTCACAATAATTGCAGTTGCAATAATTACAGCTCAACTAAAACTTGAATTGATAGCCATTTAATTAACTGTAAAATTTAAAGTAATTGACCGATTTAGGCATTACTACAAACAGTATTAGTTAGATAATCTTTAATTTATGCTGTTAATTCCAAGCCGTTGATATCCTCATCTGCAAGTCGCAACTTATTGGTGTCTACTTTTATGCCCGGTCCCATTGTCGAACAGAGAGTCACCGCTCTAAAATATCGACCTTTAGCCGAAGCAGGCTTTACTCTGCTTATCTCATCGATAACCGCTCTAAAGTTTTCAAGCAAAGCAACGGGGCCAAAAGAAACTTTCCCCAAAATAACATGTACGTTGCCAACCCTATCGGTTCTGTATTCAACTCTTCCAGATTTAAATTCACTGACAGCTCGGCCAACGTCATTTGTAACAGTACCCGTTTTCGGGTTCGGCATAAGACCTTTGGGTCCTAAAATCTTTCCCAATTTACCGACTTGAACCATCAAATCAGGTGTAGCTATTGCCACGTCAAAGTCCGTGAAACCTTCGTTCTGAACTTTATTTACCAAATCGTCAGCTCCGACAAAGTCTGCACCGGCCTGCCTTGCTTCATCTGCAGCTTCAGCCGCTGCAAATACCGCTACTTTAGCCGTCCTTCCCGAACCGGACGGAAGGACTATTGTCCCCCTTAACATCTGGTCCGCCTTCCTCGGATCAACTCCAAGTCGAATTGCAATCTCGACAGACTCGTCAAATTTAGCCGTAGCCAACTTTTTTATCAACTCGATAGTCTCAGTCGGAGAATACAGAGTCTCTTTTTCGAAAACTCCGTCCATGTTTTTTGCTCTTTTTGATTTAAATGTCATAATATTTACGCTCCGGCTACTTTAATTCCCATTGAACGTGCGGTTCCTTCGACCTGCCTCATCGCAGCTTCAATGTCGCGCGCATTCAAATCGGGCATTTTTAATTTGGCGATTTCTTGAACTTGCTCGGGCGTGACCGTACCAACGGTAGTTCGACCCGTCGTAGACGCTCCTTTGTCAAGGCCAGCATGCTGTCTTAAAAGCGCGGGGGTTGGAGGAGTCTTTAATATAAAAGTGAAACTTCTGTCATCAAATATTGAAATCTCAACTGGGATAATCGAACCTTTTTGAGAATCGGTCGCCTCATTGTACTGCTTGCAGAATTCCATCGTCTGAACCCCGTGCGGGCCTAACGCAGTACCCACGGGAGGAGCGGGAGTAGCTTGCCCTGCGGGAAGCTGAATCTTTACCACTGCCACTAACTTCTTTTTTGCCATAATATTATTTCCTTAATGAATTAATTGTTTTTAGAGAAATTACGAACTACTACCGAATTTTCCAAAGAACCTTAAGTTATCTGCTAAACCCCTGCTAATATTTTACAGCTTTGCGACCTGAGAAAATTCAAGCTCGACGGGAGTCTCTCTGCCGAAAATATTTACCAACACCTGCAATTTAAGCTGGTCTTCGTTAATTTCGGCTATTTGACCCGAGAAATCTGCAAACGGACCTTCTTTGACCCTTACGGTTTGTCCTATTTCATATATTAGTTTTGCTTTAGACTTTTGCTTTACTTCATCCTGCTCTTTGACGGCCAAGATGGTTTCCACTTCTCTTTTGGTCAATCTGCTTGGAGTATTTCCAGCACCCACAAACCCTGTTACACCTGGAGTTCGCCTAATCGCCTCAAACGCATCCGAATCGTCGTCGCATCTTACCAAAATATAACTTGGAAAAACTTTTCGGCTAACCGTATATTTTTTACCGGCTTTGACTTCGACCATATCTTCCATAGGAATGACAATTTCATAGATCTTGTCAGACATCTGTAACGATTCTCTTCTGGTCTCTAAATTTGATTTAACCTTTTTTTCATATCCCGCATAGGTATGAACGACATACCAATGACCCGGTCGATCATAGGGGCTTCGATAGGCAGTATTACCTTCAATTTCGTCATCTTCAAAATCAATGAGATTTTCTGTAGATACGATCTCCTGCAATAAATCTTCGCTCGACAAGTCGCCTTGAAAGCTCGAATCGACAGCGGACTGACTCTCAGCTTCTTGAGACGAAGTCGTAAAAACTACATATCCGTCACTTGAAATTTGCGAATCCTCGCCCGAATAATCCTCGCGTGAATTTAAATTCTCATCAAACTCTTCTTGTGCTGACTCATTGTCGTCAACTGTGTCGTTATCGTTGTCATTTTCTGCGTTATTTTCTGCGACGTAGTTCGTGTCAGAAGACATAATATCCTCATTTTGAGAAAGCTGAACCTGATCTATATCAATTTGATCTAGATCATCATCGTTAATATTCAAATTATCGTCATGTAAATCCATTAAAACCTCAACCGTTAAACAGTATCTGAACCAGCTTTGTAAATCCATAATCCAGACCAAATATCAATAAACCCAAAGCTAAAATTGCTACGATTACAACCGAACTGTAACCTGTAACTTCTGGACGCTTCGGCCAAGCAACTTTTCTAAGCTCAGCCATTACTTCATCTTTGAATTTTACAATTTTCTTGAAAACAGAACCCGAGCTCTTTATCTCTACTTTTGCTTTGGGGGTTTTTGGCGTTCTTGGCTGGGGCGCGACATATTCACCGTCTTTGTCAACGGTACCTTGCCTTTGCATCATTCGCCTCTGTTCTCGATTCACTTTAGTTCCTCTATGAAATTCTTAATTTTGTTTATGCCGTAATTTTCCAAGCTTGTATTGGCAGGGCAGGAGGGACTCGAACCCCCAACCCCCGGTTTTGGAGACCGGTGCTCTACCAATTGAGCTACTACCCTATATCAACTTATAATCTTTGTTTCCAATTTTCGTTTTCAAATATTTAATTTAGATTTTTTATGCAATAGTTTTTTATAAATTCTTGTGAAACTGAGTCTCAATCTTTCATTTAAAAATGTTTAAACCTTATCGCTCATTTTAAAATGTCGCTCAGTTTAAAATTAGGAATTAACCCTCTTTATTTTGTTTCCTTATGAACCGTATGAGTTCTATCCCATTGACAATACTTCTTCATTTCAATGCGACCCGAATCATTATTCTTATTCTTAGTCGTAATATAATTTCTTCGCTTACATACTTCGCAAGCCAATGTTACGTGAATTCTTTTTGTATTCTTTGCCATAATTAACCTTGCCTTTCTTTATTTTTTAGTAGCGGCGGCGGGGTTCGAACCCGCGACCTCACGATTATGAGCCGTGCGCTCTTGCCGACTGAGCTACGCCGCCTAAAGTTGGGAGCCCCCTGTCAGAATCGAACTGACGACCCCAGCCTTACCATGGCTGTGCTCTGCCTACTGAGCTAAGGAGGCATGCAATATATTTAATTAATTAATAACATTTTAATTTCTGGTTTTGTTGTTAATTAATTAAATTAATTACCGGAATATCGCTAAAATCTTAAGAGCCATTAAAATTTAGCGTAAATTATAGTTTAGCTCAATAATCGACGCGGGTATTTATGAATTATTGTAAATTAAATTTGCCTGATTGAATTTACCTGTCGGATTGACTTAAATCAGCTTTAAAATGATACAAAATGACCACATTAGTAAGATTAGCCGAAACCAAAGATATTTTGGGAATTTTAGAAATTTACAATTACGAAATTCTTAACACCACCAACACATTTGATTTAGTCCCTAAAACTTACGAACAACAACTAATTTGGTTACGTGAAAGAAGCGGGGTATATCCGGTTTTAGTGGCCGACGATTCTCACAAAAGGATCGATAGCGAAATTTTGGGATTTGCGGCACTATCACCCTACCGACACAGACCCGCATATTCAACCACCGTTGAAAACTCAATTTATGTAAATCGCAGCCACCGACGGATAGGAATTGGAACTTTGTTGATGAACAACTTAATCACGAGAGCCAAAGAGCACGGATTCCATTCAATAATTGCCAGAATTACCTCAGAAAACGAGCAGTCCATAAAGTTGCATGAGAACACGGGCTTTAACCGGGTTGGGTGCGAAGTCGAAATCGGAAGAAAATTTGGTAAGTGGATTGACGTTATCTCGTATCAAAAACTTCTTTAATCAAAATTCAAAACGACCAGTAACGTTAACTAGCGACCAGCAAGGTTAACTGGCGACCAGTAAGGTTAAACTATGAAGTCAATCCATTAAAGCCGACTAACTTGTTTTAAAGCCTAAACGAACGTTTGGTTTTAATATAATTTGCTAAATGTTTAAGCAATATTAAATAGAACCAGCTAAACCGAACTCACAGACTTGCCATCGAATCTTCCGACTCGGGACTTTTCATAATTTTTATTGCATGAGAAAGCTTTCTTACGGGTCTAATAAGTGGGATCAATAAGAGCACAACCAAAATTATCGCCGATGGAAGAACGAAAAGCAGGTTTGCATTTTCGAGTTGTTGCAACAGTCCCCTGGCACCAGGCAGACCCACAAACGAAGATAATATCGACAGAGCACCCACAACATATTTTAGCCTCCCCTCCATTATCAATGCAGTTGCCATAATACCCCAAGACAGATACCAAGGCTGGACAACGGGATTAATTACGACTAAAAATATCAATGCGTAAGCCAAAGGCTTTAACCAGTCTCGTTTGTGACTGTTAATCAACAGATAAATTAGGACCGCCGCCGTAATAACGGTCGAAAGTTTATCGACGGCAGAAAGCCAGCCAGCCCTGCTTATCGGCAGCGAAAGCAAACTGGAAAGATGTGCCAATCCAATGGCAATTCCAGTTACAGGAGCCATCCAAGACACTACAGCGTTGGGGGCCGACAAATTTCGCACCCATCCCCATCCAAGGCCAGTGGGCAAAGTTCCTATCTCCATGGCGACTAAAGAGAGTATTCCCGAATAAATCGTATATTTAACTCTTGTTTTTACCGGCATTTCCTTATTTTTCCAATTCCAGCCTATAAACCCACAGGCGATAATCGCGGGTACTTTAACCAGAGCTCCGATTGAACAGAAAATTATTCCCAAAATCGGCATGTCACGTTTGGCAAAATAGATTCCGACAAACATGAATCCCACCATCAATGCGTCATTATGAATCCCCCCAATTAAATGCAGTATAACTATAGGATTCAATATTCCAAATGCAAACGAAACAGAGGGATCGCGCTTAAGAAGCCGAGAAATTTTAGGGAAAAAGATTGCCGCTAACACTACACCCAAAATTCCAAGTGTCAGTCTCAAACCCAATATCCCCCAAAGCTCCCTATGCCCGGTTGCTATCATTACTCCCGCGGCAATAACTAAATCCAGAGGGCCATAAGGTACAGGCGTATACTGCCATAATTTGTCCACCTGATCGTAATACGGATTTGCATTTTGTCCCATAACAGCAACGCCGTATTTATAGGGAGTTATACCTCTGGAAACCATTTCTCCCTGCCCCGCATAAGAGTAAGAATCTCTTGAAAACAGCGGAGGGGCGATCAACAAAGGTAATATCCAAAGCAACAATACCACCGCTAAGGTTTTAACAGGAAAATTTCTGATTACATTGACTTTTTTGTAGAGCATCCACCAAGCTCGCATAAACACAAACATACCCCCGTATACTGCAATCATACCTATAAAAAGCCAGGCTGAAGGCGAAGATTTTGGGTTTGAAATTACCGGATTCGGGGAAATTCCGAAAAACCATGCGCCCTGTTGCTTAAGCGTAAACGGAGACTCGTTTTGAATGGATCCAAGTACAATCGCAACTAAAGCGATAAAACCCAACGAAGCGGGATACAGAATCTGCTTAAATGCGCTTTGCTTAGTGGCATCGAAATCCGTCGGCTCCTCAGGTGGATACTCATGTATCCAAGCGTTATGCAAATTTGATAACTTAACGCTTAAGGTATTCTTGAAATTTATTACTTTATAAAACAAAAGAAACTTACCGGATACTTGACTGAGTTATTTTAATTTTACCTAAACAACTTTAAGTGGGCCGAGTAGGATTCGAACCTACGTAGGCTTGCGCCGACAATTTTACAGACTGCTCCGTTTGGCCACTCCGGCATCGACCCATAATGTTGTTAAATGCAAAAATCCCTATATATACAATAGTAGATTCAGATGGTCCCGTTTAATTCAATTTGGTACTAAAGTTTCTTTATGCCAAGTTTTGATATTGTTTCCAAAGTTAACCAGCAAGAAGTCAAGAATGCCATAGATCAGGTTAAGCGTGAAATTATGACCAGATACGACTTCAAAGGTACCGACTCCGAGATAGACCTAAAAAATCAAAGTGAAATATATATCGAATCCGCAACCCACGAAAGGCTAAATGCACTATTTCAAGTTCTTCAGGAAAAATTTATTAAAAGAAACATTTCACTAAAATTTTTAGATCCCAAAAATATAGAAGAAGGTTCCAAGGGAAGAGCCAAACAGACAATTAACCTCAAGTCAGGTGTTGACAAGGAAAACTCGAAACTCATAATATCTAAGATAAAAGAACTTGATATAAAACAGATTACGCCCAGCTATCAGTCAGACCTAATTAGAGTTACCGCCAAAAAAAGAGACGACCTTCAAAACGTAATTGCTGCTCTAAAATCAGCCGAGTTACCAATTCATCTCGAGTTTGAAAACTTTCGAGACTGACAGATCAACAGCTGTTAAATAGGTACGGTTGTGTTCGCCAACAACCCCTCTTTGAAATTACATTATGCCAAAGGGAATCCAGATGTCTGAACGTCTCTGGGTGTGTCAGTAAAAACATTGCACGAAACCATTGTTTTAGAGTAATTCGGTGAATTAGGACCGATAGTGGCATACCATGTACCGCTACCCAATTCTCCAGCCGATATAGGAGGTACTGCAGAAGGATTATCCCAACCTATAGCAGAAGGTGCAATATTGCCCTTGTTAATTAAAATATAATAACACGATCCCACCCCAGGCTGAAATGCCGCCATTGCAACCCATTGACAAGTTTGATTCTGACTCAAATTACAGGCATCAACTTGAATTTCATATTGCGAATTTGCCATTCCGCTAACTAGTGGTACCGATGTAAAATCTACACCTGGTTCCGTACTTTGCAACTGACCTAAACCCGTTGCAGTGTTCAAATTTGCGAAAGCGCCCGTATCGCTACTATAGACAGCCGAAGCTGCAATAATTGCTTCAGCTAAATCCGTTGCCGGTATTGTATTTCTTGCATTATTAGTAATGCCAAGATAAGTTGGTACCGCTATTGCCAATAATATCAAAATTACCAGCATAACAACTAGTAACTCCACCATTGTGAAACCATCTTCGAAGTTACCGTCACGCCATAGCGTCACCGACTTCGAAAAAATACAATTTTTCATTTCTTCCCCTTAACCAATAATTTATATAAATAATATTTGCAAATAGAGTGCAAAAACTCTGCTCCGCAGATCTGCGACAGAAGCCGTCAGCCTCAAAATCGCAATTTTTTACAGTCATTATTTGCATAATCTAATTATCGGTATATTTCAAACGGGACTTTATATTTTCGGACTACAAGACAACTCTAAAGCTCGCTAAATCTCTCGAGCAAACTTAAACACCCGAAACTGAGATATTTTAATTGGCTCAGGCTTACGGCTTGTTGTGACTAAATTCATTCAAACGCTTTTCTAAGTAAAAGTTCAACTTACCACGAATAACCACAGATAACCACAAAGCATAAAAAACACAGACCTCGGTTTGACGAGGTCTGTGTTTTTTAATTTAGTTATGTTTTCAGCTATGCTTATGCTGCTGGGAAACCTCCAGTCTGAGCATTTCCTATACTATTCGCAGTTACGTCACACGCTGTCATGACTGTACTTCCACTTGTACCATACACAGTACCCTGTGGCAACTGACCACCGACTACTGCTTTACCTGTCCAAGTACCGCCAGGAGCGTTATCTGCAGTTGCAGGACCCTTGTTTACCCAAACATAGTAACAGGCTCCTGAAGCAACTGAAAATGCCGCCATGGCAACCCACTGACAGTCTGCGGTAGAAGCATTGTTAGAACATGCATCAATTTGAACAGATGAATTCACATTGGCCATACCTGTAGTTAACGCAGTTCCAACAAAATTTATGCTGGGCTCCATTGATTGAAGCTCCGTAACTACTTGAGAGGCAGCTTGTGCACCAAACTGTCCGTTATCTTGAGTATAATCCGCTGAGGCTTCGATAATTGCATTACCTAAGTTCGATGCGGCTCCCGTATTGTGAGCATTATTAATAATTCCAAGAAATGTCGGAATTGCAATTGCCAACAAAATTAATATAATGAGCATTACAACTAAAAGTTCAATCAAGGTGAAACCTGACTCACCTGATTCAACTCGAGCGTTAATTCTCCTTTCCAAATATTGTTTCATAAGCTTCCTTTCTATTTAATAAACAATAAACTATATAATATATCGACTGAATAATTTAAAACTTTAACTTATAATTAACCTCCTTTCGTTATATTTATGAGCATAAGACTGAGTTTGTGACACTGAGTTTGTGACGCTAAATACAAAATGCTTTTTACTCTAAAATGCCTAAATATCTTCGTATTTTTACTCTTATAACGGAACATTGGATTTTTAGCCAATTACAATTACTAACTCTAGTTGACCCTATTCCTAGCCCGCAACTGGAGTTATAGTCGGAGCTATATAAACCACTGACTGAAATGTCACAGAGGTACTGCCCGTAGGCTTAAATGTAGTCTGTGCCATTGTTCCCAAGTCTATAGAATATCCGGTAATCACTATCAACCTACTGACCTGTTGGGGTGGTTGAGCAGGAGCGATGTATAATCCCGGTATAAAAGTATTCTCAATCGATGTCCACGAGCCATTTACTGTAAATGTCAGCGGGACGGAATATATTAACGAAGATGTGGCGGCAGATGAGGCTGGAGCCGAAGACGCGGTAGCCGCAGCGGGAGCTCCCACGCTATCTCCAACCCAGTTGATATTAGCAGCAGAGCACAATGCGTTTAATTGGTTCGTTATGGAACCTAAATGAATCTGTTGAGGGACGGCCGCTTGGAACTGAGTTAGCTTTGAAATTATAAAACTTTTGTTGCTGGCCGCTGCCTTTTCAGAACTTATTTGGGTCAGCAAAGAACTGTTACTTGCTTCCAAACTAGCTTTCTTTGTATTATTGGCCGTCACCTTTGAATTCACGGTACTTATTCCGACAAAATATAGTATTAACGCCACGACTACCGTAACGGCAATAGTTATTAATATCTTTCTATCCTTTAAAGCGTTCATTTTAAATCCTTTCTAATTGCCGATCACTTAGCTACCTGAAAAAGCTTATACCTGTTACTTAAAGCTTGTGTCGTTAGATACGTAGTTGCCACAAATTGTATCGGGCTGCTTGGAGAGTATGTTGAGGCGTTGGCACTAAGCTCTGCAATAGACGTAACTTGAGGTGTTGTAAACATAGGATCAGAGTTCATCTTAGAATCCCAACTTGTGTAGTCGGTATAACCGTTAGTTCCCACTACATTTATAGTTAGCTCAGCAACTATAGATGAAGAGGTGATAGTTTTACCTGCTGACGTTATGGACGGTCCGGTTGTCGAAGTAGAAGTCAGACCGGCTCCAGTTGCGCTTGAAGAGTAATTTGAAAACGAAATTGAAGTAATGTATTGCCCCGGGGACAAATCACTTTGCAATCGACTAACTACCGTGGGCCAATTAACCTCGTCTTGTATTAACGGCGTAAGTGCCGCAACAAAACTTTGCAATTCGGCATTTTGTGCCGCAACCTTATTTAGTGCGGTTGCCTGAGCTTGAAGTTGCGTATTTTGAGTTGTAAGGTTATTTATGTCAGATTTTGACGTAAAGTATTGAGTTATCCCGTATCCAAGATACACAATCAAAAGTATAATTACCAAAGCACAAACTGCTGTAACTCTTTTCCTAATTTTAGCGATTGCCTGCTTTTCGGTTATCTCTTCGGGTAAAAGATTAAGAGGCTTTACTCCACTGGGTTCGGGCAGAGCCAAACCCAATACCGTAGTAAGGGTCGGTTCAAGTTTTGCCAAATCTTCAGGCACCATGGCATAACCAGACGTATCAATTCCGCTAAGCGGTCTGGCAGTTACTACTGGCACCCGCAACGGCTGCTGTATTCTGGCTATCAAACCTTCTAGCAAAGACCCTCCGCCTGTTACGACCACACGCTGAATCTTTATTGTGGCCGATTGATTGTCGTAATAATCAACGGAGTTTTTAATTTCGTTGACCAAAGTATTAGTAGTCTGAATGGCAACATTTTGAGCGGTTGCATATTGAGGTCCAGGCAAAGTTAAATTCCACTTAAGTCTTTCAGCATCTTCAAAGGGTGAGTCCAAACTGGATGCAATAGCTTCAGTGACATCGTCACCACCTTGACCAATAGTCCTTACAAACTTCGGAATACCATTTTCATGAACTACAACCACAGTCAAACCCGCACCGATAGATACGATTGCTTCTGCGCCAGAAATTGGTTCTAGACCTATTGTTCCAGCTCTAACTATTGCCAAAGCTGACAGATTAACTGCTATCGGATCCAATCCTGCATCGACCAATACCGATAAAACAGGCTCAACCAGTCCTTTATGAGCTGCGGCAATCAATACTTTTTTAGCGATCGAACCGTCGTCTTTAGTTACATCTCCAATCATTCGAGAAGCCAGAATAGCTTGATCTGCTGGGAAGGGAATTATCTCCTGTCCCTGAAATTTGACTACGTTATCTAACTCCTTTTCGGGGACATTGGCAACCTCAAGCTCTCTAATTAATGCCCTAAGTCCAGCAACACCTACTGTAACCCTTTTGGTTGAGAAATCACTTTCGGACCAGAGATATTTGAGCTGATCAACAACGGCTGCTCTATTGACAATTTCACCGTCTACTACAGCCTTAGGCGGTAGAGGCATCTGCCCGTATGTAATTAATGCCGGATATTGGGCACCGATCGAGAGTTCAATTGCCCGTATCCCGCTCGTACCAATTTCAACACCTACAGTGCGAAAAGTTGCCATAAAAATATACTCCTCTTTTTTACTACTTATTTAATCAAAAGAACGTTAACACAATTTGAATAATCTGATGGTGCAAATTATTCTTTTCTAAGACTGACCTGCTTGACCATTTAGTGCAGAATAGAATGAGAACATCGGAAGGTACAAACTTACGACTATAAATCCCACGATACCTCCGATAAATACGATCAACAACGGCTCTAAAATCGACGTAAGCGCATCAACCGTTGCCGATACCTCGGCTGAATAGAACTCGGCAATTTTTTCTAATAATGCGTCAAGTGCACCAGTCTGTTCCCCCGTATCAATCATGTGGGTCACAATAGCCGGCATTACATCGTGTTCTGCTAAACATGAAGAAAGAGATCTACCATTCCTAACTCCCTCTCTGGCATCCCTCATAGCTTTTTCAACAAGCTTGTTTCCTGCCGTATCAGCGGATATTTCCAACGCCTCCACCAAAGGAACACCTGCTATGACCAGAGCCGAAAGTGTCGAAGTTACACGAGCAAGAGCTGATTTGTGAACTAGCTTTCCAAAGATCGGAATCCTCAGTTTAAGTCTGTCAATCACTTTGCGACCTTGTTCGGTACGATAATACCTAACAAAAGCAACTACCAAAATTATTATTACCGCTATCACCAACAAAAACTCAATGCTCAATATTAGATTAGAGATAAATACCAAAAACTGAGTGGGGGGCGGGAGTTTAGCTCCAATTTGGGCAAATAATTTTGCAAAGATCGGAACTATAACGATCATCAAGAAAAAGAAAATTCCGACTACTACGCAAACTACCACAATAGGATACGTCATTGCAGATCTAATGGTTCTTCTCAATTCAACTTGCTTTTCTACGGTTTCTGCAAGCCTCCCAAGAACAAGATCCAAGTTACCGGCTATTTCACCGGCTCTAATCATAGCTACGTAAAGAGTTGTAAACGCTTTGGGGTGCTTAGCCATTGCCGAAGAGAGAGTTGCACCTTCTTCGATATCTTTTTTAATTGCCGTTAAGATTTTGGCTAGATTTTTATCTTCGGTTTGTTCAGCCAAAACCGTAATTGACCTTACTAAAGTTAAACCCGAATCTACCATTGTCGCAAACTGGCGACTCATAACTGCAATACTTTTAATGGCTACTCTGTCGGTAATTCCGGGAATATTAATTTCACCACCGAATTTCGATACGGGGGTAATCGAAATCGGCATTACGCCTCTGTCTTTTAGAATGTTAGAAACCGTATTGATTTCTTCAGCTTCTATCTTCCCTTTTACAAGTTTGCCAGCCTTGTCTCTGGCTTTAAACTCATATGTATTTGCCATAATTTTAATTCCTCGTCATACCTTTAGTGTTGTCTTAAAGGCTCTTTAAATAACCTCTTAACTCGCTTTCGTCTTTGCAACGGTCGTAGGCAACCGCCTCCGTTATAATATTTGCCTTAACGGCTTTAGCCAACGCCTGATCCATTGTCTGCATACCAAGAGCCGCTCCTGTTTGCATAAGCGAAGCTATTTGGTGAGTTTTTGCCTGACGAATCAAGTTTCGAATAGCTGGAGTTACGACTAGAACTTCCGTTACCGCCGCTCGACCAACCCCTGTTGCTGTAACGACAAGTTGCTGCGTTACTATTCCTTCAAGTGATCCAGCGAGCTGAACACGAACCTGATCCTGCTGATTAGTAGGAAACACGTCAATAATTCTGTCAACTGTTTGAGGAGCATCTTGAGTGTGCAACGTGGCAAAGACTAAGTGTCCAGTTTCTGCAGCCGTAAGTGCAGTTGAAATAGTTTCCAAATCCCTCATTTCACCTACAAGTATCACGTCGGGGTCCTGCCTTAGAACGTGCCTTAATGCTTCGGCAAATGATTTGGTGTCTGCGCCGACTTCTCGTTGGTTTACAATCGACCGCCCATGATTGTGCAAAAACTCGATCGGGTCTTCTACCGTCATAATATGCATTGGTCTGGTTTGGTTGATAATACTTATAATCGAAGCCAAACTCGTAGATTTACCCGATCCTGTCGGTCCAGTTACCAATACCAAACCTCTTCTAAGTTCCGCAAAGCCTCTGATTGATTCTGGTAATCCAAGACTCTCAAATGAAGGAATTTCATGCGGAATAGTTCTGAGTACGGCACCGATCGAACCTCGCTGTTGAAAGACGTTTACACGAAATCGACCGACTCCCATGATGGAGTGAGACGTGTCCAACTCCTTATTGGCTTCAAACTTTTCCCTCAAACCCTGAGTTATAATACTGTAAATCATCTCACGGATTGTTTCATTGTCCAGAGGCTTTTGCCCTTCGATTTTTCTGATAGCTCCGTCCACTCTTATACAGGGTTCAAGGTGATTTGTAAGGTGAAGGTCCGAAGAACCGTGTTCGACGGCAAATATCAAGAGATCATTTATATCTTTCATTAAGGGCACCTTGGGCGCAGCGTCTACCACTGGAGGAGGCGGCGGCGGAGCCATCGAAGGCGGCGGCGGAGCCATCACAGGCGGAGGCGGGGGAGGTGCCGCAGGCATTGGCGGAGGTGCCGCAACTGGAGCGGGCGGCACTGTCATCGGAGGCGGCGAAAGTGTCTGAACTGGAGGTGGAGGTGGTACTGGAGCGGGCGGTGCAGCCATCGGAGGCGGCGCCTGGACTGGAGGTGGTGGTGTCGGCATTGGAGGAGGGGGAACGTTATTTGAATTTGACGCACCCGCTGCTGAATTTGTGGGAACGTTTCCGTTTTCATTTTGATAAACCACAGACATCACCTTTTCTATTATAAGAGGGTCGGCCAACACAACCTCAACTTCTTTCCCCACCAACTCTGATATAAGTCTTTTGTCACTTACGTCCAACGGTTCAGGACAGGCTAATATTAACCTATTTGATTCAACTTGATAACCAATTGCATTGTACTCTTTTGCGAGCTGAGCAGGTAATTCCTTAATTCCTTCACTTGATGGCCTCTGCGTCGTCAAATCCACGCTCGGAAGCCCTGAAATTTTTGTTAGTACCGCCAAAAGATCGGGTGCACTTACTATCTGCTTTTGAATTAATATTGAGCTTAACGGTTTACCTGTGCTTATAGCTTCGCCTAGGGCTAACTCCATATCTTCTTTTGCGCACTTGCCGTCCATAACAAGATTTGCACTGAGTCTTTTAGACCACTCGGTAGGTTTGTAGCTCATGCGACCACCCTTAACACTTCTTCAATTGTTGTAAATCCATCCAATGCTTTTCGAAATCCATCCTGACGCATAGGAATCATGCCTTCGGCTTCTGCCTGTCGTTGTATAGCATCCGTAGAGGCACCAGTAAAAATCAACCGCTCTATCTCCTCGGATTTAATCATCAATTCTGAGATTGAAATTCTTCCCCTATACCCAGTCTTTGAACACGACGAACATCCAACCGCTTTATATAATGATTTCTCTTTTGAAAGTGCCACAGTGGACTCTCTTACTCCTACCGCTTCCAAGTCGGCATCACTCGCTTCATAGGGTTCTTTACATTTTTCACAAAGCTTTCTTGCAAGTCTTTGAGTTATGACACAACGGAGAGCCGACGTTACCAAAAATGGTTCAACTCCCATCTCCAATAGTCTCATCGGAGTACTCGAGGCTTCGTTTGTGTGTAACGAAGATAGTACTAAGTGACCCGTAAGAGCTGCTTCAATTGCAATTCTAGAAGTCTCCTCGTCTCTAATTTCTCCAACCAATATGATGTCAGGGTCGCCTCTTAGCATTGCTTTAAGAGAAGATGCGAAAGTAAGACCCGCTTTAACGTTCACCTGCATTTGGTTAATACCGGCAATCTGGTATTCAACGGGATCCTCAACAGTGATAATGTGTTTTTCTGGGCTATTCAGTATATTTAAGGTTGAATAGAGGGTAGTCGACTTACCTGACCCAGTCGGTCCAGTGACCAGAAGCATCCCGTACGGTTTGGAGTAGGCGGATTCATAGCGTTCCAATACGTCAGTATAAAATCCCAAATCTTCTAGCGTTGAAAGTGCATTTGATTTATCCAACAACCTCATAACAATTTTTTCACCGTATACGGTGGGAAGGGTTGCCACCCTAAGATCAATCTTTCTTGAACCGGCCGACAGACTGATTCTACCGTCTTGTGGTATTCTTTTTTCTGCAATATTAATTTCAGACATGACCTTTATTCTGGCTATAACTGCAGTTGAAATTGATTTCGGGGCTCGATTGAAATCATGCAAAACTCCGTCAATTCTATAACGAACTCTCAAGTCAGTCTCAGTTGGTTCTATGTGAATATCTGATGCTCTTTCGTTTAAGCCCTGTAATATAACAGAGTTTACAAACCTAATAACGGGTGCGTCTTCATTACTGGACTCTAGATTGGTAATGTCAACTTGTTGGTCACCGGTAGACGTTGCCGCTGCAGCTTCTTGGGCTGCAGATTCGGTTTCTTCATCAAGTCGATATATTTTATCTATATATTCACCCAACTGAGAAGGTGTAGCTACCAACGGTCTAAATTCTTTACCTAATATTGACCTTAAGTCATCCATAGCTACCATATCAGAGGGATTTGCGACGGCGACTAACGCCACATCTCCTTCCCAACCTATTGCCAACACCCTATGTCTTCGTGAAATTGCAACTGGAACACGTTGAGCCGTAACCTCGTCTATTGGATACTCTGAGAGGTCAACAAATTCCAACCCAATCTCAGATGCCATAGCTCTAACTAAATCGGCTTCAGTAACAACCCCCATCTCAGTTAAAACTTGAGAAAGAGGCTTGCCCGTATTTCTATGGGTCTCAAGAGCAGATTGCATCTGATCAGGAGTTACTCTTCCAGCGGCAATCAACGCATTGGCCAGCGGGGGAATTGAATCTTCATCACCGCTGTCATCCATACCGAAGTCTTCAAGATAGTTCAGATCGCTTGCATAATCCCCCGAAGAACCCGACTCTTCGAAATCATCTTCAAAGAGTATCGCACCGCCGGTAAATGATCCCAAGTCATAATTTTCTAAATCATCATCATAATCAAAATCGGTATCAAATTCATTAGAAGACATTTCTGCTGGCTCGCTTTCTTGTGAAGTTACTGGTGCTGGTGGAGGCGGAGGTGGAGGTGGAGGCGACTCATTTACCTGGTGGGCTACAGCCGGCATTGAAGCCTTGGGCTTTTCCTCAGCTTGTGGTTCGGCTTGCGTGGCATTACCAGAAGAGTCACCGTCTTCTTGAATAAACATTGACCCAAATATTGAGTCCTCAACTCCGTCGGATGAAGCATTCATATTGTTGCCTCCTGCAAGACTTAAAATAGGCGCAATATTCTCTTTATAAAGTTGAGTCGAGTACTTGGCGATTTTACTGGACCCAGAAACAACTATCTGAAAATCTCTACCTATTATTCCCTTCAATTCTTCCATCAACAACATGTTGTTGGGATCCGTCGCCGCAATTACCGGTGTACCAAACTTCCACCCAATTGGCAATACGCCATACTGCTTTACAATTTTAACATTTAAAAGCGATGCAGCTGCCGCATTAAACGCATATTTGTCCAAATCAACATATTCTAGGTTCGCAAGTTTTGCCTGAACTTTGGCAAAACCTTCATCATCAATCAGACCTGAATTCAAAACTGATTGCACAAAATCAGCTCCAGTTGAAGCCGACTGATTTACGATTGTCTCAATCTCCTCTTTTGGCATAACAGATGTTGCCAACATGGCATTGGCAAAATCGGGCCATCCTTCCACAGAAGCCGCCTGCTGAGTACTCCTCTGTCGACGACGACCGCCTCCTGATAATCCAGCATCCACTTTCATCTAATAAATATCCTCATTTAAGATAATTGAAAACTTTCCATACTTTATGCAATTAACTCTTTATAAAGTTATCATAGTTCATAATGAACTTTCAAGAGCAAATAAATACAAATTTAGCCGTTACCGACTAAATCACTAATGTTAATTGCCAATTACGATATCTTACTTTCTAATTTCCAGACTAACCATTAACCTCTAAAATACGTCTACCACTGCCCGCTAAAACTTTGACCTAATTTACTTTAAGCCTGCCAATATAATCGGCAATTAATTCAATTTTTAAAGGGTATGCTTAAAAATTAATACTAAATTATTTTTACGCATGAATAATTTACAGTACTGGCTTCAAAATAAAGCCTCCAGTATTAAATCAAAAAAACGAACAGCCCCTTAACTTATATAGCTTGATAAATCTTCGACAACGGTATATATAAACAATAACCGAATCCGCATTCTCTTACAAATTACTTTAAGTGATTATAGCACTACAGAACGTGTTAAGCGAATAATCTTATAAAAACTATATCAAAAACTAATTTGTAACGGTATGACAAGGGCACAACTTATAATAAAAATTATAATAAAACGATATTTTGATAAATTCAAATATGAGGCTACTTTGAAACTACCGTTTTTCTTAACCTAAACGACGCCAATACCGTCAGAAGCAGGGCAAATCCAAGCAAGACAATTAGATCGGTCAAAATTCCGCCAATTGAAGATTTGTTGTAGATTAGGTTGATGAATGCATCCATCGCCCATGCTTGAGGAACAAAGTGACCGATTGTTTTCATGATGGGGCCTACAATATCAAGCGGCCACATACAGCCGCCCAACATCCCCATAGAAATTCCGATCACTGTACCCATAGCAATAGCCTGATCGGGAGACTTGGCAAACGTACCCAAAAGTACGCCTGCTGACGCTGCTGTAATTGAAAGAACCACGAGCAGCGAAACCAGTGCTACCGGTGAGCCAAACGATACCTTAAACAGGAACTTACCTACAAAAATAAGCATTATAGACTGACCAAATGCAAGCGAAAATAGTCCGAGCAGCATCGACAATACTATCAAAAACGGTTTTGCCGGTGTTGCCAGCATTCGCGTAAAAATATTAAGCTGCTTCATCTCCACAATTGTCGAAGATGCCCCCAATAACATTAAAAATACGAAAAGAACAAGATTCGACGGTGTTGTGTAATCGTAAGGGTTTGGCGCAGAACTTTTTTGTGAGTCATATTTTTTAAGAACAAGGTTTGTTATCCCTCTAGCCTTATTTAATGCTGTCGAGTATAAACCCTCATTATTCAATGAGACCAATTTTGCCGCACTGAATTCCGTAGACACCGCTTCTACTGTAGCTATAATTTGCGCTCTGGCTACATATGAGTCAGCTTGACCCGCGGGGGCAATCAAATCCAAGTTAATGGTTTGATTCTTTTTCAAATCGACCATAGCGTTGTCGGGAATTATTAATCCAGCGACAATTCTTCCGCGCAAAAGATTGTCCTCTAAGGCCGCTTTGGAAGGATAGTATCGAATTGCCAATTGCGGGTTTGAATTCATAAGATACTGAACCCTGTTAGAAAAGTTGTTCGGTGTATTTGTCACAAGTCCAACGGGTGATCTCTGTTGGCCGCCGAATACCGTTCCTACTAGAAACATTATAAAAACTGGAAGAAGCAACGCAACAATTACAATTCTGTAGTCTTTGCCTGCACGCTTTCTGTTGACCCACAATATTGCAGTTAAAACCTTCACAGCTCCACTACCCGACCTATTCTTATAAGCGACAACGATCCCAAAGCCAGAGCTATCACCAATAAAATCGTAATCGGACCTATAGCGCCAGCAAGATTAACACCCTCCTGACTCAGTCTTCCAAACCCCACAAGCGCCCAGCCGTTTGGTGTGGCAAGAGACAGTGTTTGCATAAAAGGTGGCA
Source organism: Actinomycetes bacterium (assembly GCA_021852345.1). Taxonomy (GTDB): domain Bacteria; phylum Actinomycetota; class Acidimicrobiia; order Acidimicrobiales; family JABEUL01; genus JAJZNL01. Next base: position 84,938 of record JAJZNL010000056.1, read on the forward strand.
AAGAACCAGGCGGGAAAAAGTTACCTCCCAACAGCGCCAAAACAAAACCAACTATGACAGATGCCACAAATGCTTGCTGCTCGTCTCTGGCCAAAGAGGTCAAAAATATCGCCAAACCGCACATAGACAAAGTTGTCGCCACGCACATTAAAAATACACCGGCAGGATCTCCCCACGATGCCCCAAAGAAAAGTTCCGTCTCAAACCACAATGCCAGAATGGATACCAAAGAAGTTACCAGAATAGATAAGATTTTTCCGACAACGACTGAAGATGACTTTACAGGAGCCGCTGCCAGCCTTGCCAAAGTTCCACCTTTTTTTTCGGCAACGATGGAGATTGTGCCCAAACCCGCGCCTATAAATAAAAAAATTATTGCCATAGACGGTGCATAATATCCAATAATATTTTTACCATTGCCGAAATCCGACGATCGCAAAACCGCATTTAAAGGTTCAATTGCGGCCTTCTGTGATACTGCCACGAAAGAGTTTAGGTTACTGTGGTTAATCTCAGCATAGACCGTTCCAACTAAAATTCCCGTATATAACTTTCCGTAGATAGCCGAAGCTATTCCGCTTGCGACCTCCTTTGCGGTTTGATTTGCCGAGATTGTGACAATTTCGGCATTGCCGCCCTTTAAGTCAGTAGTCAAAAAAGTCGCATTGAACACTCCGCTCACATTTTTAATTAAGTTAAAGATAGTAGATTTGTTCAATATCTTTGCGGGAACTATAATTCCCGCTTGAATACTCTTTGAATTAATCGATTGTTTTAATTGAGAATCCTGGGAAAAATAACTGACCTTAATTAAATCAGGAAGAGCCGATTCTAAAACAGACTCATGAACAAGTTTTACCGTGGCCGGAGTTAAGCCCTGGGTACTTATTCCAATTTTAAGAAGACTTACGGATTTGTTTCCACCAAAAGCAAACCCCAGAATAGTAGCCAAAAGAATCGGCGCTACAAATGAATTTATAACTGCGCTTTTGTCTTTTAGGCGACGCTTTATATCCAAAAGTAGTACCGTAATGACAGATTTTAGATAGCTTGGAGTTTTCAGTCTCTCAGCTCCTTGCCTGTCAATGATAAAAATACCGATTCCAAATCCGGTTCCACAATTTCAGCGGCAATTATAAAAGGTGCAATTTCTTTAACGAACTGAAATATATCGGCAATTTGAATATTTTCGTCGGTCAATACAATCTCAATTTCATTTGCCTTTTGCTCAACGTGCTGTATGAAAGGTATCTGATTAAAAATCTGTAAATAGCTGGCTTTAAACTCATCAAATTTAATATTGATTCTTTTACCCGTTTCGATCGTTTTTACGAGTGAGTGTTTTGATCCTTCAGCAATGAGCTTTCCGCTGTCGACTATCCCAATTTGATTACAAAGCCTCTCGGCTTCTTCCATGTAATGAGTAGTGTACAAAACAGCCAAGCCACCGCTGATTAAATTCTGCACCGCCTCCAAAATTGCATTACGACTCTGCGGGTCAACTCCTACAGTAGGTTCGTCCAAGACCAAAAGAAGAGGCGAATGAACCAGCCCGACGGCAATATTGGCGCGACGCTTCATTCCACCAGAAAACGTATTGACTCTATCACCCTTCCTGTCAGACAGTCCCACAAGTTCCAAGACAGAATCAATTCTTTTTGTAAGCTCTTTAGAATTTATCCCATAAAGTCTTCCAAAGAATCTTATATTGTCAGATACGCTTAACTCTGGGTACAGCGCCAAATCTTGAGGAACATAGCCTATGGCCATCTTTTCATTCGTCGAGGTATGCAAAAGAGGTTTCCCGTCAACGATAACCTCGCCGGAATCTCTCTCCATTAAGCCACAAGCCATTGAAATCGTTGTAGTCTTTCCGGCACCGTTCGGACCCAATAATCCATAGCACTGTCCCTTGTCTACGGAAAAAGATATTCCATCGACGGCTTGTCTCGACCCAAATTTCTTTTTAAGATCCTTGCAGATCAGTACTTCGTTCATTAAAACTTTATAACTAAATTTAAATTACACTTTGTTCAAATTGTTCAATAAAATGATTAAAATCTTTGTATGCATCGACCTAAAACTACACACTGCCTAATTGAAACTTTAGCTGAGATAACAAGCCTAGCAAAGTCACTTAATGTAAATCAATTGCAAACACCCACGGACTGCCCCGGTTGGAACGTTCAAGACAACTTGTCACATATTATTTCCATCGAATCCTGGCTTTTAGGTAACGAGTTTACAACCCACAAAGCAGACGATATCTCAAATACGAAAAATGAACTCGGTGTTTTAAACGAAAACGAAGTAGACCTAAGAAGGTCCCACAATAAATCTCAATTAATAGAAGAACTTGAATCAGTTACCGAACCAAGAATACAATACTTAAAAAATCTAACTCAAGAAGATTTAAGCTCACCCGCCTGGACTCCAATCGGACAACAAACCCTCGAAGATCAGTGCCTAATAAGGCTGCTCGACTGCTGGGCTCACATGCAGGACATCAACAACGCTCTTGACCTTGACTTTGACGATGTATCGGCCAGTTCAGCTTTGGTATTAAACTACTCGATCTCAACTTTACCCAAGACATTTGCAAAATCAATTCAAGAAGATAACGGTTTGTTTAAACTTTCGGTGTTGACACACTCACAGTTGGATTTTTCCGAAAATATATCTAATAAATTCGAAAACGGATACGCCTTTATGATTGCAAAAGAAAACGGAAGAGGGGCATTCGTCCATGAACCGTACGAACCTTCATCTTCAAATAACGTAGTTGACGAAACAGTCAATGAAGCATTGATAAGCCACAAAACATTAATAAGCCTACTGTTAGGCAGAAAAAACTATAATGAAGTTAAATCCGACGTTAAAGTTTCGGGCAATCAAAATATTGTCGACCAGGTTCTAACCAATTTAAATTTCATGATATAGATCTTGATCCAACCAATTCGACCTACCGAATCAAATTACCTTCTTAATATCGAGCCAACCGTAAGCGTCAATATCTTCTTTGCTCTAGATACGGAATATCCTTGAAATCTTATTGACTCCCAGCAGTGCCACGAAGTTGCAGCCTCAACGGCATCTACGACCAAAGAAAGATCAGTTCTCTCAAGCTCAAATTCCGGTTTAAACGCTTCTTTGATATGGCTAATGTTCATCTGATGAAAGGTTTGACGAAGATTCAACAATGAAGTAGAAGTAGGCTCAATAACTACGAGTGCTCGTCTTATCGGTGTAACCGCTTCAAGAATCTTTGCCCGTTGGTTAATATAAATTCTAAGCCTTTGGGGAAAATCTAGCTTGTTAGAAATTGGAGTTCTGAACTTTACAAGCCTGTCGAACTGTCTCTGTCCTACAGCACTATGCAGCTCATTAAGATCCGTAAAATGTTGAAAGACTGATCGTTCAGACACACCGGCTCTAACTGCTATCTGTCTAGCGGTCGGTCGGTAATCACCTTCGTTAACCAAATCCAATAATGCATCCACTATCTTTATTTTTGTATTTGAAGATCTTTGCTTACGGCCGTCTGATTCTGAATTACCGTCCAAACTGCCAGCTGACATCGATTTACCTTTGCGTCTTTCATCTGACGGCGTCTGCCCTAAAATTATTGTCGGTGCGGGCTCAATACCAAGCCAATTGTCAATCACTTTTAAATTTCCATAAATTTTTATTTATCTAATATCTAACCAGTTAATTAATACCTAAACGCCGTTAAATTAAACTTAATAAAACAACTTTCCATAATCGGAATCAAACTCAATGATGGTGATATTTTAACCCAAATTTCATATTTATGGCCGCTTTTATGGGAAGGTACCTCTATAGGTATGTGCCTGAGCCAGCCGTTCGACAGCTATCAACAGACATGCTTGGCGCAAGGAAATCTTATTAACCTGAGAGCGTCCCCACATCTCTTCAAATGCTTCGGTCATCTTATTGGTCAGACGATCCGTTGCGGTTTTGGCATCCCAACTATAGCCCTGGCGATCCTGTGCCCATTCAAACGAAGAGGATATAACCCCGCCTGCATTCGATAAAATATCGGGCACCACAACTATTTGCCTTTGGGCCAATATCTTATCGGCTGCTTCGGTTACGGGACCGTTTGCTGCTTCTACAATATATTTACAGTCAATTACTTCGGCGATTTTTGAGTCAATGGCATTTTCCAGTGCAGCCGGTATAATTAAGTCGGCTTTTAAAGCCCACATCTCTTTTTGGTCAATTACCTCGGCGTGATTAAAACCATTAAGTGAACCGCCGTTTTTAAGATGAGCTCCAAGTGAAACCACATCGATACCAAATCGATTATAGATCGCTCCACTTATATCACCTATGGCCACAATTTTGGCTCCCGCAGAATGCAGCAAAAAGGCCAAAGGCCCACCTACCTTACCAAAACCTTGCAATATTATCTTTTTACCCGCCAAAGTTTTATTATGTTTTTGCAAAATATTTTTAACGGTAATTAGAACTCCCAAAGATGTAGCCCCTTGATGTCCGAGAACGCCTCCCAAAGCCAGAGGCTTGCCCGTTATCACCGAAGTCGTATTTTGACCGTTTAACGCCCAAATTGTATCAGCAAACCAGGCCATGACTTTTTCATTGGTATTCACATCTGGAGCGGGAACGTCTTTATATGTTCCAACCAGCGGATTAATTTCTATGGCATAACGTCGGGTCAAACGTTCCAGCTCGGCTTCTGAAAAAGCTTCAGGATGACATGCAATTCCGCCTTTGGCCCCTCCGAAAGGTATGTCCACCAACGCTGTTTTTAAAGACATCTCAGCAGCAAGTGCCGTTATCGAATCGGCTGTCACGTCAGGATGATACCTAATTCCACCTTTACCGGGTCCGCGAGACGTGTCGTGATGAACTCTGTAACCCTTATAAATTTCTAACTCACCGGAGTCGCGCTTTAAATATACAGATACCTCCAACAGTCTTTCTGGTTGAACAATAAGATCAAACAAAGACTTATGGATTGAAGTTAAATTTCGAACAGATCTTATTCTGTCTGTTATCGCCTTAAGCGGGTTAAGATTTTCGGTCACCGTAACACTCTTTTTTAACTGACTTTCATTCCAATAATTTCGCCGAATTAAACAATAAATTTTGATATCTTTAATATTCTTAAATATCAATTTGCTCTAAGAATTTAAACCTGTTGGACAAATCGTCAAATCGTCAAATCGTCAAATACGACTTAAATTAAACATGTATACGATTTTATAGATGTTTAGATACAAAATAGTATCTTCACCATAATGGCATATTCACGCTATCTGTCAATTAAGTTAACGGATCTAAGCGGCGGGTGCGACAAATGCTTCCCACATCTTTTTATAAACCCCATCTTGGTTAATCAGCTCATTATGCGTTCCGTACTGTGCTACCTTTTTGTCATCTATAACGGCTATGTAATCTGCCATCATTACCGTTTGCAACCTGTGAGCAATTAACACGGTCGTAGTCGATGAAGCTACGGCATTCATAGCTTTGGTTACTATGTGTTCCGAATGGAGATCCAGATTAGCCGTAGCCTCATCTAATAGTAAAAGTTTAGGATCTGACAACTTAACTCTGGCAAGTGATATTAATTGTCTTTGTCCCGAAGACAGTGACTTACCCTGAGATTTAACCTTCTCCAGATACCCATTAGTAAGCTTAGAAATGAATGAGTGAGCACCGACGGCTCTTGCGGCATTCTCAATGTCCAAATCAGAAACATTTTCCCTTCCAAAGGCGATGTTGTCTCTAATGGTTCCGGTAAAAAGATGGGCCTCTTGAGGTACGTATCCAATATGTTTTTTATAGAATACGGGATCGATATCTTTCAACGTATTTCCGTCTATTTCAATTGAGCCGGAATCGGGATCATAAAATCTAGCCAAAAGTTTTATTATGGTAGATTTACCGGCTCCTGTTTGACCTACAATGGCCAAAGTCTCTCCAGCATTGATGGTTAAATTAACACTGTCCAACACTTCTGAATCAAAACCCGGATATCTAAAACTTATATTCTTTAAAACCACATTCCCCTTAAAATCAAACGAGTCGATGCTATGGTGATCCTGGTCTACGATTACGGGTTCATGCATTAATTCATTTATCTTATTTAATGAAGCCGCAGCCTGCTGGTATTGGTCAAAAGTCTGAGACAGCTGTTGGATGGGACTAAAAAACAGATTAACCAACAATACAAAAGCTAAAAGGGCTCCAATCTGCAGCTGCTTTTGAATTACCAAATGCGAACCGTAACCCATAACCAAGGCCGCTGAAATATCCGAAAACAGCAGTACCATCGGAAAGTAGATTGACACCAACCATTGTGCCTTTACTCTAGAATTTAAATAACTTACGGAGAGTTTTTCAAAATCATTATTTTGTTTTTGTCCCTGATTGTAGGCGACAGAAACTCTGATTCCGGAAATACCTTCTTGCAAATTTGCATTGACAACGGCAATTTTATCTCTGGCCAAGCGGTATATTTTAGACGATTCCACTCTAAACCACTGAGTTGCAACAGCTAGCAACGGCACTACCGCAAAGGCCGCCAAAGCCAATTTAATATTAGTTAAGAACAATACAATCCCCACCATAAAGAATGTAAAAATATTGACCAACGCGGCAATAAGACCCGTTTGAACCAACTGACCTATAGTAAGGACATCGGTTGTCATTCGGGTCATCACCCTCCCGCCCATTTCCCTTTCATAAAAGTCCATACCGAGTCGTAGAAGTTGCGAAAATATTTTTACCCTTAATGCGTAAGATATCCGAGCCGAAACTTTTCCTACATATTTAATTTCAAAATAGGAATCCAGCCAATCCAACAATACCGCCGCTAAAAAAATTGCAGCCGCTACATACAAAAATGTGGTAGATCCTTTTGACACACCGTTGTCAATCCCCGTCTTAATTAAAAGCGGTCCAGCTACCGTTAAAACCGTATCTATCAAAACCAAAATAATTCCGAAAATAAAAGCGTAGTAAAACGGCTTTAAGAATTTCTTAAATGCAAAGCCGTTTTCGTATTGTTCCAGAGTCTTGACGTCAACTTTTGTATCAAACTCCGTAGAAGGCAACTTTGCTACTTTGTTCAGCAACTCCTCTGTCGGCGCCAACATGGCTCCGATATTGCCCATCATCCCGCCGCCTCCGCCCATACCCGCACCAAGACCAGAAACTCCGAGTTTCATACCACCAACATTCAAAGAATCTTCCAAACTGTCATAAGGCCAACACTGAGGCGTGATTTCAGGTACTTCAATCGAATCGATGCCGTTATCCACTTCGCTGATTGATTCCAAATCGGATGCCGATGAAACATGATCGGCATCGTCACCTGTCAAAAGCGCGCGAAACAACGGGCTTCTTTCAAACAACTCCTCTAGGGTACCCGTATCTACCACCTGTCCTTCATCTATCAGAATTATTCGATCAGCTAAATTTATCGTTGATCTCCGGTGGGCAATCAATATGGTGGTTCGATTCGACATAACCTTAGAAAGAGTTTTATGTATCTCTTCTTCGGTGGCTGCGTCAACGGCACTGGTTGCATCATCCAAGATCAAAATCATGGGATTTGAAATTAATGCTCTGGCTAAAGCAATTCGCTGACGTTGCCCTCCGGACAGCGTCAGGCCTTTTTCGCCGACAACGGTATCGTAACCGTCAGGCAACTCTTTAATGAACTCGTCGGCTTCGACTGACTTGGCCGCGGCTACAATTTGATCAAAATCTGCTCGTGAGTTGCCGAAAGCTATATTATTTCTAATAGATTCCGAGAACAAAAAACTATCTTCAAATACAAACCCAATCTTATCTCTTAAACTTAAAAGCGTAAATTCTCTAACATCCTTGTCATCAATAAATACGCGTCCAGAAGAAACGTCATAAAATCTGGGAACCAACATCGATACTGTAGACTTTCCGCACCCAGAGGCGCCTACCAAAGCTACAGTCTCCCCCGGGTTCACCAAAAATGACAACCCGTTTAAAATCGGATTTTCGGATGTATAGCCAAAATGAACGTCATCAAAGACTATTTGGCCCTTAACGGTTGTCAACTCGGTGGCATCGCCCCTATCGGCGACCTCCGGTGTAGAATTGAGCAGATCAAACACTCTTTCGGCGCCGGCTTTTGCCTGCTGACCAAAAGCCATAAATCCGGCAAACATTCGTACTGGTCCGACCAGCGAAATTAAATAAGTCGAAAAGGCCAAAAATGTACCTAAAGAAATTTCGTGTTTCACCGCAAGATAACCTCCGAGAGCCAAAATTCCAACTTGAGCGATAGAAGGAAGGGCTTGAAGCGTCGACTGCAATTTTGCCATTGTTATGTAGACCCTGTTTCTGTAATTAAAAAGTCTCTTTGACTCTCTTTTAATTGATTCAGACATTTGGGCTTCGGCACCGAAAGACTTTACCACTCGAATTCCAGTAACCGTATCATCTACCACGTCTGCAATGACGCCCTCCTGTTGCTGTGCGATCCAAGACGAAGGAAAAACCGCATCCCTCAACCGCAACGAAACCCAAAACATTAACGGGAGGATTAAAATGGCAACTACCGACAGAAGCGGAGACAGAACTATCATTATTACAAGCGACAGTATCAAAGTTACGAAGTTAGAAAACATCATGGGACCAAAAGCCAAAATCGCCTGAATCAAACCAATATCCGAATTGGCCCTTGAGACCAATTGACCGGTATCCAACTCATCATGCTTAGCAAAATCCAGTCGTTGCAGATGTTGGAAAATTGCATTTCTCAAATCATTTTGCACGTGCAGCGAAACTTTTCCACCCCAATATCGCCTTATGAAAGCGGCACAAAAAGATGCAAGGCCAAGTATCAGCATCAAAATTACGTATACATTAACATCGTGAAGTGTATGATTCAGTTCAATTGTATTAACTATCTGTCGTTGGATAAGAGGCAGTACTGAAGTAAACAAAGTACCCGCTATAGCTGCGACAAAAGATATATATAGATCTCGTTTGTGTGCCAAAACGAATGGCAAAAGCCCCCTAACCCAACCTTGTTTTTTATTTTCCTGCTCTTTGCTTTCCACTGAATGTAATATCTTAGCTATAGAATTCACTAAACGTTTTGACCGGTCTAATTACTAAAATAGCTAGAATTACTTATTCATCGTTATCTTCGTCATTGTCGGAGTCCACATATCGCGGCAAATAAACTAGCCGATATCAGTTTAATACCAAACTTGAAATTTAAAACACTAGCGGTATCTGGTAAAAATAGACGTTGCTTTTTTTTAAATCAAGTCCCAGTTTGAATGTCCCAGTTTGAATAAATCAATTTGAATGCATGCAACTTTTATAAATTATCCGGACACGGCTTAGAAAAGATCCTGAATTGAAGTTGCGTGTAAAAATGCGGGTTTACCGATTTATAATCAGTTGATATTTCCCATCTGCCAGACTATCTGCTAAGTTGCCGTAAATTCCTCACAGAACCATAATCTTAATTAACAACCTTAATTATTTAAGTTACCTGATTACGTTACCTTTTTTTCAGCTTCTTAACAGTACCTTTTTTAATAATAATCGGCTGCATACCAATTAAAGGTTGGTTATCTTGCGAGTTATCCTCTATTGCGGGTTTCTCACTTAATTGCTGCGGATCCGTTGTATTCTGTTTTGGAAACGCATATGTCTTTTTCGGAGGACGAATATTCGAATTGGCAGAAGCCGGTGGTGGCGGAGTCGCCTTGGAGGTGGTTGCCATCGAATTGAATTCGCTCATAACCGCATCCCGTCGATTTTGTTTCTTATTTTGACCAGACTTCATATCATCCAGCAATCCGTTAAGCATGTCATCCACGCCAGCGTGTACCGATACTTCGGGTCCAGTCGGCGGCGGCGGAGTTGCCAGTACGCCTTCTTGGGCAACATATTTAGGTATCGCAGGTTGCTGATGAGGTAAATTAATAGGCGGTCGAACTTCCTGCTGGCCAATAACCGGAGGAGGAGGAGATACTACTGGCGGCGGCGAAGATACTGCCGGTGGAGGAGGTGGAGGAGGTGGAGGAGGTGGAGGAGGTGGAGGAGCGGAAGCGAACGAAGCTGAAAAATCCTCGTCAAACTCCGCGGCTAAAAGTTTGTCTATATCCACATCACTTGAAACAATCGCCACGTTTTCTTGAGTACTATTTTCTGCCTGAAGTACCGAATTTTCAGATACCCCCAAGACATTATCTAGAGCAGATTCGATGGACTCGTGCTTAAGTTCAACTTTAGAACCATTGTCAGAAAAAGCCTTCAATTCAGGTGCGCCTATAATTTCCGCCGTGTTACCGTTATTAGAATTACCCTGATTGCCGTTATTCGATACAAAGGCATCTTGTGAACCGTTTAGATCTTGAACTGCCAGTTTTGGCTGATTAAAATTATTTACGATATCTTCAGGATTAAAATTATTCGTCCAATCTTCCTGAACAACTGGATTTGGTACGTCAATTTTCTTAATATCTGGAGACTGACCGTTAGATATGATGTTTCCTTGGCTATCGCCAATATCAAAAACTCTGTCGGAATTTGGTTGAGTATTACTCTTTTCAGAGAAAGCGGCATTTAAAGTATCATCAAAATTAAATGACTTAGACGCATTTGCAATTTCAGTTCTCAACTCTTGCAACTTACTTTTTGTAGACGCTCGGTCACTAGATTGTCGCAATTCCCCCGACTGCAAATCATTATTAGGATTTAAAACTGGAGCTGCGGTTTCGACATTGCTCACAGTTGATACGGTCTCATTTTCTGAAACCGATTTATCGTCATTACCCTTATTAGCATCGGGATGTATATTTCCCAGCGCTTGATCAAGCAATGCATCTATATCAAACTCGTTAGCCATTATAGCACTTACTTTTCAACTTCCATATAACTTGGTTCATTACGCTGATTCGTTACTTTTTTTCTTCCATATTTTATATATTAGTTATTTTATAGTTATAATCTTATATCTAATTTTTACTTTGCACAAATGCTATTTAAGTGGTAACTTTTAACACTTATAGTGAGAAATCTTTTCCATAAATTTCCATGAAGTTCTGTGCAGTACACAAGGACCAAACTTTTGAAGCGCCCTAATATGATCCTTACTGGGATAGCCTTTGTTTTCAGAAAACCCATAATCGGGATAAACGTGGTGAAACTCGTCCATAATTGCATCTCTGGTAACTTTGGCGACCACGGATGCCGCCGCAATTGCCATGCTGACCGAATCACCTTTTACTATACAAGTTTTAATTTCATCTGAGACAAAGTTTGTAAAATTAGTAGGGCCGTCAATAAGGTAGTGTTCTGGGCTGACCTTTAATTTACTCTTCGCTTCAATAGCGGCAATACCGATTGCGGCCGACATGCCGTAATCGTCACAAATCTTATTTGTCGCATGTCCTACCGCAAAATCAGCGGCAACTTCGACTACGGCTTTATAAAGTTCGTTTCTTTTTTTCTTTGAAAGTTTTTTTGAATCATTAAGTCCTGAATCCAAAAGATTTTGAGCATCACTAAGTCGATCCAAATCCAACACGGCAATTCCCACCGAAACCGGTCCAGCCCAAGCACCCCTGCCGACTTCATCTGCCCCTGCCACGAATCTATCACCGTAAATTTTGCGATTGGTTTCGTAATTTAAGTTAGGATATTTAATATCAGTCATTTTTTTACGACAATACGATGACAAGCGAAGAGACCAACGAAGATTTAATTAAACCGAACGAACCGGACTTTAAGGTCGGAGATAAGGTCGAAATTAAGAATAAATTTGACGGTGACTGGTCAAGCGGATACATAATTTCCACCATCACGACATCTCAAACCGGCGAAACATTGTTTTTCGTTAAAAGAGCTTCTGAAGACATTGAAATTTCTCAACACTTCTTTCTGGATCATATTAGAAAATCCAAAAAAAAGAATATGTGGTGGATTTAACAATTATAAACTCTCTTCAACTTGCTTAAGCTTGCTCGTTTAACAAACTAAATCCAAAAATTAACTGACTCAACTTTTTCGTACTTCTTGGCTAACTATTAATTCGGCTTATAAATTAATTCCCTAACTTCAATTCCGAAGTGCAAGGAATTAGACTTTTATTTTTTGCCCAAGCAACTTGATCGTCTTGGTCGCCTGGTAATCTTGGTCACTTGGTAATCTTGGCTGTTTAATCGAGGTTTGTTTTAACTGACTTTAGGAACTCTTCTACCGGAACGGCCGACAAAGTTACCGTTTTCAACGTTCCTCTCGAACCCAAAGTTACGGCAACTTTGGCCATAACTTTTTCATCAGGAGCCTCCAGTATCGTACAAAAATCATACTGTCCTAGAAGTGCCCATTGAGAAATAACTTTAACTCCCATCTTTTCGACTTCCTTATTTACTTCTAAAAGTCTTTCGGGATTATCTCGCAGCCGTGCAGCGCCGTCAGGACCAAGATTTGAAAGCATTAAAAATGTTGCCATGAGTTTTAGATTAGCTCAAAACGGCGATCATTGTTTGCCATTAACGAAATTTATATTGTCAATTTCGGATTTATCGGGTTCGGTAGTGAGAAAAGTCTCTATAATTTCAAACTTTAATCCCTTACCTGCAGATCGTTGACTTAAAGCCAGAATGTTTGCATCATTATATTTTCTGGCTCCAGCAGCCGTTTGCACGTCAAAACACAGAGCTGCTCTAGCTCCTTTTATTTTGTTGGCGGCTATTGAAACACCGGTTCCAGTCCAACAGACTACAATTCCAAAATCCACCTCATTTGAAACTACAAGTTCTGCAACTTCAAATCCCACCTTAGCCCATGAAGGATCTTTTATTGTTGTCGCTACACTGAACAGTTCGGAGTTAAAATTTAAAATATCATCACAAAATTCATCCCAATCGTCGCATCCTAGAGCCAATGTTTTCATGTCCGCCTCCAATTAAGCTTCTGTTGATCAAAAAAGATTTAGCCGATCTTATAAATATTTAGCCAGTCTTACCATTGAATATCTGTTTAATTCGCCATTTTAATTTAACAGTCTATTGAATTAATTGTCAGATTGCCATTAATCTAGTTATATGTCACACAAAGTTAACATTGTTCCGCACACTCATTGGGATCGCGAATGGTATCTGCCGTTTCAAACATATAGAACAAAACTGGTTAATTTAATTGATTCGCTCCTTGATTTTTTGGAATCAAATGAATCCTTTAACACATTTATGCTCGACGGACAGATGGCTGTATTGGACGATTATCTTGAGATACGACCCGAAAACAGAACAAGGTTAATTAATCTTTCCAAGCAAGGCAGACTCGCAATGGGTCCGTGGTACATTCTGATGGACGAGTTTTTAGTTTCTGGTGAAACCATCATAAGAAACTTACAACTTGGGATTAACAAAGCCGCAGAATACAGCGGTCATATGCCCTTAGGCTATCTTCCAGACATGTTTGGCCATATTGCCCAAATGCCTCAAATCTTAAAATTGTCAAATATGGATACCGCGGTTGTGTGGCGAGGTGTTCCCTCAAGGATTAAACACCATCAGTTTATTTGGCAAGCATTGGACAGATCGGAAGTCATAGCCGAATTTTTAATGTCTGGATACGGAAATGGCGCGACTCTTCCAAACGATCCTCAGGCCTTGATAAACCGTGTACGAGGATATATAGAACATATGGGCCAATTTGTCAAAGGCGACCCCTTGCTATACATGAACGGTTCAGATCATCTGTTTTTCCAAAGATTTCTTCCAGATGTAATTGAAGCCGCCAATCAAATGCAAGACGACTACGATTTCGAAATTACCGATTTAAAGTCGGCCGTAATGGAACCTTCAACGTCGTTAAGACAAAATTTATCGATACACGAAGGCGAACTCAGGTCGTCGGCTTACTCCAACCTGTTGATGGGAGTAACGTCAAACCGAACGGACATTAGGTTACTCGCCAGGCAGGCAGAAATACTGACGGAGCAGTTTTTGGAGCCTCTTTATGCAATATTTTCAGATTCGTGGCCTACGGAATATTTAAAAATCATATGGAAGTTGCTAATTCAAAATTCTGCTCACGACTCAATTTGCGCATGCAGTATTAACGAAGTAGTCGAAGTTGTTAAGACCCGCTATTTGGAAGTACGGCAAATTTGCAACGCTCTTTTAGATGAATTGTATATTGATTTGGCAACTCAAGTAGAAGACGATTGCGACTATGTACTAAATCCAAGCACTAAAACAATAGACTCGGTAGTAGAATTCGAAATTGATAATCACGATGAAATCTTGGGGACACAGGTACTCTTAAAATCTGGAACGGGATTTGAAGCACCTTTAATAAAACTTAAATCAAGTGAAGTCGCCATTATACTAACTCAGCTGAATTCGAACCAAATCGACGACAAGACTTTCGTTGTGGGTGTAGATATTAGCGCTCAAGAAGGGTTAACCAAAGTCCGCGTACATATAGACTCAGCTCCCAACCCAAAGTTTTCCGTGGATGCCGCCCATTTGAGCCTAAAGAACATATTGGACGAGCAGCCCGACAATATGGTAGAGGTCTCGCTGTCGTCATCCCCGAAGCAACGTCTATTGGCAATAGCCAAAGAACAATCCGGCTTGAGTCTCGAGCCTCTAACAATTCAAACTGATTTTGTTGAAATCAGTTTGACACAGAGTGATTCGACGATTCAATTAAGCAATAAATTTTTAACAGCAATAATAGATAGATCCGACGGCACATTTTCAATTAATGGAATACAGGGGTTTAATAAAATAGTCGATTCTGGAGACCAAGGTGATACATACAACTACTCGCCGCCCGAATTCGATACTGAGGTGGAAACCCCTGCCTCAACTTCGGTTCAGGTGACAGAGCAAGGACCTATCAGAGCCATCGTAACCATAGACAGAACTTACCTCATACCTGAAGCGGTTAACGACGCCTCCCGGCAACGTGAAGGTCAGACAGAGCTTAGAATTCTCACTCTGGTGGAATTAAATGCCAACGAAAACTTTATAAGGGTTAGTCACTTCATGGATAATTTCGCAAAAGATCACAGACTGAGAACAGTATTTCCTGTTGCAAACGGGACTAAGATTACAGAGGCAGACACTGCCTTTGGTGTAGTTAAAAGAGGTCTCGTTTCAGAAAGCGGACCCTCTGAGGTCGGACTCCCCACGTTTCCGGCATTAAGTTTTGTTAAAGCTGGTAACGTCACAGTTATTATGAATTGCGTGGGCGAATACGAACTTATAGACATAAAAGATGATAAAGCCTACTCACTTGCGGTCACGCTTTTAAGGGCGGTGAAATACTTAAGTCGAATTACAATGACGAATAGACCGTTGTCGGCAGGACCCAATCTGGAGACCACTGACGCCCAAATGCAAGGCAAACAATATTTTTCCTACGCCGTTTCTACGGACGACAACATAGACGTATATGAGGCTAAGGCAAAATATACTATGCCATTTAAGGTTTTAAAAGGTAACACAAATTCAAATAAGAATGCTAAGTTCCCCAAATTAAAGGTTCAAAATTGTGAAATTTCGTCAGTCGTAAGATCGCAAGGAAAACTTGAAGTTAGACTGTTCAACCCCACCGATTCAACGACAAAAGCCGTCATAGAAGATTCGTCAGGAGTTGTTGTCGATCTGCTTGGCAATCCAACTGAGCCCTTTAATGGTAGCGTTGATCTTAGAGCTTTCGGTATCGTCACTATCAGACTTGACTGAATCTGATTGCGTAACATTAGATACAAGTTTTTGTCCCTGTTCACGCAACTCATCTAAATCACGTAGCACATCGCTTAGTTTCTTTAGTCTAAGCCCCAATCTCCCCGTGGAAACAGAAGGATCTGCACCTTTTCGTTGAAGTGAAAACAGCTCCACCCTGCCTATATCTTTAAGTACTCTCGGCCTTAGGGGGCTAAAGTCTACCCGATCGTCTTCAAGAAGTGCATCATAAAATTCACGGGTCGTAAGAACCGAACCGGGATTAGCAATATTTACAATCCGACTGGCCCGGTTCACTACCGTACCAAAATAGTCTCCGTCCCACGCCAATACGGGTCCGTAACTCAATCCGACTCTTATGTCACTTAATAAGTCATCGTCCGAGTAGATATCAACGAGATCGAGCGCAATTAAAGCGGCGGCCTCGATCGAATCAGCAACAAACATTGCCTCGTCACCTATCATTTTGACGATTCTTCCGCCTCCAGCGATAACCGTATCGTGAGCTAAAGTTTCAAACCTGGAGACAACTTCAACCAGTTGATTCTCATCTATCTGCTGAGACAGATAGGTAAAACCTACCATATCTGCAAATCCAACGGCAAGTTCGGCCTGTGCGTTGTCGAAACCTTCGTATCTGTGCATCCTAATCCTGCGCAAGACCGACTGCAGCTGACGTTTCCACGCATACTCAAGCAACCACGAGAGCTTCGGAACCAGATCATCCAAAACAAAGGCCAAGATCTCCGCCGATTCCAAAGAGGTCTCAGGTATCTCAATGGTCTGTGCCATGGTTATCTGGGCTTCGGCAACTCTAGCCACCGAAGATCCTATAACTCGAGCCAGCTGAACCGCTCTGTCCTCGTTAACAAATCCCGTTCCCACCAACGACTGCATAATACCTATTGCTTCGATATCCTGTTCATTGAATATCTGTTCGTTTTCGGGAACTTCGGCGAACCCCAATGCTCTCCAAAATCTCCTAGCCACATCTTTTTCGATGTTGGTAATAGCCAATAGTTCTTCTTCGTTCATAGGCGTGGACGCACCCATGATTAAGCGGTCAATCACCAAAAGATCAAGCCACTCTTCTGAAATGGCCTTTTCAATTTCGGCCCTGTCTATCCCCCTTTTGATCAGAAGGTCCTTCAAACCGTCCGAACCCTTATTCATAAACCCTTCTATATTTTCCAATATCGGAGATAGATGCGGTTCTGCTTCGTCACCTTTTTCTTCGTCGTTTTCCTGCATTTTTTTAAAATTTTCCCAACACTAATATTCGATTTTATATATATTTGTTTATTTTGTCTAAGCTTTATGCAGTGAGCAAAACAATGACAAGTTTTTCCAATTATTCAACTCTGCAAAAAGACCTTTGTAATGAATTTTCAAATAACAACTTAACAGTAATACCTATAAAAGATTTTAACAACTCGAAATCACGATTAAAAGAAGAATTAGACGATTTAAGACGGATCGACTTAATTAAATCAATGCTTATAACGGTAATAAATTCTTTGGGATCCAAATGTATAGTCGTTACGAACTCTGATGAAGTGGCAAATTTTGCCGCTTCAAATGCCGTGGGCGCATTAATGGTCAGCATCGACGGGCTTAATGCAACAGCAAATTTTCTTTATCAAAACTTAAATTCTGATTTATTTAGTCGCCTGACAATCATTCATGCGGACCTACCTATGGCCAATAAACAGACTAGCCCGCTGAAACACGTACAAACTTTGACTAACAAAGAGTTTATGATTTATCCAGATATTAATCGCAGCGGAACTCCTGTGCTGTCGATACCGACAAATTTAAATTTTAAATTTATGTACGGGAGTCATTCTTTCCAAAAACATGTTTCTCAAATCGAATCTTTAAATGCCGGTATAAAAATAGTTGAAGACTTCAACTGGTCTTTTGACTTGGACACAAAGTTTGATCTTTTGAAGTACTATGACCTAACTGAAAATTTAGAAAAATGATCTCTTATGACTTAAATGAAATTCCAAGCAGTATTTTGGCAATAGGGGCCCACCCAGATGACATCGAATTTAATGCTTTCGGCACGCTGGCAAAATGGGCAAGTGTCGGCAGCAGGATCGATATGGCAATCATGACCGACGGATCCAAAGGCTCTTGGGACCCAGATCAAAATATTGATGAATTAAAAGAAATCAGACGCATTGAAGCAAAAAGGGCCGCAGATACAATCGGCGCCAATCTGCATTTTTTAAACTATGTCGACGGCGAACTTGAATTTAACAAAGATACCGTAAAAACAATCGCAAAACTTATCAGGCTAGTCAAACCCCAAATGATTATAACGCACGACCCGTTCAAAAAATATAGGCTTCATCCAGATCATCGAAACTGCGGACAGATAGTATTGGATGCGATTGTGGCTGCCCGGGATCCCCACTTCTTAAAAGACCTTAATATCTCACATCACAGACCACACAAGATATTGCTTTTCGAACCCGAAGTTACGGACCACCTTGAAACTATTCAGGAGTTTATGAATACCAAAATAGAAGCTCTTTTAAAGCACAAAAGCCAGTATATAACCACGATGGATATAACTGACCCAGAAAACCCAATCCAAATTATGCGCTTTAAAAACTGGATTGGTGAACTTGCACATTCTGCCGGCAACCCTATCGGCAAACCGGCAGAATGCTTTAAGCTAATTGAAAAAGTCTAAAGCTACTTTTTCTTAGCTTTAGGCGCAGGCTTACGACCGTTAAGGACATCCTTAAATGTTGCGCCTGCCGCAAATCTAACTCCCTTGGAAGCTGCAATTTTTCTTTTCTCTCCGGTTCTGGGGTTAACACCCATGCGAGCGGCTCTCTTGGTCGGGTGAAAGGTTCCGAATCCGGGAATGGTGGTCTTCTGACCTGATTTTGCTTCGATGATTACCGAATTCAAAACAACTTCCAGCGCACCTTCTGCCTGCTTTTTAGTCAAACCTGCACCTTCGGCTATCGCATTAACTAATTCTGTTTTATTCACTAATACCTCCTATAGGACTAACTTAAATAATTTAAGTAATTTTACAACTATAGTCAAGTATTTAAGCCGATTTAAGTTATTAGTAAAGAAAATAACCCTAAAGTCCGCGACTTATTTGAAGCTCTACTTTCTGTCCAATCGATATTTCATTTATGCTAACTTCGAGTTTTTTTAGTTCGCTAAGCTGTCTCAATGAAAAGTTTGGTTCTCTCATTATTTCAAATTTAGATTTTCCCAACGGGCGTAGTTCGTCTTTAATATTAAACCTATTGCGATATATCTCTATCTGTGCTGCCGTTTTGGACCATTTTAAATAAGCACTTGGGTCCTTAGGATGTTCACCTATTAAGTCTTTTACATAGGTAGGGCAGTCTTTTTTCTTATCGCTGTCTACTGTTCTATAGAACTGCGCATTATTCAAGAGATTCGCAGAACTTAATCCAAGCGAGTTTAATTTCTGACACCAACTTTGCCTAAGGTCAACTAAATTAGCATCCAATCTTTTAGCAGGCCTTTGGTACTTGGGATCATATTGCGCTTTATTTTCCAAAAAATAGTTTAAGCCTTGACTAAAATCCTTACTGCTATCATTGAAAATACCCAGAAGTTGCTGCCGACGTTTGGAAAAGGCAAATATAATTTTATCATCTATTCCTTTAATTTCAGCCAACCCATAACGGTATCTGTCCCAATCGACCTGAAGATTTTTAGTAATTTCATTACGCAAAGAGACATGATAGATCGAACTGATATGTCGCTTCAGAATATAGGCGGTGTGAACATGAGCCGCACTGAATCTTGAATCATAACCTTTTGCAATATTAGCCATAACTACGTGGCTGTGAATATGGGGATCGTTTGATCTTGATGTCTTGTGATAAAATGACGCTCCTAAGGCGCCAGTGGTTTTAAGGAAATGGCGTTGTCCGTCATAAGACCTTGAAACAAACATGCAATTTGCTGATACAAAATCCATTGCATTTGAAACCGAAAGTTGGTGGGCTTGCCTAATTGTTCGTTCGGTATCTGAATCGGTCAACATTGCCAACACAGAAACCGATTTTGGAGCCGAGAATACGAAATCAAATCCAGCAATCTTTTTTGCAGGTAGCTTATATTCCAATGGATCATTGGTAACGGGGTGAAGCCCATTGATAAAGTCTTGGAACTGGGACAATTCAACCGAACCATCTAATCCCAACAGATTCGTTGCCTGTTGCGTCCATTGCCCCCTGTCTTCTAAATCTAAGCTATGAGCTTTATCGTTAAAATAATATGATTCGTGACCGAATTTAAAACTGTTTATATTTAGCACGCAAATTTCATTACAAAAAAATCGATGTTTTTTAGTCATGAAATCACATGAAATTACATGTAATATACTATCAAATTATTTTGCGGGTATAATCACTTCCAGAATTTAGAAGACTCAAAAGAATTTAAATTAACCCGTAAAGAGATTTGAATTTACATTGGCGGCAGATGCCGCCGGGTCTGCTAATAACGTAGGACTGCCGATAAAACCTAGTTCTACTGATAAAGCTTAAGTAAACGCTTAGCAAGCTTCAAATCCAGCTCTTTGAACTCGTCGGGTTCAAGCACTTCGATTTTTTCGTGGCTAAGCATCAAGGCGGAAAACCATTTGCGATCCGTTACAAATATTTCAAAGATTATTCGATCTTTTTTCTGCTCGATTATTTTATTAAAGGCAATAGCCTCTAAAAGCCACTTATGGTCTATGGGAATTGACAATACCACCCTAACCGCTTTTGCACTAGACGGGTTGTACGCTCTTTTTGACATAGAGATCAGTTGACTTTTTATCTCTGGCGAATCCTTAAAGGTTTTATCTAAAATCGAAACAGATAGTATCCTTTCGTGTTTAAAAGTTTTCAAAACGTTATCTTTAGTGTCAACTGCGTAAAGATACCAATTTCCTTCAACGTATTTCTGTAAATAGGGTGCAACCCTTTTATCTGTCAGCGTGTCTGAATACTTTGAGAAATAACTCATATCGAGAAGTTTTTTATTATCGATTGCGATATCAATTTCATCGCTAAATTTAGGCGGGCGCATCTGAATCTTAAATGCATTTGTGGGAACCAAAAGTATCTTGTCTATGGCGGACTCCAATATGCCCGAGCCTGCAAATTTACTTATATTAGCCAATGTCTGTTTGAGCTGCTCTAATATCATTAAATCTTGAAAATCGATATAAACAGACTGATTAAACTGAGCCGATATGTCCGCAGTCACCACCACTGATTCTAAGTCACCATCAAAGCTATCCATGTCCAAATACGGTAGATCGATCTCAATATCCAACAGTGAATCAGGCGTAAATGGTTTAATCCCACAACAGGCGGCAAGTTCAAGGTCTCTTAATACAGTCAACGGATCCAACCCTAGTATTTGAGACAACTCACCTACCGTTGCCTGCCTGTGAACGGACAGATACTCCAACAGCGAAATCAGTATTCCCAATCTAGATTCGATGGTTTTTGGACTCCTTGAAATCTTTTTTGCGGCCGCCTTAGTTGCGTCAATCTGAGACCGAGAATTTCCTCTATCTGTATTGATTTTTTTATTAGAAGACAATTTATCTTTATCGGAAATTTTATTTGCCGGCATTTAACCTTCCGTTACTTTTGGTTGATTTGCTTTTAGATTTAATATAGTCTTTAAGATATTTTTTCAATCTTTCCCTTACAAACTCTGGCTCTATAACCTCTATACCGTCACCGAAACCTAAAATTTGGCTATAAAAATATTCGGATTCAACTGCTTCAAATTCAACTTTAAGTCGATTCGAATCATGGCTCAAAATTAAATCTTGTCCAAATTCAGATATTATTGAATCCGCAAGAGTCTCATCGACGTAGCACTTAACCGATATTTTTTCTGAATCTATATCAGTAAAAAACATCAAATTTTCAGTTTGTATGGACTTTTCATCCAATAACCTCAATTCGGCTTTAGTTAATTTAAATTTAGATATAGCGGAATCGCTTATTCTGTCCACCTTAAAAAACTTAATTTGTCCTGAAGGTACTTCGCTGGCAATAAAATACCAAGCACCGTTTTTAAAGAGGACTCTAAGAGGAAGCACCTCTCGTACTTTTCCGGAGTATTTAAAAACAAACTTTTTCTTCTGGCGTACTGCGCCGTAAATTTGAGCTATGTTGGAATCCAATCTGACCACTGAAGAAACGTCAAGCAGCTTAAATGGCGTTATATTACCGCCTTTTATATCAGCGTCGTTATATTGGGTTACAAATTCTCCAGTTTTAACCATATTTAGAGCAAACGCAATTAATTTTGACTCCTCAACTGTCAAAATTAAATTGCTTAAGTCACTCCTGTGGTCTTGAAGTTCGTAGCCAAACTTCTCAACGGTATCTACCGGAACAGTCTTTAACTCAAAGCCAAAGTCCCTAAGAGCTTGCTTATCGCGCATGAATACCTGCCTGCAGGTATTAAATGAGTTATCGTAGCTTGGGTAACCGTCCACCAAAGAGGTAACTTGTTTCAGTGTTAACGGAGTTTTTGCTTCTTTAAAGCAAAGCAACAGATTAGTTATGCGTTCAATTGAATCGCTTTTCATGCCATAGGAAACCGATCAAAACTATATTGACAAAACTAAGTTAAACATCTACTTATAAGCTGACCATGTTTTTGAAGACTTAGCTTATTCTCTCGGTCCCAAAACACGGTTGATCTCTTCTAAAGAAATTTCAGTAGTATTGGACTCACTACAGCGAGTACAAGGATCCTTGTGAATAAATGATTTCAACAACCGCGTACCAGACTCATTAAGTTGGACAACAAAAGATTTGCTCGACTCGTCAACATTAAGCCCGAAATAGGGACGCCAGTCGGTTGACACATCCTCGGTTTCACCGGATAAATTTCGGATACGACGCTTGAACTCCATTGTCTGTGTATCAAATATCCAAACCGAGTTGCAAGACTCTATGGAAGTAACGTCATTTTTTGATTCATCTGATTCCATAACTTCTCCCGCAAATAGTTTCCAACCAATACAGTTGGCTTAATAGCACTTTATATTGTGTATCTATTAAATGCTAAGCATCTTATATTACACAAGTATTTTAAATCACAATGTATCTTAAATGTTATATGTATCTTAGTTGTTATATTAAATGGCCAAGTGGCCGCTTGCATGCAAAAGAATAAGCAACACCGTTAGTACTACCATCCCCGCAAAAGCAATGTAGGGAAGCGACTCCGACAGTACATTATTGTGGTCATCCACCAAACCCTGGCTTCCAGCAAACTCTTTTGCAACCACTGACAATTTTTGAGCCAAGACCTTAGCATCTTGCCCACGTAGTCTGAACTGATGAGACCTTCTAGCAGTAGCGACTACCATCGAAGCGGCAACGGGATCCACCGGTGAATAGCGGTAATCTTCAACATATATATCTAACAGAGAATCCCAAGGCAGCAGCTTAACCAGATCCCCCGAGGTTTTAAGAATGTTCAAACCGTTGGAGTCAAACTCGATATTCAATCCAGGAATTTCAACAATACCAACATCACCTTGCGTGAGCAAAGATACATTAGATATTTGCAAACCGGAATCGTTAACGCCTTCTGGTTGTGCGGTCGTTTGGAATGCTTCTTCATGAGACATCGTAGATGAACCGCCCGACAAGTTTGAAGACGGAGGAATAGCAGCCGGTTGAGGGATTGCGGAATTAGGAGGGCCGCCTAAACCACCGGGATTCTGACCCGTTACAGGATTTTGCATATTATCTGTCATTAAAATCGACTCCTTAAATCAATCCTACCAATAAAACCATAATAGTTCAACAATTTATTACCATAATTTAAACCTATAAAATCGCCACATTTTATTCACCACCCTTTACAGTCGGCACATTACTACTCTAAACTTAATATGATGGAGGCACTTGATCTAAAAATTAAGTAATTATTAAGTATATAAACTATACCAATACCACATGTTTTGTCAAAATATCGCCCGAAAATTGGAAAATTTAGTTAAATAATCACTTTCAGCTTTACTGATTGGGAAAATAATTATAAAATTTATATTAATGCGTTGGTTTAAAAATCATAATGTCCGACTCTTCTAGTTAAAGCTTAATTTAACTAGAAGAATTGCAATATTTTATTATGCTTTTAAAACCCACACAGTTTAGCATTTAAACGATTGAATTAATCTAAGCAGAGAGATATATAGGATTTTTTAAATAACCAGACAAATTAAAACTTTTGATAATTTGCCAAAACTTTTAGACAAAATAAAGTTGCAGGCTAAGATCAGAATTTACGGACATAATTATTTATCAATTTAAAAATACTGAAACTTTGGAAACACAAATAATATAAAACTGAGAGGTTGTAGATGGAAAAGACAGATTTAGACAGACTCTTAACACTTTTGGCCGACCTGGACGGATCGGACCTTCATTTAAAAGTCGGTTCGGAACCACGTATCAGAGTTAACGGTGACTTAAGAAAGATTCCTGGAGAAGAACCACTGAGACCAACGGATACTTCAGCCGTCGCCGAAGCAATTATGCACCCCGATATTGCCATTAAGTTTCATCAAGACCACGAAGCCGACTTTGCTTACGGAGTATCTGGCTTAGGTAGATTCAGAGTAAATGCATTTAGACAGCGAGGATCTGTAGGAATGGTTTTCAGACGAGTTCGTCACACCGTTACTACGGTGGAAGACCTCGGACTGCCAGATGCAATAACTCAACTTTCGAATGAACAAAGAGGGTTGATCTTGGTAACGGGACCAACTGGAAGCGGTAAAACCACAACTTTGGCGGCAATGATCGATCACATAAACAAAACCCGTGAATGCCACATTATAACTATCGAAGACCCCATTGAAGTTCTTCATCGCGACGAACTTGCCGCAATTAATCAGCGTGAGGTAGGTTTTGACACTTTAAGCTTCTTAAATGCCCTCAGGGCCAGCCTTCGTGAAGACCCTGACGTCATCCTAATCGGTGAGATGCGTGACGTAGAAACCGTGCAGACAGCCTTGACCGCTGCTGAAACCGGTCACTTAGTTTTATCGACATTGCATACAATAGATGCAACCGAAACGATTAACCGTGTGATTGACTTTTTCCCGAGCTCACAGCAGCATCAGGTTAGAGTAACCCTTGCAGGAGCTCTGAAAGGAACGGTATGTCAAAGATTGGTTCCTACGCAAGACGGAAAAGGTCGAGTCCCCGCCGTAGAGGTAATGGTTGTAAACGGAAGAATTCAAAACTGCATTATTGATCCCGATAAGACAGGTGAAATTGTCGAAATTATTCGAGAAGGCGACTACTACGGTATGATGACATTTGACCAAAGTTTGGCGGATTTGTTTGAAGACGGAGTGATAGATCTGAGATCGGCGATGATGGCTGCATCCAACTCGCACGACTTGAGGGTTTTGTTACAGAACCGAGGTCTGCTTGCCGTAGGTCAAACCTACCAAAATTAAATATTTTTTGCGATCGACTCTGTCGGTACGATTGAATTCCTTAACGGCTAAACTCTAATACTTAGATTGATACTTCATGTAAATTGTTTAATTGAATAGGCCATAAAGATGACTGACGGCGAAAATATCGAAAAAAATAACAACATTAGCGGCGCTGGAAGCGTATGGGATGAACGCTATGCCAACAACCCGTGGCCAACGGAGCCAAATGAATCACTAGTTGAATTAGCGCAATCGCTTTGGCCGAAAAAGGCTATCGATTTCGGATGCGGCACGGGAAGAAACAGTATCTATCTTGCAAGTTTGGGCTGGGACGTAACAGGAGTGGACGGATCCATAGTTGGTTTAGAAATTGCACAACAGAAAGCCAAAGAAAATAATCTTAAACTCACAACTATTCATGGCGACTTAACTGATTTTGTCCCGAAGGAAAACTATTACGATCTAGCGGTGATGAGTTATATACATTTTGACAAACAGACCCTAAAGGCCGTCGTCACCAAGACAGTGTCTTCGCTTGCAGCGGGTGGATATCTTTATATAGTGGGGCACCATGTGAGTGACTTAGGTAAAACGGGTCCGCCGAGTCCAGAACTTCTTTACGAACTAAAAGACCTCGACAACGTAGATAAAATTAACGTAATTACCCTAGCCGAGATAAAAAAGGATTACGAGGACGGCACTTTTAACACCGACGTATTACTTATCGGCACAAAAATCGGTTAAACATATTTAAAGCCGCGACGGTTGTCGCCTACCTTAGCCAAACCGGAAACGCCAAAGTCAAAAAGACCGAGCCTAAAGCGCCAATTGACAAAAACGGACCAAAGGGGATCTTATCTTTCATCTTTTTCACTCCGAATGCCAGCAAACCCAAAGTCAAAAACCCTCCCACGACGATTCCAAGTGCAAATCCCAATATTGCAAACTTCCAACTAAACCATCCTAGAAATAGACTCTGCACTGCTATAAGTCTCACATCCCCCAAACCGATAGACCCTGGGGGAAGTATCAAAAAGAAGACAAAAAGTAAAACGGCAGCAATTGCACCAACTATCGCCGCCATTAAAAGCCGCTTATAGTCATGGGTATTAAACGAAGCCAATGCCAACAAAATTAAACCGAAAACTGCGGTTGGATATAAAATCTTAGTCGGCAATTTCATGTATTTTAAATCGATGACCGATGTTGACAAAGTTGCTGCAGCCAATAAACAGATTGCCGGCGTTACCGATAACGGCTTAATAAAATACACAATGCAAAAAAACAATGCCGCCGTAATTAATTCAACCAGCGGATACTGGAAGCTAATTGCTTTTTTGCAATTACGGCATTCGCCTTTTAATATCAACCAAGAAATGACCGGAATATTGTCATAAGCCTTAAT
This sequence comes from Actinomycetes bacterium, assembly GCA_021852345.1. Taxonomy (GTDB): domain Bacteria; phylum Actinomycetota; class Acidimicrobiia; order Acidimicrobiales; family JABEUL01; genus JAJZNL01. The sequence goes on from JAJZNL010000056.1 coordinate 111,603, forward strand.
CGGTGTCTTGCAACTGGGACAAAGTGATCTTGGCTTAGCCAAAGACATCTGGTTTGGAACTCTATATATAACAACATTAAGAAAAGATCCCAAAAGCAATCCAAAAACAGCGGCGACTATAGCCCAAAATTCAACTGGTAAGTGTTTCATAGTTACTTAATATCATAGAATACTTTAGGCGTTGTTGTTCAAATCCTGGTTATAATTAGACTATCGGTCGAGCTAATACCCATTAAATTCCATTAAGAGCAATATTGTGAAACTTCATCAACATTAAGTTGCCACATGGATTCAATATCCGTGTTAATTCAATATCCGTACTGCATGATCATCGGTTTAGATTAATTCAATTGCAACTGGCATTTTATCAATTAGATATTGCACTTACACTTGGACTCAGAATATAGAACTCAGAACTTTTAACTTTAAGAATATAATTAAATAGTAGTAAATGAATTCAATTAAATGAATTTTTTCTTACAGCATCGTCCAGCGTCAACGGCATCGATCGGCGTCGGTTCACAGATATCGGATAACAATATTGTCACAGCATCTACAACTTAAATTAAATGACGGCCAAAAGCATATAGATGTCACAATTGTTTCCTACAATAACAGTGATACCATTCAAGAATGCATAGCCTCCGTGAGACATTTAGGAAATGTCGACAAAATTATTGTTGTAGACCACGGCTCTGACGACACCGCAAAGCAAGCTACATTACTTGGGGCTGAGGCAATTCAAGATCCAACAAACCCCGGGTACGGACAGGGACAGAACCATGCCGTAAAATTATGCAAAAACAGCTTTATTTTACTTTTGAACCCAGATGCCAAAATAGTCCCAGATGCAATTCTTCAAGGTTTGGAATATCTAACCAAACATGACAACGTTGCAGCCATACAGGGAATAATAAAGAGTTTTGATGAAACCGTGATCGAGCGTAGCCATGGCAATAACATCGGATTGATACATCTATACGGCAGAGCGCTAGGTCTCAAACGACTTTTAAAATACAGGTTTATAAGACGTATCTTTTCAAACAACAATCTTTTAAAAGACCATGTCAACCGTATTCCCACAGAACCGGTCAAGACGGAGGCCTTGGGGTTCGTTGCCGTTTTAATGAGACAAGCGGCTTTTGAATCGGTCGGAGGCTTTGATCGAAGTTTTTTCATGTATGGCGAAGATATGGATCTTTGCAAAAGACTGACGAATAAAGGCTATGAGTTAGTATCGCTTCCCACCCTATGGGCTTTACACCTCGGACAGTATTCGTCTGGTTCCAACTTTAACACCGAACTTCTTTGGTGGCAAGGTACACTTCGTTATGCCTACAAATGGTGGAGTACTCGCGATAAACTCCTACTGAAAGTGGCTCAAGTAATTGAATTCTTAAAACTATCGATTAAAAAACCCTCTGAGATAAAAACTATTTATCGACACCTATTTTTAAATTAGACAAATTTTTAAAACGTAAACTTAAATTCAAACGGGTACGATTAACTGTTCATTATTATTTGCGGGACTATTGACTAAAGTTGAGACTTTGTAAAAATCCAAAACACCGGGATCAATCGGACTTACGAGTTGATCATAATCGTAGTTGTTAAGCTCCCCGTTTGTCAACCATTTGTCAATATGCTCCTCCCTTAAAATCACAGGCATTCGCGAATGAATACCGCTAAGACCTTCATTTGCCTTGCAGGTTAAAATTGCAAACGAATGCTGTGGCATTAAAGTATCAGAGACCTCAGTTTTTTCATATATACCGGCTGCGGCAATCGGTAATTTATCCTTGCGTCTAAAGTAATACGGTATTTTAATTTTGCTTGTGACATCCTTAGACCATTCATAATAACCATCCATGAAAACTACGCATCGAGTATTCTTAACCGCCGTAGCAAAGAACTTCTTCTCAAAGGCGGTCTCAGAAACAGCGTTTATCATCGGTTTAACAGAATTTAATTTAACAGCCCACTTAGGCAGAAACCCCCACTTAAAACAGTCCAGCTTGTAAGTTTGTCTCTCATTTACAACAACCATCGCCGAAGATGACGGTGTGATATTGTAGCTGGGCTTAAAGATCTGCGCTGAGCCTGTAACTTCTGAAATATTGTAAATTTCAGCTAATAAAGATGCCGGACTGAATTGTACAAACCTTCCGCACATATCATTATTTACTCACATTAAAACAGATATTAATTTTTTAGCGAATCTATGAATCGTTGCCGAAGTTCTCGCTTTAGAAACTTTCCGGCAGCATTTCTAGGCAATGGCTCTTTGCTGAAACTTACATGCTCGGGTACTTTAAATTTTGCTAATCTTTGCCCTACGAACGCTTTAATCTTTTCTTCGGATATCTCAGCTCCGTCTTTTAAGACAATGGTAGCTACAAGTTCTTCGCCCAATCGCTCGTCGGGTATGCCAAATACTACGGCCTCGTAGATCTCAGGAATTTCATATAAAGCTGCTTCAACTTCCACGCAATAGATGTTTTCACCCCCGCGCAGAACCATGTCTTTAACACGATCTACGACATAAATATACTTCTCGTCATCCAAATATCCCAAATCACCTGATTTAAGCCATCCGTCATGAATCACTTCGGCAGTATACTTATCGTCTTTCCAGTAGCCGTTAATTAAATTCGGTCCGTAAAACTCAATTTCTCCGACTTTATTGTTTTCAAGCTCGTTTCCATTATCGTCAACGACTCTGACTTTCATAAATGGCACCACTCTGCCGGCGCTGGTAGGTTTGGCAAGATAGTCGTCACCACCGTTTTGTGGACCGTATGCGTTAGTCTCGGTCATTCCATAACCTATTTGAGGTCTGCCGTGCGAAAATTTGGAATCGATCTGCTTGACCAACTCAGGAGCAGCCGGTGCACCGCCGCCGCTGATATTTTTAAGAGACGATGTGTCGTACTTTGAAAAGTTTGGACTCTCTAATAGATCATGAGCCATAGTCGGTACGCCTACAAAGATCGTAACCTTTTCTCTTTCAATAAGCTGAAGAGCTCTCTCGGGATCCCACTTATACATCATTACTAAACGATTTCCCGTCGTAAAACTTCCCAACATAACGGGAACCAGCCCCGTAACGTGAAATAGCGGAACTACCAAAATAAAGGTATTGGGTCCGTTTATATCTTCGTCTTCTTTGTCTTTGGGTTTTCTTGCCGCATCGACTGCGCCCTTTAATCCAAATCCGAGAAGGCCGTGCAATACCGCACGGTGGGTCGAAATCGCTCCTTTAGGCTTTCCGGTGGTGCCAGAGGTAAATAGCATAGTAGCGATATCTTCAGTATCGATATCAACCGTAGGCATTGCTTTGCCGAGCTCTAACTCTTTATCGTAAAGATAAATTTGCTTATTTTTAAACTCATCGGTGCTGTCATGGCGAACTATAATCATCTTTGTTTCGTCAGATTTTATAATATTGTCTATTCTTTTAGCCCGTTCAAAATCTGCAATAATAAGCTTTGATTCAGACAGTTCAATTCCGTATTCAAGTTCATCTTCGGTCCACCAGGCGTTAAGTAGACAAGCAACAGCCCCCAAAGAAACTACCGCAAAAAATGTAACTATCCATTCGGGATAGTTTCTCATTGCAATAGCGACATTGTCACCTTTTTTAAGGTTAAATTTTTCAGACAGCATATAAGCCGTTGAATCCACTTTGTCTACCAGTTCTTTATAGGTATACCTTTCATCTTCGTATATTATGGCCTCGGCATCACCTCGCAGGCGTCCTATATCAAAGAGTTGTCGCAATGATTGCGGGCAGTATTTAAAGACGGTGTATTGCAGTCCGTTGATAGTTTTATCCTCGAGTTCATATAATGTTCCCGGTCCGGATGCTATTTTTACTGCTTCATCAAAGCTTATTGGGGTATTAATTTCAGACATATATAACCTTACAAAACGTAAATAAATTAATTAATAAAACCGCACGAACACTGTTTTTGTGCCAGATACTACTTTTGTGTGCCTTACGACGCTAATACGCAGACGTCACATCAGATGAGCACAGAGTGAATAAACAGTGAATAAATAAAGTGCTAATATAAAAATTTTACTACTAAAAATATAGTTATATTAAAATACTCGACATAATGGCAGATATAAAATTGTGATATAGATATCATCGCCATATTCCGACTTCAATTAATTAAAAATTAATATAAATCGATATGCGATTTATATGTGAAAAGATCCACCATGACCGATAACTCTAAATTTAGCAATGTTCAAAGTTCGCTGTTTGACACCGAACTTTGCGATCAGATCGAACCTAAAGAAATTAAATACGAGTATTGGCCCGCCGATGCCACGATCGTAGGGTCTACATCCAAACTATTGCCATGCTGCAATAAAAAGGTCAGCGTTGTCCCTGGAACTAGAATCACAAAGAAGAGGTGTTCAAAATGCAAACGTACCTTTTATCCGAGTTTCAGTGTGTCAGACTATTTGACCGATAAGTTACAAAAGCCAGCCATAACCTTAACTTGGCATGATACATCATCAACCAAAAAAATATCACCTAATCAATCGAGCGACCAATTAACGTTCACCTATTGAACTACAGTGATTCAGAATCGAAATTTTCACAAATCTATCATTGCAGATATTTTTTGTGCCAACTGATTACACCGATTAGTTTAACGAAGATATTAGATTCGGTATCTCTTTGTCCAGCACTTTCGAGGTTAACTTCATTTCGTAACCGCCCTGATCGGCTAACATCAAAAATATAACCTCCGAAACCGGTTTATTCATCAAAACGTTAATACCATAAGCATAAGCTATTCCTTGGGCCTCATAGTCTTTTTTTAAATTCTCAAGTTCAGCTTCATCTGACAGCGCTGTGGTTTTATAATCCACAATAGTTAGAGAGTCTTCAAATTCTATCAACAGATCTATGAATCCTTCCAATATAAAATTCTTTTTATTTGGACTGCAAACTGGCACTCCGATATAAACTTCTTTGTAATGATTGCGTTGGGAGGCTTGTTTGATACAAGCTGAATTTAATGCATGATTTATCAGCTTGGCAACCCTTGACTTCTGATCTGAAACTTCAAATTCGCTGACCGCTTCGGAAACAATATCGTCTACATAAACTTTAAATTTGCCTTCGGGTAGCTCTACAGACTTTTTAAAATCAATTAATTCCAGCGCTTTATGGACCGTAGTCCCGATTCTGGCACCCATAGGTCCTTTTGAAGAGCTTGGTAAATTAGTGGCATAGCTCAATCTATCATCTTCAATCGCTTGAGCAATTTGGGCCGTAGTAACCCTCCTATTTAAACTACTTGGCGTAACGATATGGTGTGTTTTTAATTGACGGCTAACTTGAAGTACCCTTTCGTTAACTTGATCAATTACCTTTTTAATGTCATTTTCATCAGATACTACAAGATTAGTTTTGTCGTTTGTTATAGGTTCAAAATCACAAATCAAATTATCTACATCCAATTCTTTATAAGCAAACTTAGATATGATTTCAAAAAAACATTCGACTATACCTTTATCTATACCTTTATCTACAACTTTATCTATACAATTCTCTTTATCCATGCAATTGTCTGTGTCGCTATCAATGCCGGCTTCATCTGCAACAATAGACTCATTTTCAAAATTAAACGGACGATCCAAGCTGACTAAATCAATAAACATTAGCTCTTTTGCCCTCGTACAGGCAACATAGAGTCGACGGATCGCCTCGAAGTCGGTAACCTTAATCTTTAAATCTTTAGTATTACATTCGTTATTGATATGAACATCGGCGATCTTTGGATTTGATTCAAAATCACACGCCACCAAAATATTATTTGCGGCGTTTGGCTCAAGGTTTTTAAGGCCAGTTAGAAATACAACATTATACTCAAGCCCCTTTGCCGCATGTATCGTTACTATTCTCACAGCATCATAATCTTCTTCAAATATCGAAATATCACTAAAATCAGCCGACCATTGCCGTAAATACTCAAGCCAGTCAATTAGTTTGGTCAAAGTGAGGTTGCCGGCCTTAATAAAATCATAGGCTGCATAGATAAAATTATTCAGCTTACTTATTGCGTCACGATATTTAGGATAAAGCACTGCGGTAACTTTGACATAAAACTCTTGCAATATTTCATCGAAAATTTCGTCAAACGGTTGCTGAGATACAGCCTTGTTGTATTTAAGCACCAAGTTAATGAGTTTGTTATTTGATAGTGTCACATCGGCCTCATTACCGGTAGATAATTTAAATTTACTTATAAAAGAACACAGTTCCTCTTGGCCCAGCGAATTTGGAATATCCGCCAATAGATAGACCCACGAGTTTAGGTCTGTCGGATCGAGAATCACCTTCAATAAAGATACAAGCGATTTAACCGTATCCGCCTTCATGATGTCGCTTTTTAACTCAAACTTGCAGGGGATGTCGTACTTTTCCAAAGCAAATACAATCTGATCTATTGCAGTTCTAGTCGGAACTATTATTGCAATATCGTTAAAACTAATTGGATCGGACTCTTCGTTAAATTTAATCTTTTTATCAACCAAAAATCTTATAGTTCTCGCAATTTTTTCTGAGCTGTACTCCATGAGCTCTTGTACCTTTAAACCAGATTTTACGGGTTTAGTTGATTTTTTTGTAGCTGACATTTCATTTTCGGCCAAATCATCTAAGTTGAAATTTTGCTCATTCGATTCTTGGTTTAAATCATCTAAAATGTCTCCGTTGGTTTCTTTCACGCTGTCTTTATATGTTATATAAAATACCTTTTGGTCTTGAAGATCACCAAATTCGACAATAGCAGTGTGTTCTTTCTGCAGCTCTAAATCCTGGATGGTGTTAAATTTTGGATCTTTGTCAAACAGCGGTTTAAAGGTCTGATTAACCCAGTTGATAATTTCCGGTTGTGATCTAAAATTCGACAAGAGATAGGAAATCTCCATTTTTCTATCATTATCATTGGGAATATCAAAGGCCTTCTTTGTCTCAAAGTACAGATCTAAATTCGCATTCCTAAAGGCATATATCGACTGTTTAGGATCTCCGACAAAAAATATTTTTAAATCTTTATCTATCTCTTGTGCGCCTTGAGTAATTAGGTTTAATAGCTGATACTGCCTGTAATCGGTATCCTGATATTCATCGACGGAAATATATTTATACTGGCTTGCAATCTCTTGCCGTATAGATTCATTGTTTTCTAAGAGTTTGACTGAATGCTTAAGTAAATCCTCAAAACTTAAATAGCCTTTCTTAAATAACGTCTTATTCAATTTAACCAACTCGTTTATCGCTACATACAGATACAGTTTGAGTAAATTACTAAAATACCCACTTAAAGTTATCTTTAAATTGTTGATGGTTTCTCTTACCTCTTCTACGTAATCTCCTTGTTCTTCACCCGCACCTTTCCAATTTGCACGCACTCCAATTTTTCTTGAGTTGAATTTTAAAAGTCCCAATTTTGAATATCTATATTTACCGCTATTTTGATATTGATCGGAAATTTCGCCCATATTTAATGGCTTTTCATCTGTGTCGCCATTTTGAGAAACCGTGACCGTGTTCTCGACATTAAACAGATGCGCATTTTCTAAATCTTCAAATAGATTTAATATGTACAGATAAAGCTTGTCTTGGTTGTCCGTACAGTATCTCAAAGAATCGTATAACTTTTGTATTATGGTTTGAATCTCATCTTCAAAGACTGGAATGTTATCATACAACGATTCTGTATCCACCGGCTGTAGATCAATTTTTCGCAAAACGTCGATCAGACCCGTTAAGTTACCTCTATCAAAACTACCTCTATTCGGATAGGCATCGTTCAAAGCTTTAATTAACTCATAGTGAGTGTTTTTTATCTCAAGTTCAATCTTTTGATACTCCTGGAATATCTCATAATCATTACTTAAGATGTTAAATGAAAACGGAATTCCGGCTTCGGTTGAATATTTGGTAAGAATTTTGTGAGCAAACCCGTGAATGGTGCTCAAGATAAAATCCTCGATATGATCAATGGCATATTTCAAGTTTTTATACTCTTCGGTCTCAAAATCGAAATCTTTTAATCGAACTTGCATCGTTTCAAATAAACGGCTCTTTAGCTCAACCGCTGCCGCTTCAGTAAATGTTATAGCGACGATATCTTTGGGTTTTGCGGTGCCTATTTGAATTAAATACGTCAACCTATTTATCAAAGCAGCAGTTTTACCTGCTCCAGCACCGGCTTCAATAAAAAAAGAGCGATCTGTTTCAGATTCAATTCTGACTCGAGTGTTAAATTCTTCTTTGTCCACAATAATTTCGCTTTAATACTGTCTAAATTAATCTTGGCTGGTGCTGGAGATCCTGCCGATTATTGAATTTTGATAATTTGAGCTCCAATTACCTTTAGTTCGGTCTTTGCATATCTCTTTGTAACTGCAATAATCGCAATTGCCGTCACTGGCTTTTGCCGGGAATTCACCGGCCAGAATGCCTTCTGAAACAGTATTAATCAAACTGTCAATATTTTCATACACCTTATCGGTTAACTGGCCACTATAACTGTTTCGATCTACGCTAAAAGGAAACTCATAACTAAATTGAATATTGGCAACTGATTCTTCATCTGGTTCTAGCTGATCGCATTTTTTAAACATCCAACCGTAAAAAATAGTTTGCAATATATCAGGAGCTTCTAAATAATCTTCTATCGCAATTTCATTTATTTTACCTAAAGGCTTTTCATAACGGGTTTTAATGCTTTTGATTCGGTCCGTGACTTTATAGTCCCTAAAAACTGCTGTACTAGACTTGTACTTTTCAAACCTGTCTATCTTGCCTCTAAAGCACACATTGACATTTGATATGTTGGTTTCGTATGTTATCGATCGTTCTGAATCTAAATCCGTAAGACCATTGTCAACATAGTTTCTAAACTGTTTTAACTCTTCAAGCAAAGCGACTTTAAGCAACTTTTTTTGTGAGTCCAAAAGCCTTTTTTCGTAATCATTTTGATTTACAATTTGCAAGCTAAATGAGTCACAATATTTTTCAATAGAGATGTTTATTAAACGACGAATTTTGTCTGGATCGTCAGACCACAAATTCTTATCTTGAATTGCATTTTCCTTAATTGAATTTTCCTTAATTGAATTTTCCTTAATTGAATTTTTAAGCGCGATGTTAAAGTAATTTAATGAGCAGTGTAAGGCAGTGCCTTTGGCTCTCTGTGACGAAGGAAGCTGTAAATCCAGTTCATTGACATTATCGAGACCCAAAACGTAAGAGTAATAATATAGTTTTGGACACCTAAGATATGCTTTAATTTTATAGAAGTTTAAATTAAGTTGAGAATCACTGAGATAATCGTACTCTAAGCTTTCGGTTAGTTCCAACTCTTTTAATTCTAAATTATTTCTTTTAAGCAACTCATTTTTACTATGTAAATCTAATCCATCTACTTTAAATTTGACATGTTGAAAAAAATCGGTATCTTGTAAATCGAGATTATTGTCAGAGATTTTAATAAAATAACTCAGCAGAGCATCTGCCTGATTTAACAGGCTATTGGGAGAATCCAAATATACGCTAAAGTATGACGGGTACCTGACATAGTACGGTTGATCTTTAAATTTAATTAAGTCTTTGGCCACAATTCCATTGAATCCGTCGACCGGGTTTTCTGCTTTAGCTTTTTCGGCAAGATATAGAAAGAAGAATCTTGAAACGACTGATTTTTTTGACGAAACTATCTCATTTAAAGGACAGAAAAATCTGACTGCTTTGGCTGACCTTACGCTACTTTCCAACTTAAGTAATTGATCCAACATATTAGCTCTTGAGTCATTGCCCAAATACTGCAAAAGCTCGTTTGACAGCATCAGCTCATCAGAGCCCCCCGAAGGCAAAATACCTTCGAGTAGACCTAGAACGTAGAGGCGGTTTGTCAGAATACCGCCTGAGGTGTCGAGATTTCCATAATTAATTCCATTCCCAATTACAGGAATCAACGACCAGCTACTGCCCAAAAAACTAGTCAGAACCTGGACAATATGCTCTTGACTCACCTCGAACAATTCGACCTCTAAAGCCTTCAACTCTTCCAACAAATTATTAAAGTCATACAATGCTTTCAGTTGCTGTGAAGTTGAAAAAAGCTGTTCATCTAAGTTTTCTCCGAATAGCAAATCTCTGTGAAGTTTAAGCCACGATACGACCTGATTCCAATCAACTAAATTTTCGATTTCCTTTACACTGTTTTCAAATTCACATAATTTCGGATCTACCGCCAAAATGTAATCGGGATTAGTGGCAGCTGCTCGACGAAGGTCAGACTTTAGAGTATAGATTGATTTGGTTTTCAGGTCCAAAAGTTTTTGCAAAACTGAATCTTGTAATACGGACAGTAAGTCCCAAAGTTCGAATCCGCCGTATCCGTTTTGAATATAAGATACAAAACGACTTAAAACCATTCCCACATAAGACTGTGATATGTCCGCTGGAATGAATCCGTTGCAATCAATTGAAGAATGGTTGATGGTCTTAAGCAGCGATTTCCCATATCCGCTACTTTGAGCAAGAATCGTTAAATTATACGGGCTTTCGCCCTCAAGAATGTCCTCGCTTATTTCGTTATTCAATGCCGCAATTTCAGCAGCCGCATCTGTGGTAACTATAAATTTAAAATCTGGATTTTTAATGACAGCTCGGTCCATAGAACTGTCATCGGTTACACAATCTTTAAGGTTGGTATTTGTCGGATCGTTATTAAAAATATTGCAAAGAGGCCCGAGTATCTTTAAATAGATATGCTCTTGAATTTCCCTTAAGGGCGAGCTACCGACAATAAATTTTAAATTTTGACTGAAAACTGATTCATCCAAATTAGATGATTGCAGTATCTTTAGCAGTTGTTCAATTTGGTGGTCGATAAGCAATTCAGGCAGGTAAAATACCGTGGGTACAAATTTATCTGCATCAACCTGATTTTTATATGTGTTGTCATTTCGAATACCGAGGCCGAACCTACTAAAAAGACGGTTTCGATCTTCGAGGTTCTTAATTACGCTTTGATATAAAGATATTAGGCTCCGTGTTTTCCGATCCAGTTTTTTTGACTCATCGACCTTTTTAATAAAATCATAAAATGCGCTGCTCCGATCGAGTTTTTTTAATAAAACAGCAAGCCGAGTCCGTGTGGGTAGATGATTTCTAAATTCATAAAAATACGAACCTGGATCATTTTCAAGGCAATTCCAAATAACCGCATCAATTAACAGACCGGAAGCAATTTTATTTTTAGACTCGAATAGATCATCGCAAAATCGGTCAAAATCGGTAAACTCTACGTTAATCAACCCAATTTTAAGGTTATTTTCAGAAGAGTTGTCAACTAACAGGCTGCCCAAATAATCAAGTAGGTTATGTCTTAAATACAGTGCCTTGGATTTTGAACTTACTATAACTCGTACACCCCTAAAAGGATCTTCGTTCTTAAAGTTCTTTATTACTTCATTTAAAATTTTTAGGCTCTGGGATCCGTAGTTAACCTTGTACAGAGTTTCCATAGTTAAACTATATCCAATAACTGCTACAAAAATATTGACCCCGATAATTTAATCCTAAAATTAACTCAAGCCAATCTATAAACCTATTTTTTCCGTTTATTAAAAGTCTGTAACCAAGCCGTTATAGGCGAATTTGATACTACTGCGGCCCAGGAATATTTCTAAAATTAAACGGCTCACTGGCTCTTCCAGGTATAACATACCAACAATTTCCGCTTTGATTCGATTCCAAAATCTGTTCAAAAGTATCGGCTACATCGGAAACATCTAGAATAGGGAAGTTTGCCTGTACTAAAAACTCTTTGGCCATTGCAATGATATCTGTATCTACAAAAGAGGGGCACAACGCATTAATTTCTATTCGTTTATCACTTAAGTAGTTTGGTCCTACGGCTCTGACTAACCCAACCACACCGTGCTTCGTCACCGTATAAAAAGGATCCAAAGACAGTCCCATTAATCCGGCTATCGATGCTGTTGCGATTATCTTACCGCCGTTAAGTTTGAGCATTTGAGTGATCGCCGCATCCATTCCGTAAACAACACCGTCTAAATTTATCGAAGTTATCTTTTTATAGGCTTCTATCGTATTTTCATTTCCAAATGTCACACCGCTTGCAATTCCCGCATTCAAATGAACTATATCCAATCCGCCGAATGTATCTATTGCGTACTGAATAAGTTTTCTGTTGTCATTTTCAATTGAGACATCACAGAAAACATATTTACAACCAATTTCATCTGCAGCCAACTGGCCAAGTTTTTCGTTGATATCGCCTATTACGACTGAAGCTCCCCCTGATACGAGCCTACTTGCCACAGCCTTTCCTATTCCTTTGGCTCCGCCGGTTATAACGGCCACCTTATCGCTATATTTTCCGCTCACGGTTCTCCTTTATAAATATAAATATGTTAACACTATAGGGGTAGATCACCCAGGTTTGCACCGGCGGCTTTTGTATCCCTATAAAGAGAAATCACCCTGTCGGCTATTCTCCACTGGTGGATCTCATCGGCTCCATCTGCCAATCTTGCCCACCTAGCATGCTGAAACATTGTCGCAAGCGGTGTGTCGGTAGAATAACCTAATGCTCCGTGAACTTGAATTGCTCTGTCCACTATCCTATTAAGTGAATTTGCAACAAAGTGTTTTGCCATGGAGACTTCTGTCTTAAAATCTTCCTGTCGGTCAATCTTATATGCGGCATGTAAAATCATTAATTTGCACTGATAAATTTCCATTGCAGAATCTGCGATCAACCATTGAATGCCCTGCTTTTCGGCCAAGTATGATCCATGGGAGTATCGTCCGATTGCCCTATCGATCATCATGTCCAATGCCACCTCGGCTTGAGCCAACCAACGCATGCAATGCGCTAATCTTGCCGGTCCGAGACGGTACTGTCCAAGTTTGTGACCGTTGCCCCTACCGCCTAATATTGCGCTGTCGGTAACCCTGACATCTTCCAGTAAGATCTCCGAATGACCGGTGGAACCGTGCATGGTTTCAATCTCTCGTACCTCATTCCAACCCTTTGTCGAAGTTTCGACAATAAAAGCCGTGTTAGAGCCTCTGAAACCGGGCTCAACGTCCATTTCGGTTCTAGCAATCACAATTGCAAAACTTGCGCGCCTTGCGTTGGAGATAAACCACTTATGCCCGTTTATAACCCATTCATCACCGTCTTTCACCGCCGTAGTTTTTATAAGTGTGGGATCGCTTCCAGCTACTTCGGGTTCAGTCATCGCAAAACATGACATCATGTTTCCTTCGCACAGAGGTCTAAGATACTTCTCTTTCTGCTCGTCGGTTCCCCAATGGTACAGCGTATGCATATTGCCTTCGTCTGGAGCCTGACAGTTTAATATCCACGGACCCAGTCTGGTTCTGCCGGCTTCGGCTTGTACCATAGCCATTTCAACATGGCTCAGCCCCAGTCCTCCGAACTCTTTAGGCATGTGCGGAAGCCAAAGCCCTTCTTTCTTTGCCTGTTCTCTCAAATCTAATATCGTCAAAATATAGTCTTGTCGAGCTAATAACTTTTCTTCGTCATCAAAATCAGAAATTGCGGGGATGACTTTATTATCCATAAAATCTTTTACTTTTTTTCTTATCTTTTCGACATTTTCATCCAAAGTGAAATCAATTGCCATATTTGTCTCCTTATTTTTTATTAATAACTGCTGAATAGATGCTTTTGCCCGGTTGGACCGGTTGCTAGCGCTAAACCTCGAAGCACTGCAAATCGTCGTTTCTTCAAAATTAAATTTACATATGCTTTCAACTCTGATTCCCTTTAAATATCCTTTTAAATTTCCCTTTAATCCTGCTAAGGCTTCCCAGTTTGGTTACCCAGTAGATTTTCCTGCGGATCTACTGAAAAAGAATCTACGATATCCAATATCTGATCCACGGACGATATGAGCCAATCGGGTTTTGATTCACCTGATAAATTAGATACCGCCTTCATCGTCGAAGTCTTTAGCAACACTGAAACCATAGAGACCGAATTAGCACCTTTGATATCAGCAAAGGGTGTATCACCAACAAATATCGTTTCAGGAGCCGAGATGGTGCTACCCGAATTGCTGCTTAAATTAATCAACTCCAAACCCTTTAAAAATATTGCTTGGTCGGGTTTACAAGATTTTGCGGCTTGCGAACTTAAAAATACATCTGCCTTGTCCGTTAATTCCAACTTTTCAAGCATCGGATGAAAATAGTCTTCATCTATATTGGAAACGACCGCTATTTTTATTCCTCTGTCTCTTAACAACTGTAATGTTTTATGCACAGCGGATCTGACCTTTATTGAACCAATCGTAAGTTCTCGTTGATTTTTTAATGCAAACCTTATATCTTCATCTGTATAGCTGTTCACATTGTGAAAACCTAAAAAGTTTTTAATTGCTTGAGCGAATAAATCATCGTGAAGATAATAGCTTTGTTTGCCAACAGTCAAAAATGAATTCATAAGACCGGTAGCATATGAAACCTCTATATCTTCGGGTTCGGCCTGAACACCGAACGTACCGACAAATTCAGTCAAAAAATTATTAAATGGTAACTTCAAACCGGATAATGAACACAAAGTTCCAGCCAAGTCGAACATAACTGATTTTATTTCATGCATCTAGATTAATTTGTAATAAACTATAATTAAATAAATAATAGCCCATTAATTTAACAGTTTTCAAAAAAATATAAAAATGCCAAAAGATTCTGCCGATACCCAATCTGCCATAATTACCGCAGCTGAAAAATTAATGTCGCAAAACGGCATTCAAAATGTCTCCTTAAAAGAGATTGTACGAGTCGCAAATCAAAAAAACGCAACTGCAATTCAATACCATTTTCAAAACAAGTTCGGCTTAATTAATGCAATAATAAAAAAACATTCAAGAGACATCGATTTGCAGCGAAATGCGTTACTAGACCTGTTGCAGTCCAACGAAGATTCAACGCTCAGGGACTATGTGTCGGCTCTAATTATGCCGCTGGCGGGTAAACTGGACGACGAAAACGGGGGTCGTGATTTTTTGATAATCGTTTCCGAGTCGATAAATACATACAATCCGGCATTTTTGAAGAAGGTTGTTGCTAATATCGATGACTCCGTAAACAGATGGCGCAGCCTGGTAGAGCCATTTTTGAATAGAACCTCGGTGATTCGCTTACACACCAGATTTTCGGCCATAAGATTCACCTATACAGAACTTGCCCGAAGGGCTGCAACTACCGATTCAACTCAAAACAACAAACTTTTTATATCACACTTAACCGATCTGGTCGAATCAATATTAACGACGCCCATATCTAAAGAAACTAAGCGATTATTATAGAAAAAGTTTTAAACATCGAGACAAGTCTCTGCAATTAAATTACAAATTAAACGGCAACCAAACCTATGCAGTGTCCGCTTTTTTTTGAAAAACTCAAGATACGGCTATTTAAAAAAGCATATCGGTCTGCTCGGCCAACAATCGCTAAGGTTTTGTAACTTTTTCCCAGTAAATCAATCTAGGGTGTAAATCAATCTAGGGTCTTTTCGGATGAAAAGACCCTAGATGATAGTTAAGGGAATTGGGCAATTAAGAATTACATGTACTCTGCGAAGTAGAGTTCTGTGAAGAAGAGCTCTGTGAAGTTTGAGGATTTCTATTTTCGGAGTGAGAATTACCATTTCCCTTAGACGAATTTCCCGGTGATACTCCGCTGGTTCCAGTCGAACCTGACGAAGTGTTGCCAACTACACCGTGATTGGAGTGACCATTGGCATGAGAGTTTGGACCACCATCGTTTGTGGCGGAATTATCCTGCGAGGTGGTAGTTGCCTGATCTGAGGTGGTCGTAGCGTTTGAATTCGAAGTTGTTGAAGTAGTGGACGACCCTTGGCAGCTTGAGGCGGGCTTTCCGCAAGATGACTTTGCGGCTTGAGATACGATTGCTCCTCCTGGATGAGTCTTAGCCACAGACGACACGTACTTTCCGTGATTCGTATATTGAGGTCCGCAAGCAGGAAGCGTTACTGAAGTCGAAACTGATCCGCTGTTAGCTGTTCCAGATACCGTAGTCGGGACATTCGACGAAGAATTTAAAATAGTATCCGAGCTGTTGTGTGCTGAGATGGTAAGTGCGCCAACCCCAAACAGAACCAAACCCCCCAAAGCCAGTACAGCCATTGAAGATCCTTTTGCGTGAACTAAAAACTTAATTATACTTTTCATGGTCTTTATCCTTAAAATCTATATTTATCTTTTATACTTTTATTTCTCGTTCTGTAATATAAATCGTAAGTAAAAGGCAAATTGTTGCAGTTTTAATGAATTTTCTAGGATAGCCGTGTTAAATAAAGGTATTACTTTTCAAGACCGACCCTAAAAAACCTTTGAAATTTAACGTATTGTTAATGTCTAATTTAAGATGATCCGTGCCAACGGTAATCTTCGTTGTCAAAATGAATTATTTTAAAATCCTAGTTATTCTAAAATCTCGGTATTCTAAAATCTCAGATATTTTAAAAAAGGTTAATTATCATTTTCGCTATTACTTTCACAATTGCTTTCCAGCGACTTATAAATAGATTCGGCGCATTTTTGTATCTTGTCACCGGATTCTTTAATTGAACTTAATACATCTCCGCTGACAGTACCCCAGTTCCCCAAATAACCAAACGTATAATCGGAGGTATCGATCTCCATCATTGCACAAACTATATAAGCGACAGATTCAGCTTCAAGTTCAGCTTTGGCTCGATCCGCCTCAAATTCATGCAATAGTCCATGCGCTAATTCATGGGCCAGTGTTTTTATTCTCTGGTTTATGGAATTGATGCTTTTAATTCTTATAGTCATGGTTTCAAAGGAACAGTCGCCATTAGTAGTATCTGTAAAATCATGATTTGTTACCTTAAATCCAAAATCATTGGCGACTTTAATTAGGGTTTCATACAAATCCACCGAAGAATTTCCTCCCAGCAAATTACAGACGCTCGGAGGCTCTTCACCGGTTGTTTGACTTATGTCAAAAACCGGAACATATTTAAAACCCCGAACTTGAATTTCATCGCCGTCATTTTCCATTTTTACCTTTGTAACAATTGGAGCTAAAATCCAAATGGCCTTTTCATTTTCCATAACGGTTCGATTCAGCTTCTTCCAGGTAGTAAAACTTGCCACTTTAGTGGCATCAGGAAGCTGTTTAAAAATCAAGACAACATTGTTAAAGCTGTAGCAGTGAAATTTACTTTGAAATTCCAAAAACTCGGCCCACTTTTCAGAATTCATAAGTTGGATTAAACCGTCATTCAATTGATTGAAAAGTACGGTTGTTCTTTTGGATTTTATGCTTTTAACGGCAGTCATTAAGGTCTCCTTAAATAGTTTTTCTATATTGAAGGCCTTAACAGAAGGCGACGTGCTTTATTGCAAGTATCCACACTAAGCTATAAGTGTTACAAAAGCAATATGTATTGTATATATACACCGACAACTAATTGCTACAACTAAGTTGTTTGGTTATTTGATTATTTGAACTGACCTAACGGAGGAAATTAATGGGACGCGAAGTAATAACCGTTGAAAAAGTTGTAAATACAACTCCGGATAAGATTTTTGATATCCTGTCGAGACCGTCACGACACCCTGAATTGGATGGATCCAATACCGTTAAAAAGGTAAACTCTTCGTCACCGGAGCCTTTGAAACTTGGCGATAAATTCAATATGGCCATGAAACTGGGAATACCGTATTTTATGATAAGTACAATCGTAGAGTATGAAGAGAACCGCAAGATAGCTTGGCAGCCTAAAGCGCCGGGATTATTCGGAAACATAGCGGGAGGGCGAATTTGGAGGTACGAGCTTGAGCCACAAGGTGAAAAAGCCACTTTAGTAAAAGAGACCTGGGACATAACTCAAGAAGCCAATCCATTGTCCAAGAAACTCCTGTTGAAGGATTTCAGCCAGCAAAAAATCGTCGATGCCATTGAAAAAACCTTAGAGAATCTGGCTAATTTGTTTCAATAACGACAACCCTTTATTGCATCAACCGGTGCATTCGGGTAATGTTTTATAGCCTTTAGCGTCAGCTTATTTTTAGTTAGCGACCTTATCTTTAATTTTTTGAATCTCGGTTTTTAATAGACTGTAAATTATTAAGCCAAGCTGGATACCAAATACCGACAAGAACTCAAATAAGCCGTTTAAATTGTTGCCGCAGAATCTACTCAATAAATTATTTTCGATTTTGACATCATTGCTATAGCGCCTAGATTCTGAATCCCAATGAAACATAACCATTTAGACAAAAGGAAATGACACATCCATTTATTTCACAAGCTTAAAACTATTTCACAAGCTTAAAACCAGCATAGCCAGAAAAACCAACTTTGTAGGACACTATAAATATTTAAATATTTCAAAAATTAGATATCTCTTTGACTATTAATGGTATGGACTTTTTGCCATAGAGTTTCGCCAAGTTAATGAGATATCGCTGCACAGATACTGTAACACCGCCTTAAGATTTGAATTAAAGGACTCGCTTAGGTGAATACACTTGATTAACAACACTTGGTTAACTACACTTGGTTATCTACAATTGGTTATCTACAATTGGGTGAATATCTGGTAGGTATACTTTATAAGGCACTATTGCAATACACGTTATAATTATAATATTACGCTTTTATAACACATGTCTAATTATCGTAATTTCACCGCCAGATCAGTTATTCTTTCAGTTCTTTTGGGCTTAAGGCCACCAAGCTTGCCTGTTTCGATGATTGTAAAAACTACAGAGCTTTTCAACATATCAGAAGGAACTACACGTACTGCAATATCAAGGATGCTAAAGAGTAAAGAGCTTAAAGTCAGCGGCACAAACTATGAAATAGCTTCGGTCAAGCATCTTCAACGGCAAGCACGTCAACTTGAATCACTTAAACCCAAGTACAAGACGTGGGATGAATCCACCTGGATTTTAGCTATAGTCACACAATCCAATCGCGAAGCAGCCGAACGAGCACAGCTTAGGGATGATTTAAAATTCCATAAGTTCGGAGAGCTCAAAGAAGGTGTCTGGATCAGACCCGACAACTTAGAAGAAAACTACATCAAAGATCATAAACACCTAAGCTGGTTTAAATCGATTCCCGAGGACGATCCCAAATATTTGGTAAAAAAACTTTTTAAAATACATTCTTGGAATACTACAAGCATCCAACTGACAGACCAATTGAATAACTTGGCCGGTCCTCTTCAACAAGAAGGAGCTCGCTACCTTAAAGACAGCTTTATAGTTATGGCTAAAGTTCTGAGGCATGTTCAAGACGATCCGCTTCTGCCGAGGAGACTTTTGCCTAAAGACTTTAAAGGGCAGGAACTTAGAGATACTTACTTCAAATTCGATAAAATTTTCCGTAATTTAATGACGGAATGGTTGCTAAGTGAAAAATCCTAAACAACGTTAGTTAATACAAATAATACAAGCTGAACAGCTGCGATAGAATTTAGAAATTCATTTAAAATAGCAACGATATTTATTCACAAATTGAATTTATCTGTCGTTTTTATGAAATGATCTTTGATATAAATTTAATAGCTAAATTGTTTTTTTAGAGGCAAAAAAAGTAATGTTAAGGCTATGTCTTTAACGTCTTTAACGAAAAGCTTTTTTTTACATAGAATCCGGGCTTTAAACAAATCAATATCGATAGCAAAAAAGGTATTTACGTTTTCGGTATTTGTTATAATCTCACTTACGATTGCGTCATGTGGCACAACAACCGTTACTCACACTGCGGTAGTCGTCGACAAAAATGTTATTCCGATAATCAAGCGTCCAATACTGGTAGCGCATACTTCTGACGGAACGGTATCATACCGTACGGATGGAGCGGGCTCTCCTTTGGTTCTCATAATGGGATATTCGGGATCGATGGATGCTTGGATGCCGACATTCGTAGATACGTTAGCCAAATACCACGAAGTAATTATATTTGATAATGCGGGAATCGGACAGACATCGATGCCAAACGGTACTTTAACAATCGGCAAGATGGCACAGCAAACCAACGCTCTGATTCGGTACTTACACCTGAACAAACCCGATGTACTCGGTTGGTCTATGGGAGGTATGATTGCTCAAGCACTGGCAATCAATTACCCCAACGACGTAAATCATCTGATTTTGGCCGCTACTTTGCCAGGTAACGGACATGCCACTTCACCAAGTATGTCCACAGTTGCACAACTGACCAACACCTCCGCATCCAATGCTCTGAATTTACTAAACTTACTTTTTCCAAAAAATCAATCCGCGTGGACCACTAAATATATAGAGGCTTTGTCGAAATTTCCGAATTTTTATGTTGCAGACAAAACAGTGACCACCGCACAATTTAACGCGCTTGCATTGTGGAGCTTCGCCAAAGATCCTTCGGGTTTTAAACTTAAAAGCATCAAGGCACAAACTTTGATTGCCGACGGATCAGACGATCAACTCATCCCTCAGGCAAATTCCAAATATATGCATTCGGCTATAAAAAATAGTAAACTAATCTTTTATCCGGATGCCGGACATGGATTTTTGTTTCAGGATCAAAATAAATTCATACCGTTGCTTTTAAACTTTTTAAACAACAACAATTAGAAACCTGCAGCTAACCAATTAAAGAGAAAACAATTTAAATTATGACACAAGAACTATTTGACATAGACGGTAAGGTGGCACTAGTAACAGGTGGATCAAGAGGCATCGGTAAGATGATTGCAGCTGGATTTGTGAAGTCGGGGGTAAAGACTTACATATCATCAAGAAAAGTCGAAGCTTGCAACGAGACCGCCGAGGAACTGTCCGAATTCGGAACGTGCATAAGCCTACCGTTTGATTTGTCAACTGAAGCCAACTGTAAAGCTTTAGCCGAGGCGGTCGGACTACATGAGGACAGCTTGGATATTTTAGTCAATAATGCCGGTGCCACCTGGGGAGCACCGATTGAAACATTTGATGATGCCGCATGGGACCGAGTACTGTCTTTAAACGTTAAGAGTGTATTTCATTTAACGAAATTTTTAATACCTCTCTTAACTAAATCGGCGACCCTGGAATCTCCGTCCAGAGTTATCAACATAGGGTCCATAGACGGCATTCAGGTTCCGGTATTGGAAACCTATTCTTATTCGGCCTCAAAAGCGGCGGTACATCAGCTAACAAAACACCTGGCTCGAAAACTGGCTCCATTTGTTACTGTAAATGCAATTGCACCTGGACCTTTTGAATCGAAAATGATGCACGCCACCTTAGAAGCCTTCGGAAAGCAAATCGCCGAAATGGCACCTATGAAAAGGATAGGCAGGCCATCGGATATGGCAGCAACGGCTATATTCTTGGCATCTCAGGGGGCATCGTATATAACGGGAGCAATACTACCCGTAGACGGTGGGATTGCCACACTTAAATAGATCGATTTGATATTAAAATTACCGATCTGCCAGAGGTATCTTAACTTCAAATGTAAGACCCGAATCTAATTCAGTTGGCCGAGCAGTTATCGTGCCATTGTGAGCCTGTATAATCGCATAAACAATAGACAGCCCCAAACCAGATCCAGAATTTACGCCTCCGTCAGATTTGACTTTATTTTCTCTATAGAATCTTTCAAATATCTTATTTAAATCTGTGACACCTTTACCGTAATCTGAAACTATGTAGACTCCGTAGTTATCTTCAGTCGTAACCGTTACGCTCACTGGTGTGCCCTCTTGAGTATGGTTAAATATGTTACTTGCAAAATTAGTGACAACCTGCCGAAGTTTAATGGAATCACCCATAACAAACATAGGTTCGGCAGCATTCACCTTTACATTTCTGGACGGGTCCAGCAACAGTACATCGGCGGCAAGTTCATGAGCCAGCAGCCTTAAGTCCACAGGCTCAAACTGGAGTTTCTGTCCCTCGTCAAGCCTTGCCAGTACCAAAAGTTCTTCGATGAGCTTAGACATACGCGACGCTTGCTCTTTAATCTTTTCGATACTCGGATCCTGAGAGTATGAATTTTTTAACAATAGATCCGCGTAACCCAAAATAAAAGTTAAAGGGGTACGCAACTCATGAGATGCATCCGACAAAAACTCTCTTAGTTTTTGTTCACTTAAGGACCTAAGATAAAATTCTTCTTGAATTCGCGCAACCATATTGTTAAAGTCGGTTTGAAGCTCTCCTATCTCTGTCTTTGGATTTGAGACCTCAAGACGCTGACTTAAATCACCCGAGCTGACGGCTTTAGAAGCTTTTCGGATTCTGTCGATCGGAGACAACGACAGTTTTATTGCTAACAATCCAATTAATATTGCCGCAGCAACGGCTAACACTCCCGTGTAGATTTCAAAATGCAAAAGATTGGTCATAGTGTCATTTACTG
The DNA here is from genome assembly GCA_021852345.1 of Actinomycetes bacterium. Lineage (GTDB taxonomy): Bacteria > Actinomycetota > Acidimicrobiia > Acidimicrobiales > JABEUL01 > JAJZNL01. The sequence goes on from JAJZNL010000056.1 coordinate 134,095, forward strand.
CCGTCAGCGGAAAAGCTTCAAGCAACACGTAGGTTTGGCTCAAAGGATATATCAGTACCCTATAGGCTTCAGACGATGACTTGGGAGTTGCTGTAACATAAATTGCCTGTTGGGATGAGGTCGCAAGTTTTACGGATGCGGCGGTTACCAGAGGAAAAGGTTGAAAAGCGGTAGTTTTATTTCCGTATGAAACCTGAATTGACGTTACTATAGCTCCGTTATCACGAAGCTGTCCCAATGCTCCGGCCTGCAAAGAGGTAGTGCCTACTGAGCCCGCGGCATTGGTTCCCAAATTAATGTTTATTTGGGTTGCCCTCACCAGTTCATGAGTCATTTCACTTACGGACTGAAAGAGTTGCTGATCTTCGCGCCCGATTAGAAAGGTTTGAAGCGAATTATAAGTGACAACGTCTACAAGACAAAATATAAAGGCAATTAACCCGATAATTGCAACTAACAATCTAGACTTTAACGACATGTCATTACCAGAGTCTCAAAACTTGAGACTCAAAATAGATCTATCTATGGATTTTCTTTGTTTTTTATAACGTATCCGAATCCCCGTATAGTATGAATCAGCTTTGGTTCTTTGAAATCTACTTTTTTTCTCAAGTAACTAATATACGTTTCTAAAATTCCAGAATCTCCGCCAAAGTCATAGTTCCAAACATAGTCCATAATTTGTGCTCTGGTAACCACTTTTTTGGCATTAGATAACAGATAGTGGAGAAGCCTAAACTCCGTAGTCGTCAAATCAATAAGTTTTCCGTCACGACGCACTTCCCTGGTCTCTTCATCCATCTCCAACCCGTGAAATTCCACGCGTCCAGAACCCCCTGCGTCATTTCCGGCGCGCCTTAAGATGGCATTTACTCTGGCTACCAGCTCTTCTAAACTAAATGGTTTTGTAACGTAATCGTCTCCGCCGACTGTAAGTCCTCTGATTTTGTCTTCCGTTGAGTCCTTAGCCGTCAAAAACAGAATGGGAGTCCTGGGTGCCGAAGTTGAAATTTTCTTGGCTAAATCAAACCCGTTCATATCCGGCAACATAACATCCAATATGATGATGTCAAACTTGTCGGCTAAATATTTTTTTATTGCTGCTGTCCCATTAGTAGCAACTTCTGGTTGAAATCCAGCAAATTTCAGTGCTGAAGCGATTAAATCCGCCAACCCCGGTTCGTCGTCTACTACCAATACTCTGGGTGAATTTTTATTTAAAGCCATAACTATATTATGACATTAAGATTTTAAATTAAGCTGTAAATTTCCTTAAAATTTGCAGATTATCGATCAATCCTCTTCTACTGTCTCAGGATACACTTCGGATTTGACCTTATACAGCTTTGAGGGCCACCAGTTAATTCGTCCCAGCAAAACTACGGTAGACGGTACGAGAAGTGTTCTTACAAAGAATGTATCCATAATGATTCCCAGCGCCAAACCGAACCCGACATTACTTATCTCAGACGAGCCTGAAATAGCGCCTTCTATGGCAAAAACGACAAAGGTTCCTGCCAAAATTAACCCAGCGGAAGTTACCGTTGTGCCTGTCGTCGAAAGTGCCTTAGACACAGCCTGCCTTAAGGTCAAACCGTGAGCTTCCTCCCTAATCCTAGTCATGACCAAAATGTTATAGTCTTCTCCCAGTGCCAATAAAAATACAAACATCAAAAAAGGCAAAATGAAGGTCAATCCTCCGTCGTGCAATATGTCAATGAAAAGCAATACGGAGACTCCGAGGGCGGCAAAGTAGCTTACGGCCACAGAGGCGATTAGATACAACGGAGCCACCAACGATCTCATGACCAAAATTAATAGGATAGCGATGATAAGAATCGCTATCGGAATAACGGTTTTAAGGTCAGAAGACGATACGGAACTGATGTCGTAGATAGCGGGAGCTTCTCCAGCTACCCCCGAATCAACTGCAGACACTTGCCTGGCTATTGTTGTAACGGAAGTTCTGATTTGCGGCACCAAATCAATTGAAGTGGTATTTTGGGGATCTCCAGTTGTAAGCCCCACGAGATACTGTACGGTTTGCCCATCTTGAGAAACAAAATTTTTAGATTCGGCATAAGCAATATATTCAGACTTGGTGATGGAACCCGAAAGTAAATTTGACGGCGGAAGCTGAGGAAGATTTTGAGGATTACCCAATGCATAATGAAGCTTCACCCATTCGGAGGCCGTCAGTTTAAGAGTTGAAACAGATAAAGGACCCGAGATTTTATTAAAGTAACCCGTTTTTGCCAAATCGCTTTGAATTTGAGTAAGTTTACTCGGGTTTTGCCAAATTGGCTGATTAAATTTAAAGATAACCGCCGTTGGATTGGAGCTGGTTTTGGGGAAATGCTGAGTGACTAGTTGGGTTGCAATAGCCGCACTGGAACCTTTCGGTGCCGTAGCGGTACCTCCGAATCCAGCCGGTTTGTCACCAGCTGAAAATATAGCCATGACTCCGAACAGAATAATACCGATGACTAAAGTCACTCCCGGTTTTCTTACGATTGTCGCAGATATTTCACCCCATACTCCGGTTTTCTTTTGATTCGGATTCGGTCTGCTGGGCCAGAATACCGCTCTACCAAATATGGCAAATAAAGCCGGCAGCAGTGTCAGACCCGCCAACAACATAAAAAATATGCCAATGGCTAGCGGAGCGCCCAACGATTTATATATGCCGAATGTGGAAGCCGTTAAGGACAAGAGAGCCGCAATAACGGTTCCGGCTGAAAACGTTATAGATTCGCCTACCCTGGTAACTGCTTTTATGATGGCGTCGTGATGAGACATACCGTTTCTGATCTCTTCCCGTTGTCGGAAAATTAGAAACAGACCATAATCGGTACCTGCACCCAATAACAAAACTATAAGCAAAAATGAACTGATCGCAGAAACCTGCAAACCGTGATGCGCGAGTTCGGCTATGACCGGTCCCGATAACGCGACCACCAAAACTGCTGGGAGCAGCACCAAAAACGGTGCCAATATGGATCGAAAAACCAAAAATAGCAACACCAAAATAAAAATAATTGAAAACAACTGCAACTGATTTGAAGTATTGCCTGACTTGGACTGACTAGCTACCTGTACGGCAACTTGACCTCCCACATACCCGGACAGATCGCTTTGGGCCAAATTATGTTTGACCGCAGCCGTTAAATCCGATATTAAAACATTGTCAGAAGCCGACGGACCTTGAGGTGTATTACTTAATACCTGAATCAGTTCGGCCTGCTTATCCAACGATATTCCCAAATCCTGAACCTTAACTATTGACGTAACCCTAGAAAGTTGAGTTTTAAGTCCGTCGATGACGTTTATATCACTGGATGTGAGCAGGCCATTTTTAGAGACAACGACAATTTGAACGGGTACAACTCCCGTCGGCGAAAAGGGTGCATCCAAGGCTTCAGCTTTTGTGGAAGGCGAATTCGCAGGCAGAAATGCCGAATTATTTGAATTTGCTACCGAATTCAATGAAGGAAAAAAATGTACAGCCAATATTGTCGCTACAAACCAAAAAATCACTATAAACCATCGAGCTTTTACAGCAAAAGTGCCGACACCCTTATAAAATTTGTGCATTAATGATACAACTCCCTATGTAAAGTTTTAAATTTGAAACTTTTCGAATCTCTGAATAAATGACCTACTACTAAGCATCGGCATAATCTTCGCCTAAGAACTCTGACAACATAGTCAAAGTTCTAGCCCAAGCATCCCTGGCCGCATCTATCGAATATGCAGGTCTGGTATCGTTATTGAAACCGTGAAGTACGTTAGGATAGATAACCGTTCTATAGTCACCGTTAACTTCTTTAACTTTAGATCTAAATGGTTCAATACCCGAATTAACACCAGGATCTTCACCGGCATAAATTCCCAAAAGAGGACAGCCGATTTTGTCCATAATATCTTCGGTAGGAACCGACCCGTAAAACGAAACTCCCACGTCCAAATTGGATTCCGAGCAGACCAATGTCGATACAATTCCGCCTCCCATGCAGAATCCAATCGCTCCCACTTTTCTTGAGCTGTTATTTGCTTTGCATCCCGCAATTATCGACTTAATAGTTTCTACGTATTGAGTTCGCTTACCCATTTGAGAAAATACGACTTCTTGAGTTTTGATCAATCTCGAAACCAATTCGGGATCCATATCTTTAAAGGCTTCCTGCCTTTTTTGCTCATCGGCAAAAACTGCAAAACCCAAAGTATCTATTACGCCTTTAATCTCTTCGACTCTTTCAAAGCTTGCTTCTTGCGGTCGAAGACCTCCTAAAGACAAAAGGTCTGGAGCGACCACAGAGTAACCGGCTTTAGCCAATCTGATGGCCACGTCTTCCATGTGATCATTTATTCCCCATACCTCCTGAACTAGCACAACCGCTGGAGCCGTGTCCTCGGTTTGAACGTACGAACTCATGAAAGCTTGAATAGAAGTATCTCCTACCTCTAAGTTTTCCCAACCGAACTTTAATTCCATATCAAATCCCTGTTTAAAATAAATCGCTATATTTGCTTAAATCTCTGAAGTTGATTAAATCCCAATATTTGGTTAATCGCTGTTAGCTACTAATTCTTGTTACCAGTCAATACGTTTTATTTGCTGACTGTTTACAAACTTCAGTTTAATAAAAAGTTAAATCTCTGAAGTTGATTAAATCCCAATATTTGGTTAATCGCTGTTAGCTACTAATTCTTGTTACCAGTCAATACGTTTTATTTGCTGACTGTTTACAAACTTCAGTTTAATAAAAAGTTAATCTGGCTCAGTTGATAAAGACGTTAATTCAAATTCTTAAAATTTATGCATCAAAACTTAAACCACACTCTAATTTTAATCTAGATAAAAAAACAAATTTTAAGGCTAATATTTGTCGTTCAATTAAGATTTTAATAATATTTTAAGGAAAGCGTTTTTGACAAATTTTGACAAATAAGGCAAATTCCAAAACAAAAAAACAGGAATTAAAAAATCTACTAAAATATTTATCTGCGATATCGTTATTTAAAACGGCTATATAGTACTTGATTTCAATCTCTGGATTATTTAATTTTCTGGATTATTTAATTTTCTGGATTATCTAATTTTCTGGATTATCTATCAGATGATTAATAGATCGAGATCATTAAGAATTAGTTTTGGCTAACTCTTAACTCTTGTGATAATCAAGATAAGCATAGGCTGCTATATACCCATTTTAGCTTTATTATACCGTTTGGACCTGTAGTGCAGCCTGGAGTGCACGTCGGCCTGTCAAGCCGAAGGTCGCGGGTTCAAATCCCGTCAGGTCCGCCACTAAAGTTTAAATTAATACATGGATTTAAATCAATACATGGATGAAACTTTCTAAACAGAATCCAAGTCAGTTAATCTCTCTAAATCAACTAAAATCGATTTGGTCAAGTTAGTTCAAAACGAGAAGTTTAAAACTGAACTGATTTGAATTAATTTGAACTGATTTAAAGTCATTTTATGATAAGTTAAATACCTGATTAAATCAAAAGGTCGAGTAGCTCAGTTGGTAGAGCGCGCGCCTGAAAAGCGTGAGGTCACCGGATCGATGCCGGTCTCGACCACTTAAATTTAATGAAAATTGATATATAAGTCAGTTGTTAAATTAACTTGTTCAACTCATAACGATATCTGACATCGTATTTTTTATAAAACTTTGTTATTTTTTGTAGCAAACTCAATTTTTCTGACTTGTAATAGATAACAGTAGGTAAAAACATAGTATTCTATGTCTCTATCTCTCAGCTAGCCTTACGACCAACTGACCCCCCGCACCTGCAACGCCAGGGACCGCTTCTTCCACCGGCAAGTTCCACCGCTGTCGATGTCGCCTGTCGAGAAGTTGAAGGGTGTACATACGCGTCCGTGGGTCCGTGCGATC
>JAJZNL010000001.1 GCA_021852345.1 Actinomycetes bacterium
GTTGGGTTGAACTATTAGCCAAAGTCTGCGCCATTCTTTCTCCGTTACTATTATACACAAAGGTACTTGAATAGCTTGGGTTTTGATTGCTACAGTTATATCCCAAAGTATTTGGAGTTGTAATACAGAACTATACCAAAAGTTTCAAGGTCAAAATAATATAAATTAATTTATGGATTTTCCCTATTGAGATGGAGGTTGTCCATTCGGTCCTGGCGGTGGTCCCTGAGGTGGATACTGCTGTGGTCCCTGAGGCGGATATTGTGGTGGATACTGCTGTGGATATTGCGCCGGTCCTGGCGGTGGTCCCTGAGGTGGATACTGCTGTGGTCCCTGAGGTATATATTGTGGCGGATACTGCTGTGGACTGGGTTGGGGGTAATTTCCGGATCCATATAAATTTCCACTACCGTAAGTATTTCCGGCCGTTAAACTTTCATTATACTTGGACTTACCGAAACCCAAGACTGGATAAAAAATGAATGGCAGAAAAACCAGACCGACACCAAATCCGGTTGATTTGTTAAAAGCTTTAGCTATGTCAAAACACATTGTCAAATAAACAATTATACTTACAATGGGTACCAGTAATAGAATAAACCACTGCGTAGGTCGCCGTGCCACCTTCGTAAAAATATAAAAGTTATATATTGGAATAATAGCAGCCCATCGAGGTTGATTTGCTTTAGCAAATACCGCCCACCATGAAATTATTTGTATAACAAAAATTGCAATATATATAAAAACAACTAGAGACATTCCCGCTGCACTGCTAGCTGAATTTGTGACAGCAAGTACACTTGTGAGCATTTAATTACTCCTCCTTCCTATGTCTTTAACGAACACAGAATATTTATATTAAGGCAAGTATATCACTATAGAAGTCATTGGCACTAGGTCTATTTAAAACTTTCCAATAATTTACTTAATTTAGCTATAATCCAGAAATTGAATTCGTGACTGCGTTCAATTTGAATTGCCGATTCGTTCTTTGGCGTAAATTGAATTTATAGTATGGATAAAGCGGATAACCTAAGTTTAAGTTTTAGGTGAAAATTGCTTATAGACTAAGTTGCTAACGTCATTGCCTTGCTCTCTTCGAGAGTTAAATCCTCTCCAAAACTCTTACATAAGCTTTCCAATTTGGCTGCTATAAATTTAAATTCAACATTTAAATTTATAGATTTTAAACTGATAGCATTTCCATCCATAATGTATGCTGAGTCGGGTTGAATTTCTTCATCGGTATGTGCATAAAGCAGCACTCCTGAAACCCTTCCTGTATGATTAACGTCTTGGTTTTTGACATAAGAATAGATTTGATACAAATTGTTGGAATTAAATTTCGGTTGGCCGCTATAATTATGAGAACTGTAAATATCGGCATAAAACTTCGTATCTATAATGAGAATCTTGTCCTCATTTTTTAGGGTTATGTCGGTCTTCATCTTTGGAAGAAATTCATCGCCGGTTTTCCCATTTAAATCCCAATTTATGATAGTTGATACGGGGCTGAATTCTGGATGATGTTTTTGAAACCAACCCAGTACGAATCTTTCGAACAAACGATACATTTGTTCCTCTTGAATCCAGTCCAACAGTTTATAACTACCCGCTTCAGTCTGTTGAAGTAATCCCCTTACAACTAAAGCACAAATTCCAATCAGCATTTCATAAGATGCATTAAATCGATGATAGGCAATTGTATTAAATAACGCAGATGAAAGCGAGATATCTTTTACCATAGAGAGATAGTCCAACAGTAAACGAATTTCTTTTCTTATTTCGGATTTTACGTAGCCATTTCGTAGCAAAAGCAACATTGTTGCTTTTATTATCTGGTTGTGAACGTTATCTTCCTTAAATTCGTCATAGCTGCATACCAACCGGCGAGTCGGAATAGTTTGCATTTTTAATGATTCAGAAAGAAGTAACTTACCTTTGATTTGGCTAAGCACTTCTTCAGTCTGACTGTAAGAACGATAAAGACCTTTTTTGAATTGATCAGAAACGGCAAGAACGATAATTTTAGCCAGCAGATCATGAATGTGATCAAATTCTTCAGTTCCGGCATTTATGGTCTCAGGATCTCTTAGGCCAGTATAGGCATAGGCCAACATGTAATAGATATTTTTGATTTTTATTCTATTTGTTTCATTCATGTTATGGATTTCTTCAGTTTATTAATCCACTCTTGACAGCTAAGTTTGTCATCGAACCAATATTCTTCAATTAATGGTTTAAGTTCGTATTCGACTACCGATTTAATTGCTTCAGTTTTATTTTCTTGAGTCATCACGCCGTTGATACCAAGAAAGTAGCTGTGTCCTATTTGAAAACCGTTTCCCAATGACCTATCGGCAGATATTGCTATGTTCAGTCTCTTAATTTCCTCGATCAACGAATCAAACAATTTGCTTTGGATTTTCTCTTGCTCACGTTTAAAACCAATTGAATCAAATGCAGGTTCAATATCTACAAATGCAAATCTGCGCCTCAAGGCGTAATCTATCATTGCAAGACTTCTGTCAGCAGTATTCATCAAACCTAATATATAGACGTTGTCAGGTACATAGAATTGTTCGTCTCTGTAAATAAGCCGAGTTGCATATCTAGCTTCTCGCTTGTCTGATTCGATAAGCATTAAAAGTTCACCGAATATTTTGCTTAGATTTCCACGATTAATTTCATCAATTATGAAGAAATATTTATCGTAAGGATTGTCTCTGGCTATTTTACACATACTATAAAACGGACCTTCTACCAACTTAAATCCGTCTGCATCCGGTCTATAGCCCATAACAAAGTCTTCGTAACTGTAGCTTTGGTGAAACTGAACCAATTCAACATTGCTTTTGTCTTGTTTACCGATGATCGAATATGCCAATCGAATTGCCGCAAAGGTTTTTCCGACTCCAGGAGGCCCCTGAAGAATTAAATTCTTCTTACGAAACAATATCTCACACAGCTCATTGTATTTCTTTTCATCCATAAACACTTCGTCAAGAAAGCTAGCTTTAGAATAAGAATCGGCCGCCGCCAAAACCATAGAGGTCTCATCGGATATCATTCTTTCCATTTCCAATACTTCATCTGAAGAAACAGCAAAAATAATTCCCCAATTTGACATTCTGGAACCAAGAGCTTGCGTTATGGGGTCTTCTTTCAATAACTGTTCGGGCAATACGGAATCTTTAAGGTTAGAAATAATTTTGATTTTGACTTTTTTAGTTTCGTTCGGAGATTCTGATTCAATTAAATCACTTGAAATTTCACCCCTACAAATTATTCCATCATCTCTGCCGTAACGATAGATATAAACTTTATCACCAAGTCTTATATCTTCTTCGTATCGATTAACTTTTGCAAGGAATTCGCCATCGGTATTGAGTTCCTGGATTTCTAATGTTTTTTCGGCGCTTATTTGAAATATCCAAGCCGATATATCGTATGTATTCTCGACAGGCGTTTCATCCGGCAGGGTGCGGAGTAATTCACCAGTTTTAACGTCCCAAAATTTAATGTCCCAGATTCCAATTTCATTTTGATAGCTTGCGACTACAATACTGCTATTATCTTCGTCGAATGTGACAGAAAATACATGACTGTGGCGGATATCAACGGTTTGAATTAATTCACCGGAGTTTACATTCCGAACGCAAACCAGACCATCCCATCCCCCCGAAACCATATAATTACCGTTTTGGCTAAAATCAATTGACACTATTGCCATGTGATTGTGACCAGGAATCTCATGGAGCAATTTACCGGATTTAGTGTCCCAAATACACAGAGTGCCTTCGCCGTTACCAGTAGCTAAATATTCATCATTTTTACTAAATGCGACACCATGAATATTCTTATTGGTATCGCCCATTAACGTACGAAACAAATATCCGGTTTTAACATCCCAAATCCGAAGCGTATCGTCGCCTCCGTCGGCGGCGAGATAATTACCATCGTGACTGAAAGCAAGCGCCTCAATTCGTTTAGGTTTAGTTCGTTTATCCCTATCACCCACTAATGTTTGGATTAATTCTCCTGACTCGGTATTCCAAATCCGAAGCGCACCATTTGTAGCACCACACGCCAGAAAGTTGCCATCATGACTAAATTCAATTGACCAGACCTTAGCCGTATGACCTGACAATAAATTAAGCAGGTCACCAGATTTAGTGTCCCAAAGGTAAATCGTTCGATCTAGCCGATCACGAAATCCCACCGCTATGTAATTTCCATTTGGGCTGAAAACAGCCTTAGGCGAGTTACCTGAACCTGGCAACGAATAAATCTGCTCAAGAGAATCTGCTACATCAATATGAATTGAAGAATCCTTATATAAGGCCACACAATTATTCTTGTTAGAATATCCAACCAATTTATTGGAAGTTACACCGTAATCAGATTCAACTTCCAATTCATCTGCAGCATTTGACTCACTAATATCTTCTGACATGCTTTCCTTTTTCTAACTTGTCAATGTGTCAACTTATAACTAACAGCTGACACTTATTGTTCATCTTTTAATATCCAGTGTTTTAATTTTTAGTTCGCGAAAATTTTATTTTAAACCACGTCGTATCGGTTTTAAGGGGAGGGGTTAGTCATCGTCGTTTTCGCTACGCAAAGTAAAAAACCTTTCAAACAATTGACTCAAAAGAGTAATGACTCTCTGCTTCTTCACACTGTGTCCACTGTCTTCAGAAAATCTTGAAACCGGCGGTAAAACTTTGGTTATTTCGGTCCCCAAATCAGACATCTGTTTATTTTTAAAGGACTTAGACATAAATTTTTTTGTTTCTTTAGCATTTAAGCTTTCTTCTTCTATTATTTGGCCTAACTCAACTTTTAGTCAGTTATCTATATATTCTTTCCATTCCCGTATGAATCTATAGAAAAGAATCCTGTAGTCTGCCCCAATACATAACTTTTAAAATCCCATCCGTCAACGCTTCCGCGAAGATCATTGGCTATTCTCCAAATGGTTCTATGAAGTTCTGCTCTTTAAATTTCTTTATCTTTATTCATTAATAATTCTTTCTAATATTGACTTACGAATTACAGCTGCTACAATCGTAATTTTTTCAAACTCTCTCCAATTCAACAGCACGGACACAGCGTCTCTTAAAGAAGGTCCATGACGTCGTAATTTATTTACCTCAAATTAAGTTCTTCTAAACAATTAAATCTCAGAGCCATATAAGCTAAATTCAATGACGGTTTCAATATAAAGAATGCCTATCACCAACCGCGACTATAATTTTACAACAAAGGTGTGTCGTCAAACCGGGAATACGAGATCACGTGAACTTCAAAGTTCCAAAATGGCAAATAGGTTTCACTTTAAAATGAGCGATAATTATAAATTGAAACAACAACTTTTCACAAATGCGGAATTGCTAATATTTTCATGCTAAAAATTGAGATGTTAGGTATAATAGTACTATGAATCAACAGAATGATCCCAAGAGACAAGTCCCACCGGGTTGGTATCCAGATCAGATAGACCCCAGTATACTTCGCTGGTGGGATGGAATTAATTGGACACCGTCAACAACACCAATTGGATCACCTCCCAGTTCGGGACCACCGAACACAGATTATAAAATAAACAACGAACCTCAACAACATCTATCGGACAAGGCAAAAAGTTTATTCGGTGGTAAAAAGAATCTTGAAGAAGAAGTGGCTAATCTCCGACAGCAATTGTCGGCATTAGGAATTTACGAAATCGAATCTTTAAAACTTCAACTAAACGATCTAAGAGTCCAAGTTTTAAGTTTGAGTAACGAAAGAGCGGCCCTTTACACTGAAATTGGTCCACTCAAACAAGAAGTCGAGAAAAACAGACAAGAAAAACAAGAACTAGAGCAATTGCGAAGCCAAGCAAATTTCTTGAGAGATGAAAAAACTAGATTAGATTACGAGCTTAGCCAAATGAGCAATAATGCCACTGAAATATACAAAATAAAAGCCGAACTTGAGAAATTGCGTACTACCGTAGTTGAAGTGAGAGAAACTGCTATTTTGCAGGAAGTTGGAATCTATTCATATAGACATCCGCTGGACGGCGCTCCCGCCTACAAAGCCAAACTAACGACGATTCAAAAGAATATTAAGGACTCAGTTGCTGCAGGATCAGCAATATTAAGTACGACTCAATGGACAGTTAATGGCTCAACTAAAGATGGCATGAAAATGGTAAAAGATCTTTCAAAACTTATGTTACGCGCATACAATAATGAAGTAGACAATGCCGTTAGATCCATGAAACCGTATACGTTGGAATCATCTATTGCCCGTCTAGAGAAAGCCCGCGAAACGATTGTAAAATTAGGTGCGACCATGAATATTAGAGTGTCTGATCATTATCATTCACTTAGAATTCAAGAACTTGAATATACCGCAGACTATCTAGCAAAAGTTGCAGAAGAGAAGGAACGTCAACGAGCAGAACGCGAACAAGCAAAAGAAGAAGAAGTTGCAAGAAGAGAATTTGAACGCGAACAAGACCGGTTGCGCAAAGAAGAAGCACATTACGCTTCGACACTTGCAAAGCTTAAACAAGATGGCGACCTTGAAGCAGCTAGTCAAATTGAAAACAAGTTAAGTGAAATTCAAGATGCTATGGATGGGATTTCCAGAAGGGCTGCAAACATTAAAGCAGGTCATGTTTACATAATTTCAAATATCGGATCTTTCGGACCCGAAATGGTTAAAGTAGGAATGACACGACGACTGGATCCAATGGAACGTGTACACGAATTATCTGATGCGGCAGTGCCGTTTCATTACGATGTCCATGCCATAGTCTTTAGCGATGATGCAGTAGGGTTAGAAACTCACCTTCACCATGAATTAGATCAATATAGAGTTAATCTAGTAAATGCAAGACGCGAATTCTTCAGAATTCATCCTACAGAGGTCAGGAAAATAATTGAAAGACTGGGAGAACTAATACTCGAATGGCAAGAAGAACCTGAAGCCCTCGAATGGAGGCAGAGCGAGAAAACTCGCCACGAAATGACAAACATTTCGGCAAAATAAAATTTCTGTTCTCTACTAATAATCAAACTGCTTGCTGCTTCATGAACATTTTATGCAAAAGCTAATTCGTAAATTTACTCATTGTCATGGTGCCAATTTTTAGCTGTCACCAATATCAAAATCAATTTCACACTCAAGAGTTATTGAGGGACAAGAAAATGGAATAATTTAAATGACCGATTTAGCAACTAAATTTTAAAGCACTTTTTTTGACACGAGGAGAGAATCAGACAAAGTTCAAACGTTAGAATCGATGCGGTAATTTAATTCCTAACTTCAATTTAGGTGTTTTTGCATATCAGTTGACTATAAATGCATAACAATTAAAAGAGGGAGGGCAGCAAGGCGATAAGGGCTGCATTTTAGTATGTTGGATGGATCACTAGTCGCACATGTGACTGTCGGTATTATAGGCATGACTGTTTACGGATCAACAACTGCCAAACACCCGATAGCAATTCCGATAACAAGTTCTTCCGTAAGAGAAGGTACCTCAAGTGCTTATCACAAAACCACGAAACAATCAATAATGTTCGGAGGTATAGAAACGGCAAGAAACACGCCTGGAGGTACATGGATTTTTAGTGGTACCTCATGGCAACAATCAGACCCAAAAGATTCACCGTCTCCCAGAGCAGCTTGGTCCATGGCAATTTTACATTTCAGTAATTTTAATATTTCACTTTTAAACGGTAGTAACAACTTCACAATGGTTTTATTCGGAGGTTTTCAAAATTCATATTCCCTCAATGACACGTAGGATTGGAATGGAGTTACTTGGATTCACATTCTTGACCCTAAAATTGCTTATCCAAACGAGGAGAGTTTGCAGTTGTTTTCTTCTACAACAAGTTCCTTGTCAAATCACAGGTCTCGCCACCACAATATGCGGCAGCGATAAATCCTCTTAGCTGGCCGTTGAGCCCGATCGTAATAACTCCAGCGGAGCCAACAGCCACTACAATATGTGTTCCCAGTAAACTTTCTGCAAGTTTAACCCAAATGGCCGGAGCAGGAATGGGAAGCAGTCAGCTGATAATTTCCATCAGTTCCAGTTCACCGTGCTTACTACTGGCGGGTTATCCAAACTTGAACTATTTTTCAAACACCGGCACGCTTTATCCTATAACTATTGTTCATGCAACAACAAACATAAAGTCGTTTGCCTCAAAACATTTGCCATAGGTGACGGATTTGTAGTATCATTTTTAACTCTGCAAAGAGAGAGCGGCCCAGATTGCAGCACTATTCTTCCACTGCTTAAAATGCAATTGCCTGGCAGCTCGACTTGGATAACGGTTAAGTTTTGGTCTGAGACTTACATAATTTCATCTTAAGGGGAGTGAGGGGACAGTAGGAGTAAGTTCGTTCGAGCCCAACAACTTTGTCTTTCAATATGAATGACTAATCAGTCGCAATCGTTAATTTTAACTTAACCTGATGGAGCACACTCTTAGTTGAAAACTCTTATGACAAGCTTTTAATTGTCATTAAAGATAAATTCTCCGTTGTTGCTTACATCTATCCTTAATACCGAATCTTCTTTAATTTCACCCTTAAGCATTCCGATTGCCAATTGATCCAATATCTCTTTTTGTATAACTCTCTTTAGAGGTCGTGCTCCATAAACAGGATCATAACCGAGATCCGACAATCTTGCAACAGCATTGTCTGTAATGTTGACTTTAATATGTTTTAATTCAAGCTTTTCTTGAAGATAGGTAAGCTGAATTTCAACAATTTTAGCCATATCCTCTTTTTCCAATTTTTTAAAGGTCACAATTTCGTCGATCCTATTTAAGAACTCCGGTTTAAAATACTCAGCTGGAGTTACCGCCAAATTCGACGTCATTATAATAACCGTATTGGAAAAATTAACGGTCCGTCCCTGACCATCGGTCAAACGACCGTCATCTAAAATCTGCAAAAATACATCAAAAATGTCGGAGTGAGCTTTTTCGATTTCATCCAACAAAATAACGGAATAAGGTCTTCTTCTGATTGCTTCAGACAGCTGTCCGCCTTCATCATAACCTACGTATCCTGGAGGAGCGCCCACCAATCTTGCAACTGAATATTTTTCAGAATACTCCGACATATCTATTCTTACCATTGCTTTTTCATCGTCAAACAGAAATTCAGCCAAGGACTTGGCCAACTCCGTCTTTCCGACTCCAGTAGGCCCAATAAATAGAAACGATCCTATTGGTCGGTTTGAATCCGACAACCCCGCCCTTGAACGCCGTATGGCATTGGCTACCGCACTTACCGCATCATCTTGACCAACTACTCTTTGGTGAAGTTGTGATTCCATTCTGATCAACTTTTCAACTTCACCTTCAACTAACCGGGAAACAGGAATTCCTGTCCATCGACTTACAATTGAGGCTACGTCTTCGGCATCAACCTCTTCTTTAAGCATTGCGCCGTTTGACTGAAGTTTTGAAAGTTCCTGGGATGAAATTTCAATATTAACTTCTAATTCCGGTAGTTCACCGTATCTGATCTTAGAAGCCTTCTCAAGATCTCCCAGTCTTTCATATCTGTCCGCCTCATTTTTTTTCTGCTCCGCAGCCTCTTTTAGGAGGCGAATCTTGGTAATCTGCTCTTTTTCAAGATTCCATTTTGCAACCAGACCTCCGTGAGCTTCGCTTAGGTTTGCCAGCTCTTCAATTAATCTATCCAAACGCTGTTTTGATAGATTATCAGACTCTTTCTCTAATGCAACCTTTTCAATTTCAAGCTGTCTTATTTTACGTTCCACAACGTCGATTTGGGTCGGCATTGAATCAATTTCAATTCTCAATTTTGAAGCAGCTTCATCAATTAAATCAATGGCTTTGTCCGGTTGAAATCTGCCCGTGATGTAACGATCGGACAACTCGGCTGCAGCGATTAATGCCGAATCCTGTATCCTTACTCCGTGATGGATCTCGTATTTCTCCTTTAGTCCCCTTAATATCGCCACCGTATCGGAAACACTTGGGCTTCCAACATACACCTGCTGAAACCTGCGTTCCAAAGCTGCATCTTTTTCAATATATTTTTTGTATTCGTCCAATGTGGTTGCACCGATTAATTTAAGTTCACCCCTAGCCAACATCGGCTTAATCATATTTCCCGCATCCAATGAGCCTTCTGCTGCGCCGGCACCCACGATGGTGTGAAGTTCGTCAATAAAGGTTATGATTTGACCATCAGAGTCTTTAATCTCGTTTAATACGGACTTTAATCTCTCTTCAAACTCTCCTCGATACTTTGCTCCAGCTACCATGGAAGCCAGGTCTAAAGCAATTACAGATTTGTTCTTTAAAGATTCGGGAACATCCCCCTGGACTATTCTCGTGGCAAGTCCTTCTACTATGGCTGTTTTGCCGACACCGGGTTCACCTATTAAAACCGGATTATTTTTAGTCCGTCTTGACAGAACTTGGATTACTCTTCTAATTTCTTCGTCTCTTCCGATTACGGGGTCCAACTTGTGAATTCGCGCCAAATCGGTTAAGTCCCTGCCAAACTTCTCTAAAGCAGCAAAGGTTGCGTCGGGATCGACGTTGTCAATCTTCTTTGAACCTCGAAGTTTTCTAATCGCATTCATGACTTCATTTCGATCAACGCCAAGTTTGTCTGACAATACAACCAACATATGATCGACGGACAAATAGCCATCGCCCATATTCTCTCTTAAAGACTCTGCTTCATTTAAGGCAACAGACATCTCGCGACTGATAGAAATGTCTTGTGAACCGTAAGCCTTCGGCATTTGAGAAAGCTTTTCATTTAATGAATTTTTCAGTTGAAATTCGTCAATACCTATTGACCTGACAACAGATACAGCCATTCCCTCTGGTTGATTTAACACTGTAGCCAAGAAATGTTCGGGCACCAACTCAGTGTTTTGAAGTTGGCGTGCCAAATCTGTGGCACCAGCCAACCCTTCTTCCATCTTTAGGGTAAATTTTTTGGGATCCAAAGCCATTTTGACCTCCTTAAAACTTTTCCTTCTTCCTGTCTAAGAAACTTCTTTCCCAAAATGACATGGGAACAATCTCATTTTTATAAAGCTTATGTATTTCGCTTATTATTTCATTTTGACATTGAGCCATTAAACGGAGTTCCGCTTTAAGCTTTGCAACTTGCGTCTCCAACTCCATTACCTTTCTGACTCCTTCAATATTTAATCCTTCGTTCATCAACTCCTGAATACGACGCATCGTAGTGATGTCCTTTTCCGAGTAGCGTCGATTTCCGCCCTGAGTTCGTTGAGGCTCCAAAAGACCACGCCTCTCATAAATCCTTAAAGTCTGCGGGTGCAGCCCAGCCAATTCAGCGGCAACCGAAATTACATAAACTGCCCTTGATTGATTGTTCCCTTCGGTATTATCAAACAATCCTCCGGTTAATCTTGTCATTATTTAACCTCCTGACTCGTTTTAATATATCTTTCTATGTTTTCTCTTACATTTACATCGTCACTACGATTTTGCTCAAATTCTTCAATTGCTTTTAGTTGAGCTTCGTTAATTGATTTTGGAACTTGAACCTCCAGCTCCACATAAAAATCTCCCGACTTGGTTTTAGTAATTACACCTTTACCCGCCACTTTTAAAATCCGTCCGTTAGGACAGTTTTGAGGAACTTTAAGGACAATCTTTTGGCCGCGAACATCAGGGACTGAAATCTTAGCGCCAGTTACTGCCTCATAAAAAGTTATAGGAACTGTTAAATATATATCAAGACCTTTACGAACAAAGAGCTTGTGCGGTTCAACCGTCAACTTTACGTATAGATCACCATTGGGACCTCCGAACAGTCCCGGCTTACCCTTACCCTTAATTCTCACCTTTTGTCCAGTACTTGTACCAGCACCAAGCTTTATCGTTACCTGTGTGGGCTTATACTCCTTTCCAGTACCCAAACACACGGGACAACGCACGGTAGGGATAGTCCCTCTTCCCATACACTTATCACACTCTTGATTTAATGAAAAAAGGTTTTTACCATCTTGGACATAGCCCGAGCCCATACACTTATCACAGACCTTTTGTCCGGATCCTTTGGCGGCACCGCTACCGTTACATTCGTGACAAGCGGTGGGGTAATTTACCGACAGCGTCTCTGTTTTGCCATTTATTGCATCTTCAAACGAAAGTCTGTAAGTGGTCTCCACGTCCTGACCTTTTTGTTTGGTAAAGGTCGTAGTATTCTGCGAACGAGTAGCGGTGCCGCCATTAAAGAAGCCCGAAAAAATGTCAGATAGATCATCCACCTTAAAGTTCACCCGAGAAGACGAACCATTTGAAGAAAAACCGGGATTCGGTCCCAACTTACGCATTTGGTCGTACTCTTTTCGTTTTGTGTCATCCGAAAGAACTTCGTAGGCTTCAGACACTTTTTTAAACTGCTCTTCGGAGCCTTTATTTACGTCAGGGTGCAACTCTTTGGCCAGTTTCCTATAAGCACGCGTGATCTCTTTATCGGTGGCTTTTTCATCAACCCCCAACGTTTTATAGTAATTATTTTGAAACCACTCTTTTTCAACCGGCATTTTAATTTACACCTTCTTGCATCAACTCTGAACAATCACCGTGGCGGGTCTGATTACTTTGCCTTTTAATACATAGCCGGCTCGATAGACCTCTTTAACGGTTTCAACTCCTTCGTCGTTATCTTCTTGCGCTTGCACGTGACTAACTGCCTCGTGAATTTCGGGATTAAAGCTTTCGCCCACTTTGTCAACTTTTTCCAAACCGTTTTGACCTAGAACTTCAATTAGCATATCGAAAGCTTTCTTTAAACCTTGAAAATTCGTTTCGGGGTCACCAATTTCAAAATGTTGTATAGCTAAATCATAAACATCCAAAGCAGGAAGCAGCTTTTCCAGTAGTGAGATGTTTGCTCTTTCTACCAATTCAATTTCCTGTTTCGCGACTCTCTTCTTGAAGTTGTCAAAATCCGCCTTCAACCTTAAGAGCGAATCTTTAAGTTCGTCTCTTTCGATTTCTACCGCAGATTTTGTATTTTCATCCGAAAAAGACAATGACTCTACTTCAGTTAAAATCTTTTCCACGGCCGAATCAATGTCAGCTGTGTCTTCAAAGTCTCCTTGTGATTCTACGTCGGCGTTATCTTCAACTTCGTCA
This sequence comes from Actinomycetes bacterium, assembly GCA_021852345.1. Lineage (GTDB taxonomy): Bacteria > Actinomycetota > Acidimicrobiia > Acidimicrobiales > JABEUL01 > JAJZNL01. The sequence goes on from JAJZNL010000001.1 coordinate 13,191, forward strand.
GATACCTGCGGTTCGTTGTTTTCATTAAAGTCATCGGCCATGTCTGTCATTGATCACCTTCTTCGACAACTTCAGCGTCTACAATATCTTCGTCTGAAGCTTGCTGTGAGTCCGCAGTAGGCTCGGCTGCTGATTCTGAAGCCGCAGCGGCTTGATACAGCTTTGATCCGAATTCTTGAGAGACTCTCATGAGTTTCTCGTGAGTATCTTTAATTTTTTCGATATCATCGCTAGCTACGGCAGCTTTGGCTTCTTCTAAAGCATCAGTAATATCTTTTTTGTCAGACTCTGAAACTTTATCTCCCTGTTCAGAGATAAGCTTTTCGGTTTGGTAAATCAGCGAATCCGCATTATTGCGCACTTCGGCTTCTTCTCGTCGTTTCTTATCTTCAGCCGCATGAGCTTCGGCATCTTTTACCATTCTTTCAATGTCATCTTTAGGTAACGAGGATTGTCCGGTAATGGTCATAGACTGCTCTTTACCCGTAGCTTTATCTTTTGCAGATACATGAACTATTCCGTTAGCATCGATATCAAAAGTAACTTCGATTTGAGGTACTCCGCGCGGCGCTGGAGCAATTCCGGTAAGCTGAAATTTTCCGAGTGACTTATTATACATAGCCATCTCGCGCTCACCTTGGAGTACGTGTATATCGACGGCGGACTGTCCATCGTCTGCTGTGGTGAATACTTCGGATTTTTTAGTGGGAATGGTGGTATTTCGTTCAATTAATCTTGTCATGACTCCGCCTTTGGTTTCCACACCTAAAGAAAGCGGCGTTACGTCCAAAAGCAAAATGTCTTTAACTTCACCTTTTAGAACACCCGCCTGAACTGCTGCTCCGATTGCCACTACTTCATCGGGGTTCACGCCTTTGTGAGGGTCTTTACCCGTCAAAGACTTGACTAAATCCTGAATTGCTGGCATTCTGGTTGAACCGCCGACCATAACCACGTGGTTAATGTCTGAAGTCTTTAACCCTGCATCTCTGATAGCTTGATCAAAGGGATCTTTACACTTGTCAACCAGATCTTGAGTCAGCTCTTGAAATTTCGATCTCGATAGTTTGAGATCCAAGTGCTTAGGTCCAGAGTCCGTTGCAGTTACATACGGTAGGTTTATATTTGTCTCCTGTACTTGAGACAGTTCGATCTTTGCCTTTTCGGCCGCTTCTTTTAGTCTTTGAAGAGCCATTTTGTCTTTAGCCAAATCTACGCCGTCTGAATCTTTAAACGACTTTATTAACCAATCGATAACTCTTTGATCCCAGTCGTCTCCTCCCAATTTGGTATTTCCCGATGTAGACTTGACTTCAAATACGCCATCGCCAATCTCTAGTACGGATACATCAAAAGTTCCACCTCCTAAGTCAAACACCAAAACGGTTTGCTCGGTATTTTCCTTATCCAACCCGTAAGCTAGTGCCGCGGCCGTTGGTTCATTTACTATTCTCAATACTTCCAAGCCTGCAATTTGACCGGCTTCTTTGGTAGCGGTTCTTTGTGCGTCGTCGAAATAGGCAGGAACTGTTATTACGGCTTGTGTTACTTTGTCTCCCAAATAGGCTTCGGCATCTGCCTTAAGCTTCATCAAAATTCTTGCCGAAATCTCCTGTGCTGAATACTTCTTGCCGTCAATGTCGATATTCCAGTCCGTTCCCATATGTCTTTTGACTGACCTTATAGTTCGATCTGGGTTTGTAATTACCTGTCTTTTGGCTAATTCGCCGACTAAAACCTCTCCCGTTTTTGAAAATCCCACTACACTCGGCGTGGTCCTGAATCCCTCTGCATTGGGAATTACCACAGGCTCGCCGCCTTCAAGCACGCTTACTACCGAGTTTGTGGTTCCTAAGTCTATTCCTACAGCCTTTGCCATAACAAATTAATTCCTTTCTTTAGTTAATCTCTAATACTTTAGTTATATAACAATATTATAACAATCTTGAGTGTTATGTTGTCAAGTTTTTTAAAAATTAGATTATTTTCTTTTACGTACTCATAAAAAAGCTCTTTTCAGGTTGCCTGCGCCTTTTCGTTTAAAATTAATGTATTCCTTAAATTTGTGAGTTTAATTTATAAATCAAGCAAGTTACTCATAAATGTATTTAAACAACTTAACCAAAGGACATAAGATGCCAAACTTAATACTTCTACGGCACGGACAAAGTGAATGGAACGCCGAAAATAGGTTTACCGGGTGGCACGACGTAAATCTTTCCGAAACTGGAATTAATGAAGCTGCCGCAGCTGGAGTTCAAATTAAAGATGCCGGATTGCAACCTGAAAAACTTCACACCTCTGTCTTACTGCGAGCCGTTAAGACTGCAAACATAGTTTTAGAGGAGCTTGACTTGTCTTATATTCCCGTTGACCGAACATGGAGATTAAACGAACGGCACTACGGGGCTTTACAAGGTCTTAATAAGTCTCAAACAGCTGAAAAATATGGGGCGGATCAGGTAAAAATATGGAGACGCAGTTTTGACGTACCTCCGGAACCCGTTGATGAGTCAAATTCAGAACATCCCTTAAACGATCCTAGATACAAACTTGTTGATAAATCAGCTTTGCCATCCACCGAATGCCTTAAAGACGTAGTCAACCGTTTGGTTCCCTACTGGCAGGATTCAATTTTAAAAGACCTTTATATTTACAATACCGTATTGGTAGTCGCGCACGGCAATTCGCTACGAGCTTTAATAAAACTACTAGAAAACCTCTCTGATGAGCAGATTGTAGAATTTGACTTACCAACTGGGACGCCCCGGGTATATAAGTTCGATTCCGACTTAAAGTTAAACAGTTTCAATTATTTAGGTGACCCCGAAGAGATTCAAGCAAGAGCAGCCGAAGTCGCTTCACAAGCCACTCAAAAATAAGATTTTGAGTAAATAAAGCTGCGCAGGATTATGGCAAGAGACAGTACTATAGACAGCAAACCCTTTGAAATAAAATTCTTAAACTTCTTATAACCGACCAAAAACAAAACACCCGATCATTAGATGTCGGGTGTTTTGTTTGGTAATGGTATGATGTGGTGATTTTTAGTATATTAACTTGCGGCAGTAAGCACCGGTGCTTTTTTAAGTCCAGGAATCATTTCGTGTTCACCGGAAATTTCCTCAAGACTCTTTTGATTTGTTTCAGGAATCAAAAGAGTCAAAAAAGTACCAACAAGTGCCATACCCGCCGAAAACTCCAGTGCTCCTCCGATTCCGAATGCTTTAGAAATATCCGGGAACAGATACACTCCTATAAAGGCACCAAGTTTTGCCACTCCCGCAGATATACCGTGGCCAGTAGTTCTAGCCGAAGTAGGAAAACATTCTGCTGACAGTACAAAGGTTGTGGTATTGGGCCCAAACTCGGCAAAATAGTAACTTATTCCGAACAATATTAAAAACGGTACAATTGCCGTCGTAACTCCGGGAATAACTCCGATTAACAAAAACATGAGGCCCATTATTGGAAAGCCGATAAGCTGAAGCCTTCTGTGACCTATTCGATCCATTAAATGCGCGGCCAAATAGTAACCGGGTACAGCGGCTACAGTAAAAATAATCAGATTAAGCGCCAACGACTGAGTTATGGTGGCATGTTTACCCAAAACTTGTTTAACGATTAAAGGTGCCGATACTGCGTTTCCGTAATATGCATAATCAAAGACAAACCATGTACCTGCAGTGCCGATTAAAGTAACCAGGTATTTTGGATTTGTAATAAATTGTGAAAATGACAGTTTGGCCGGTATCCTCGCACCGTTGGCGTTAACGGTACCATCAGAGTAGTTTTTAATTTGTCCAGCAGCTTCATTTCCCTTACCCTGTACCATGGTCAAATACCGCGGAGATTCAGGCATCTTACGCCTGGAGTAAAGTACCATTATTGCAGGAAGCGCTCCCAAACCTAGTAGGATTCTCCATACGCTGTCAGGGTTAATTCCCGAAGACAGCAATGCTAAACCAGCCACGTAGCCCGTTATCGTTCCGAGAGCTTGCATGGCAAATACCAGTCCCACAAGTTTCCCGCGATCTTTTCGATTTGAATATTCGCTCATTATTACAGCCGAGATTGGATAATCGCCACCTACTCCCAAACCTAGAACAAACCTGCATACAATAAGAAAAATAACACCAGGCGAAAATGCCGATGCCAATGCCGCAACCGCCATAATAGTTGCTTCAAGTCCGTATATTTTCTTTCTGCCTAGCTTGTCTGCAATCCTGCCATAAATTAAGGCTCCCAAAAAAGCTCCCAAGAGAGTCATTGAGTTAATCAATCCGGTTTGAGTGGAACCTAAATGCCACTGTTTGGCAATCAACGTCGAGGCTGTGCCAATAATGAACAAGTCATAGGCATCGGTAAAAAACCCCATGCCTGAAGTGAATATTGCTTTCGTGTGGAACCTGCTGACCGGCGCTTCGTTTAATGCATCTATCAAGTCAGGATTGAATGTATCGCTCAACTATAACCTCCTATAATTTATCCTCTAATTGGAAAATTAATTCATGAAAGTAAGTTTTGGGTTAAATACAGGTTATTTTTCTTCAAATATCAAACCGAAATAAGACGAAATTACAGTTTCGATATCACCCAATTGCGATGCCAACAGCTTCGCTAAAGACAAATTGGTCAGTTTATATTTAGCTGATCGTAATCAGCCCCCTAAAATCAACTGATAGGAGCGATATTGTAATGAGATCCAATGGGATGTTGGTGTGAATTATTCTTGTGCTGGTGTAGATAAGTTTTATCGTCTGCCTTGTTATCTTCTAACAATTAACACAATAGAAACATTTTGGTGACAATTGCGAAACAATTCCTTGGCATTATTTATCTAGGCAAATAACTTTGCCTTATTCATTATTTGAGAGGAGAAACAATTGTTAGCGGTAACCAATATTCCGTATCCCAGTTGGCTGGTACCCGGTGACAATACTTGGCAGTTAACCGCGGCAACTTTGGTAGGCTTAATGAGCTTACCAGGGATCGCCGTTCTTTATGCCGGTTTGGTACAAAAAAAATGGGTAGTTAACACTATGTTAATGGCCTTTACCGGATTTTCACTCGTGCTTTTGGTATGGATACTCTGGGCTTTTAATATGGGCTTTGGAACCAATCCAATAGGCGGGGGAGGAGGTACCGGAATCATGCATTTCTTTAGAGACATGGTTTCGATGCCGCATCCCATAACAGGAGCGGCGGCCGAACAACAACAGACCAGTTCATTTGCGCAAACTCTTGTGCCGTTTCACTTTCCGACGTCAACGTTTGCGTATTTTCAGGTAGTCTTTGCTGCCATTACGCCCCTTCTTTTCTTAGGGTCGGTACTAGGTAGAATGAAATTTAAAGCTTGGTTAATTTTTGTGCCGCTGTGGTGTACGTTTGTATATGCCATCGATGCCTTTCTTTTGTGGGGTGGAGGATATCTGGCATCCGAAGGTGCTGTAGATTATTCTGGAGGTTATGTAATTCACCTCTCCGCTGGAGTAGCTGGCTTTGTTGCTGCATGGGTAATAGGCCCAAGATTGGCCAAAGATAAGGCACATGCTGTACCCAACAACCTTCCTTTGGTTGCAATCGGAGCCGGAATTTTATGGTTAGGTTGGAACGGTTTCAACGGAGGTGACCCCTTCTACGCTGGTGTCGATGCTGCTGCTGCAGTTCTTAACACCAACTTAGCTACCGCGGCAGCTTTAATGACTTGGGTAGTAATTGACATGGTCGGCTCCAAGGATAAGAAACCGACGTTTTTAGGAGCCATAAATGGAATGATTTGTGGATTGGTGGCAATAACTCCGTCAGCTGGTTGGGTAAATGGTTTAGGCGCAATTCTAGTTGGCGTAATAGCCTCGACTATCGTGTGGTTTGCTTGGAACTATCTTCCTAAGATTCGACCTTTCTCAAAAGTGGACGATGCTTTAGGAGTTGTCTTTACACATGGTATAGCCGGTTTAACTGGAGGACTTCTGGTAGGAATATTAGCTGATCCCAGAATGATCGAATACGGTGTCAAAGGTAAGAACTACGCTGGAGCTGGAAGTTCTGTTGTTTCGGGTCTGTTCTATGGCGGCGGGTTTCACCAACTATGGGAACAGTTTAGAGCGGCCGTATGGGTAATAGTATTTACCGCGGTTATGACATATATAATACTTAAGGTAGTCAAATTCATTTGCAGAGGCCTGAGAGAACCAGACGAAGTTCTTGCAATCGGAGATCTTGCAATACACGAGGAGGAAGCCTATCCCCGGGAAACATTTGCCGAACGAATATCGTCCGTACCTACCCGTCAAGACGACAGAGTATAACGCCGGCAAAACAAAATAAGTTAATATTGTTAATATATACAAAGAATGGAGTTTTAAATGAAGCTGGTTACCGCGATCATTAAACCTTTTAAATTAGACGACGTAAAGGACGCTCTAAAACAGATCGGGATTCAGGGTTTGACTATAACCGAAGCTCAGGGCTTCGGAAGGCAAGGCGGACATACCGAAGTTTACAGAGGTGCCGAGTATTCGATCGATCTTGTTCCCAAAATCCGAATTGAACTTGTTGTCGATGACTCAACGGTAGACAATGTAATCGAAACAATTTTAAATTCGGCCAAAACCGGAAAAATCGGAGACGGTAAAATTTGGTCAACTCCCGTTGACGAAATGATCCGAATCAGAACTTCGGAGCGAGGTTCGGATGCACTTTAAAACGTTGTTTTAATAGTTAACTTTATAAAATTTAATAAAATTTAATAATACTGTAAAGGCCAATTTAAAATAATTGGCCTTTACAGTTTACAAATCTCAAAATTTGATATATCCTTTAAGTATGGCTACAAATGCAAAATTAGACTTATCGGAAATTTGGTTGTTCTCAACTTTTTCAAAATCCGAATTAGTTCAAATAAGACGTTCTTTTACGGAACTTAAAGTGGATCCCGAAAGGGTACTCTGCGAAGAGGGAAGTGTGGGACAAGAATTTTTTATAATTTTAGAAGGTACGGCATCTGTAATAAGAGCTGGCAAAAAGGTAAATAAACTTGGAGCCGGACAGTTCTTTGGAGAGCTGGCCCTTTTGGATCATAAACCTCGATCAGCCACCGTAATGGCTGCAACAGAAATGACCCTGTTGGTGTTATCTCAAAGAGAGTTCTTTGGCCTTATTGACGAAAGACCAGCTTTAACCAAAAAATTACTGCAAGCGCTCGCCGGAAGACTCAGAGCCGCAGACTCAAGAGCATTTCATTAAACGCAGATTGCTTGTCGCCTAGTTCGTAAAGCGGATTTGTTATTAGGATTCATTTTTTGAATTGGGCTGATTTTGCAAAAGATTATTAATTGACGAAGGATCGTTAATAGGATTTGCATTAAGCGTTTTAGTCAGCTCATTTTGAACCTGCATTGCATGAGCCAAACCCCTCGACTCCCAAAGTCTTCTTCGGGATCGCTGATTTAGTTTAAGCCTGACGAAATATCCAATCCCAGCAAGCAGTATCACTACAATAGGAATTATTATAAACAGAATGCTGCTGCCAGACGAAGAACTTTGAGCTTGTGGTGCAACTAACGCAGTCGTAGACGGCCCCAAAGTCGTCGAAGGAATCGTCACCGCCGGAATATCATATGTGGCCTGTTGATATTGTGCCTGAGCCAAAGCTTCGATTTGCGATTGACTGAAGCTCTTTTCCGGTGAAATTAAATACACCTCAAAAACAACGTTTGAATCCAAAAAGGTAATAATCCAGGTATAGTAAGTAACCGAAGGCGATTCGTTGACTTTTTGGATAAATCCTTCCGCTTCCGGTATTGCTTCATCAAAAAAAGTAGTCTGGCTTACAGCTTTGCCTCCTAAGGGATTTTGCGAGTTTATCTGAGTTAACAGTTCGCTAGCCAAACCGTCGTTCTGTACTTCAGCTCCTATGATGACTGCAAATGAAGACGATATCCCTCCCGTTGACCAGGATCGCTGATACATTGCCGTAGCCGATGGGTACTGAGAGTATGACTGGTTTAGTGCTGGAAACGACCCACCCAATACGCTGGTTTCCTGAGAGGCAGGCATGTATCCCGTTACCTGAGGCGACGTCTCTTCAAGCATTCCCAACGAATCCACCGCTGTCGAATTTGCCCCGAGAATTAGAGTCGAAAGATTATATGCAAGATTTGACCCGCCGGCTACCGTAGTGGTAGTACCGACCGTACTGACGGTGCCGGGGGTTGCGGCTCCTGCTGTACCCGATAAAAATATCGATAACGTCAACAGCACAATAGCAAGGATTACCGACAATTTTTTTATCATGGTTATATTCTAAGTTAAAGTTTGAAATTTGTAAATAATATAACCTTGACGGCCTGTCATTTATCTTCGAAATCAGACTAAACGACACCAGAGTCGTTAACATTTTGCTCAATGCTTTGACCGCTGCCTTCACTACTTTCTTCGTCACTTTCTTTATCAAAGCTTACAGTTGCAAGAGACTCTGCTGAATTCAATTTTCGGTTACTCTTAAAATGAAAAAGCATTATTATAAGCAGTAGGGCCAAAACCAATAATCCTAACGCAACCAAATACAGTGTCGTATTACTATTTGAGTTTTGGGGCGGAACGAACTCCAAAGCTCTTTGATTTTGTAACATTGACAAATTGTCGAGTTGACTTAGAGTAAATCCGATCTTGGAGCTGTCCATTCTGACGATAAAAATAACATTTCGAGACACAAAGACCGACTGAAGAACCGTTACCGTAACTCCCGACATCGTACTTTTTAAAACCATCTGAATTGAGTGGTCGATTTTAGGTACATGTCCCAATAGTTTTGACGAAAAATTTCCTTTGATACTACCAAATGCTCTTAAGGTTGCATCGAACGCAGTCAATGCCGCTGAATCGCTTTGAGTTTGAATTGCCTCTATTGCAATCTCATTTGAGCTAGAAGTTATCATCCATGTTCTGACATAGGTTTTAATCGGTCCAGCTACCGACTGCACATACTGCGGAAGACCCTGAATGAAACCACCCGATGGAGATACATAACCATTTGACCCATCTGCATTAAGTTCAGAAGCATTTTTCAAGACAGTAGGCAATACGATTTCTGACAGGCTTACGGAGTTGTTAACATATTTAACCGATTTAGCTGCAATTAAATGGATATTGGAAACACTAGTTCCAAAAAATATTAAAAAAGTTGACAAGAATACCGCTTCGATCAATCGAATGCAGGTTTTAAGAAATTTAATTGCCTTAATAACTTGTTTCGCCTTCAAATTTTACCGCATTATCAAATCTCGCATACTGAGCTCTAAACACGAGTCTGACGGTTTTAGTCGGACCGTTTCTGTGTTTGGCAACAATAACTTCAGCGGACCCTTTATCCTGTGTATCAGGCTGATACATCTCTTCGCGATATAAAAACACCACAACATCCGCATCCTGTTCCAGGGAACCGGACTCCCTCAAATCCGCAAGTATAGGCCGTTTATCTGATCTTTGCTCTAATGTACGCGAAAGCTGAGACAAAGCGACCACCGGGACGTTTAACTCTCGAGCTAGTATCTTAAGCCCTCTGGATATTTCTGAAACTTCAACTTGCCTATTCTCAGCAGAACGTCTTCCGGACATCAACTGAAGATAATCAATGACAATTAAACTCAAATCAGTTTGAGCGGCAAGTCTTCTGGCCTTAGCCCGAATGTCCATCAGGGTTACATTGGGGCTGTCGTCTATGTAGATCGGCGCCTCTCCAAGTTTTCCCAAGGCACTGGCAAGCTTAGGCCAATCACCTTCGTGAAGTTGCCCATTTCTAAGTCTAGATGCGTCCACTAACGCCTCAGATCCCAACATCCTTTGCGCAATTTCCATGTGAGACATCTCAAGGCTAAACAACAGAACTGGCTTATTTGCAATACAGGCGGCGTTGGCACATAATCCCAAAGAAAATGCGGTCTTACCCATTGCTGGTCTGGCTCCCACTATTACGAGATTGGATGGCTGGAGTCCAGAAAGGCAGCTGTCCAAGTCCGCATACCCTGTTGGAACTCCCGTAATGTGTTCTTTACGTTCTGCCAACATATGCAACCTGTCCATGGAAGCTCCCAAAAGGTCATACAGCCTCCTTAAGGAATCCGACTGTTTGTCCCCCACAACCGAAAATATCAGGTTTTCTGCTTGATCGAGAGCTTCTTCAACATCCGTGGGCATAGAGTATCCCAAATCGGAAATTACCGAAGCTGCCTCAATTAGTTTTCTTAGCATTGAATGCTCTTTGATGATAATCCCGTATTGCTGAGCCGATGACACCGCAGGAGTATTTGCCTGAACGTGAACTAAAATCGAGGGTCCGCCAATTTTCTCAAGTACGCCCTGCCGATTTAATTCATCAGAAACAGTCACTGGATCAACTTCTTGACCCATGGAATAGAGTTTCAAAATAGTTGAATAGATAATTGAATGCGACGGCTTATAGAAATCGGCTTCGTCAACGGTTTCAACCGCTTCGGCAATTGCCTCTTTGCTGATCAACATTGCCCCGAGTAATGCTTCTTCAGCTTCAATATTGTGCGGGGGAATTCTTCCGTTTACCGAACTCTGATTAAAACCAAAACTAGGTCTTTTTGAACCGTCTAGCTGTTGAACCATATAACTATTATTGCATCAAAGTGTTTGTTGATAAGTTGTTCATAACTTAAAAAACTTGTGCATAAACAGGTGAAAACTTTGAACAATACTGTTAACAAACGCAAAAAACCGCTTATTAACGTGGTTTATAGTTATCCACAGTCAAAAATTGTAAAGAAAAATTTTTTTAAAAATTTATTTTGCTGTAACTTTTACATTAAGTTCGGCTGTTAAAGATGAACTTAATTTAACATTTACTTTGTGGTCGCCTACGGTTTTAATATGTTCAACCTCTTCAATGTGTTTTCTTTCAACTTCAATTTTTAATTGAGCCAAGATCGCATCGGCAATGTCTTGAATGGTAACTGAACCGAACAGTTTATTGTTTTCGCCTGCTTTTGCAATAACCGCTACGGTCATGTTATTCAAGGCGTCAAAAGTAGACTGTAGTTTCTCAGTTTCTTTTTGAACTTTTGCGGACTCAGCCTTTCTCATCTGTTCGGCCTGAATCTCTATTTTTCTGTTGGCCATTATGGCCTTGTTGGTCGGGAACAACATATTACGCGCATAGCCGTCTTTAACATCCACTACATCTCCGCGTTTGCCGACTCCACTAATATTTTCTCTCAATAATACTTTCATTGATCAGTTCTCCTCGTTGAGCTCAACCTCTGCGATTTCATCGCTTAATTCAGTAGCCAAAGTTGAATCTTCTGTCTCATCTGCGACTTGAGAACTTTCATCACTGGCAACCGTATCTTCGACAGCAATATCATCTAATTCTTCTAATTCTTCTGCGTCTTCGATTTCAACTTCACTGTCGAGTTTAGATTCCACCAAAGCGGTATTAAATTGCTTCTTTTGTTGAGATTTTAGATACTGCTCGGAGTTCATCACGTCGTCCAAAGTTGCTTCGTCTTCTAAGTTATAGTTACGACCGTAACCTCTGTGCGGACCTCTCTCTATTGTAAAGTCTCTTTGAGTATAGGGCAAGAGCATCAGTTCTCGAGCCGTCTTAACTGCCACTGAAATTTCACGTTGGTGTTGGAGGCAGGTACCCGTTATTCGCCTGGAACGAATCTTACCTCTATCGCTAACATATTTTCTAAGCAGATTAACATCTTTATAGTCAATCCATTCGGACTTTTCGGTGCAAAAATAACAAGGCTTTGGCTTGAACCGTCTGCTTAACTCTCTGGCCTGTCTTTTATTAACTACTTTTTCTCTCTTATTTGATCTTCCCATTAAAATGGCTCCTCGCTAACCGAATAATCTGACGGGGGAATTTCATCAGATGCGGCACCGCTGGCTGCATATCCTCCCGATACTTCTCTTTCATTTTTAGTAACTTGAGCGGACGCCCATCGTAAGGACGGTCCAAGTTCGTCTGCAATTATTTCAACTTTATATCTTTTTTCGCCGTTTTGTTCCCACGAACGCTGTTCCAACCTTCCGGTAACTATTACTCTGGTTCCCTTTGGTAGTGACGCCGATACATTTTCGGCCAACTCTCTCCAACATACAACATCAAAATATGAAGTTGCCTCTTCCCATTCATGACTTTGCCTATTTTGCCAACGACGGTTTACCGCCAAACCAAAAGTTGAAGTAGCTTGACCCGTAGGTGTAAACCTCAGTTCTGGATCTTTGGTTATATTTCCTATAAGTGTTATGTTGTTTCCGGTAGACATTATTTTCCTCCCCTTGACTTAATTTGTTTTAGTTTGGCCTATTTTTGCAAAGGCCACATCAGGAACCCTGACAATTTTGTGTCGAACGACATCATCAGAATATCTAAGTTTTTGATCCAGTTCGTCCAAACTGTTAGGTTCCGCTTTAACGCTTACTACTGTATAGACACCTTCGGTGCGATGATCAACCTCAAATGCGAATTGGCGCTTTCCCCACTTATCTACTGCAAGTACTTCGCCTTGAGTATTCTTTACGTCTTCTGTAATTTTATCGAGCCAGTCAGTCAACTGCTTCTCTTCGATTTTGCCGTCAAAAATTACAAAAATTTCATAATTTCTCATATATTTACTCCCTCTGGATTAGGCCTAAAGCTCATAAGCCCCAAAAACGGAAATCGACTTGCCACTTCAAGAAGTTTTTATATCTTTGTATTGGATATTAAAATGCCGAAGAGATGCATGCCTAACTTTTTCCGTACGTTAGGGCAGGGTTACTATTTCAAGTTTCAATTCTACCAAATTTAAGATACTTAGGAATCATCTTTAAAAAATTAAACCATTTTATATAGCTATATTTAACTGCAGCCGCTAAACCCATGCTTCCAATTTTCACCGGTGGTTTAATCTTAATTACAAGTTGTTTTGATAGTGACTATATCAGATTTGTCTTTATTGGGTTTGACCGTTTTTGATCTCTGATGCTTTATAATCAAACCGATAAGTTAAATTACAAGTTCTTTTATTAAACAAAGCTTTATTATTGCAAACGTATTTATTGTGTTTTAATCAGATTAATTTTTAGATCTAATTATTCGTTAATTCAGTGATATGACTCTTCATCGTTGGGATAGTTGCCCGACTTTACGTCGCCGATAAATCTGTTTATTGCTTCTGTGGCCAAATCGGCAAAGTCAAGATACCTTCGAACGAATTTTGCCCCTTTATCTGGGTAAAATCCCAATAGATCGTGAAATACTATGACTTGCCCGTCACAATCTGGTCCCGCTCCAATGCCTATCGTTGGAATCTTGATTGTATCGGTAATCGTTTTGGCAAGATTACGAGGAACCGCCTCTAAAACAATTGAAAAGCACCCTGCCTTTTCAAGATCAATTGCATCATTTATTAAAGCCTCAGCTTGAGACTCAGTTTTCCCCTGAACCTTAAAACCTCCAAACACATTTACCGACTGCGGAGTAAGACCTATGTGTCCCATCACTGGAATCTCTGCGTCTATTATGGCCTTAATATGGTCGGAACGTTTTTTTCCACCTTCAAGCTTTACTGCAGTTGCTCCCGCTTTAACCAATGCAGCCGCATTAAGTATTGAGTTTTCTGGGTTTAAATGAAAACTTAACCACGGTAGATCTGCTACCACCAAGGCAATAGTCTGAGCGTTTGCAACTGCTTTAACATGGTGAACCATATCATCCATCGAAACATCCGTGGTACTTTTGTTTCCCAACACAACATTAGACAACGAGTCTCCAACCAGAATAATATCGACACCGGCTCTGTCCAAAATTTGTGCCGCCGGATAGTCATAACCGGTAACCATTACTAACGGATCATTACCGTTTGACCTCTTGGCAGATCTGATAGCCGGTACGGTTTTACGTACTTTGGCTTTGTCGCTATTATTTTCGCTCATATAAACCTTTCGTTTCCGATCCCAACCGAACAGAACTTAACAAAATTTATCTTACAAAAAATATTAGCGGTTAAATTAAGTTTTTAACTAAGAACAATTTTAGGAAACGACTTTGATAATTTGCACACCACGGAGACCTTACGCGCATTGAATTTAGCTATCACATATCAAATTAACGCTGCTGTTAAAGAAATCTTAGATCTTAGTTAGATATTGGTCGGTCTGCGGCAGTTTATAAAAATATTGAGATTATTCACGAATATTAAATTAAATATCTTAAACCTCATCAAGAACAAGAATTCATAAGTTGCTACCGCATAAAATTACATTCCACAGAACTTATTTTATTAAATTTCTGTTTATTAAGTATCGATTCGGTTTTTGAATATCAAGATTAACGTAAAGGTTACTTGGAACCAGAATCCTATTAATTTCACAATATTAGCTTTAAGGCGGCCGAAAAATATCATTAAAATCCGACGAGCCAAATATGCAACCACGTTTATGGGCGTGCGTAATAAAATAAGACTATGGTCAAAAAAACATGCGATAACTGCGGAGATGAAGACCAAGACTTAACCGAAGTTTTCAGGGTATATCAAAAAATAGATTTAAATAATTTTGACCCGGACATGAGCAAAGTTATCGAAAGCACCGTGGAACCAAATGCTGAAATGTGGTGCAAGTCATGTATGTGCATCTATCCAAACGTAAAATCGGACAGTAACTAAACGTCCATTGAACGTCTAAGGTTAATTCATCATCAATTAGTAGTATTAACCTGCAGTATTAACCTGCGGTATTGACTAGTACGTTTAACTAAATTAGAGATTTTAATTGGACGTAGAATGTCAAATTTGACTCTTTTTAAATCCTAATAACTGAATTCAAATCAATAGACCCGATTTCCTAATTGGCTTATTCAATTCGTAACTTTTAACAGTTGAATCAAAGTTTGACCTAAATTTTTACTTGCGACTTTTTCATTAAGTGATTCCATCGACAACCTAAACAAACTTCAATGTCATACAAAAACAGTTCGTTAGCCTTTTTTGTTAAATCATAAATTTCAGAACCTTCGGTTATACAAATACCCGATTTGACAATTTTATTACCGAAAGCATATGTCACGTATACCAGCTGATAATTATTGCAGATAGGACAGCTTTGTTTAAGTCCAATACCGTAGTTTTTGGCCACCCTCATTAGTTCTGTTTGCGCATCGCAAATATCGGATCGCAGAATCTTGCCTTGTTTAAATCGGTCTAACGTCATCTTCCTGATTAATGAGTAATCTACAAGAGCTCCGTAAACGTTATTTTTTTGTGGATCTAATTTCATAATCTTAAACAAATATAATTATACTTAGTTCGGACAAAATCAAACAAGAAATAAATTAAACAAATGGATAAATTTCATATATAACAAAAAAATATATCATCACGATATATTTTTGCGCTATAATGTATTTAATGCTTGAAATTGCCATTTTAGGATTACTTAAAGAATCCGACTTGCACGGATATGAACTGAGGCGTCGCTTAAAAGACGAGTTGGGTCTCAGCTTCAGCGTTTCATTCGGTTCTCTATATCCAACTTTGGCTAAGCTTACCGAAGACGGCTGTATTGAGGTAATAAACAAAACGGATCAAGCATCCGATCAAAATTTCATAAATACGGTATCTACTGGATCGTTAACTGGAAATTTAGCAGTTTATCGATCCATGGGAGCTCAAGACAACTTGCGATCCGAAACCAAATCCCTAAAATCTTCAAAAAACAAAAAGATTTACAGAATTACTTCTAAAGGGGAAGAGATGTTGGTTCAATTGTTAAATGCTCCCGCCGAACCGGAAACAAGTGAAAATGAAACTAAAAATTTTACCGTTAAGTTGGCATTTTCTAAATATCTGCCTACATCGGCGAGGACACTTCTACTAAAGCGCAGAAGGCAGGATTTGGAGTTTAAGTTGAACGAATTGGAAAACAAACTTAAATTACCAGATGCCAACTCTTCGAAAATAGCTCTAATGGAAAGAAGCATTGCTTTGTTAAAAGCCGACATGTCTTGGCTGGACAAACTTTTAAACGATGCGCAGTTAGAATCGGAACATGAAGACAACAATAAACAATTAAAAACGGAGGAAAAACTATGACACAAAAGATTAAATTTGCCATTGCTGGTGTCGGCAACTGTGCAAGTTCGCTTCTTCAAGGACTTTCTTATTATCAAAATGCAGACCAGGACACCGATGTTCCGGGGTTAATGCACGTCGTTTTAGGCGGGTATCATATTCGGGATCTTGAACCCGTAGCCACATTTGACGTAGATTCGGAAAAGGTCGGACTGGAACTGTCCAAAGCGGCTTTTTCAGGACAAAACAATACGATTAAATTCTCTGAAATTAAGAACTACAATGTTTCGGTTAATCGGGGACCCACATTGGACGGGTTGGGTAAGTACTACAAAGAAACCATCCAAGAAAGTCCGGCAGAACCCGCCGATGTTGTCCAGATTCTTAAAGACACCCAGGCTGACGTGTTGGTCTCATATCTGCCAGTTGGCTCAGAAGAAGCCCAAAGATTTTACGCTCAAGCATGTTTGGATGCCGGTGTGGCATTCGTAAACGCAATCCCCGTATTCATAGCGTCAGATCCAGTTTGGGCTCAAAAATTCATAGATAAAAATCTTCCCATAATTGGCGATGACATAAAAAGTCAAGTGGGTTCTACCATAGTTCATCGAGTTCTGGCAAGACTTTTTGAAGACAGAGGCTTAGCTGTTGACCGCACCTACCAGTTGAACGTCGGAGGAAACATGGACTTTAAGAATATGTTGGAAAGACAGAGACTTGAATCCAAAAAAATATCTAAGACTCAAGCCGTTACTTCACAGTTAGAAAACCAGCTGCCCGAAGAATCAGTACACATCGGACCTTCAGATCACATTCCTTGGCTTGAAGATCGTAAGTGGGCATATATCCGCATTGAAGGCAGAAACTTTGGAGACGTTCCGTTAAACCTTGAGCTTAAACTCGAAGTCTGGGATTCACCTAATTCAGCTGGGGTTATTATCGATGCATTAAGGTGTGCCAAGATTGCAAAAGATAAAGGAATCGGAGGACCTCTGGAAGGACCGTCCGCTTACTTTATGAAGTCGCCTCCAATTCAACACAGAGACGAAATTGCTAGACAAATGGTTGAAGAGTTTGCCAATCAATAGGCAAACTCTGTCATAGCTAATCCGAATCGAATTCTGCTTTTACCTTAACAAAAGATCGATAGGCGACTTATTTATAGAATTCTATCCTCAAGATAAATTCTTTATTTATCTTGAGTTTTATTAAATTCTTCGAACCATTTAATAAGGGCTTCGGTTGCTTTTTGCTCTCCAAGAAGCCCTTCGTCAAGACGTAGCTCCAATAAGTAATCCAGCGCCAGTCCTACGACTTTGGACGGTGCAATATTTAATATCTTCATTACCTGATCACCGTCAAGTTCGGGTCTAATTGACTTTAGCTCTTCTCTTGCTTTCAGCTCTACGATTCTTTTTTCCAGCTCATCCATTCTTAAAGAAAGTTCTTTGGCCTTACGTTCATTTCTTGTAGTACAGTCGCATCTGGTCAATTCGTTTAAATATTCCAACAGGTCACCAGCGTCGTTGACATACCTTCTTACCGCTTTATCGCTCCAGCCCATTTTGTATGTGTGAAATCTGAGATGTAATTCAACCAATTTAACAACCTTTTGGATGTCTTCTGTAGGATACCTTAATTGCTTCATTCTTTTATTAGTTATTTTTGCACCGACAACATCGTGAAAATGAAACTTAACGCCCGTATCATCAATCACTCTGGTTTGAGGTTTCCCAACATCATGAAACAGACCCGCCAATCTTATAATTTTTTCGGGCCGCGTCTTAGAAACAACTGCTATTGTATGAGCTAATACGTCTTTGTGTTTGTGAATAGGATCTTGCTCCAAGGACATCTTCTTTAATTCCGGTAAAAACATGTCAGTCAACCCGGTATCTACCAGAAACCATAACCCAGCAGTGGGGTCATCAACTGTAAGCAGTCTGTTGAGTTCGTCTCGCACTCTCTCAACGGAGACTACCCTAAGTCTGTCTTTTAAAGCTACAATTGCCTTTACCAGATCCTTGTCGGGTATTAAGTCAAGCTTCGAGATAAATCTGGCGGCCCTCATCATTCGTAAAGGATCATCACCAAAAGAGATCATCGGATCCATCGGAGTCCTTAGAATATGATTATCAAGATCAAACTTTCCGTTAAAAGGATCTATAAGTTCTCGATTTGAAAGATCGTAAGCTATGGCGTTAATCGTAAAATCTCGTCGAACCAAATCTTCAATTAAAGAATCTCCGAAGACAACTTCGGGCTTTCTGGAGGAACTGTCATATTTTTCAAACCGAAAAGTTGTAATTTCGTGACTTACATCGTCTTTTTTACAACCGATTGTTCCAAATTTTTTCCCTTGATTCCACATTGCTTTTGCCCATTTGGAAACTATCTTCTCAATTTCGTCAGGGGTCGCAGGTGTTGTATAATCAAAATCATAAATTGAATCACTGAGTCCGAGCATCATGTCTCGAACGGATCCTCCGACTAAATAAAGAGGTATTTTTTTTGCTTCAAATAAATCTTTTAACTCTAAAACTGTTTTAAAACTGAAAGATTCAGATATCTGTTCAAACATTTCTATAAACTTTAACTATCACTTTCATGAAAACTAAGGCATAAGATCAACGATCATTACCCAAGGCATTATTAAAAACAACTAAACAGTCTATCGTGAAATTCAATTTCATAACAAAACACAACTTCAAATCAAAATACTGCCCAAAAACCAATGTCGTATCAATAGTTTTGTTGATACCGCTGTGTTTATTGATACCCATGGGTATTCTGTTTACCCTATTTTTAATACATCCGGGATCGATTAAATCCACGGCTTTAAACTCAACTATATCACCGATATCACTAAAATCTTTACGCCCGAATTACAGCCTGTCTGCAAACAACAACTCGACACAATCCCCTTTAAATACAGGCCTTCAGATTGTCAATCAAAGCTCTTCGATTCAACCAAATCAGAATTTCAACGTTTCGATTAAAACCACATCTCCAAACAGTCAGAGCGAAATTTTTGATTTTTATCTGTACAACAAGCTGAATTCACGTTCGGCTTACTACAGCAGTTTAAATCAACCCTATAACTTAATTGAAAGTTCGGGGGCAATAACTGCTACAGCTTCAGATTTAAATTTTCAAATAGATTTAAATGCAGGTTTTTCCAGCCAAAACACACCCAACAATATCTACTTTCACTTAAGCTGCCGAAGTTGTTTGGGAGTATACCCCTTAAAGATAGCGCAGCTTAATCCCGTCACCAGACAGATTAACTCATATGTCATAACCCACATATGCGTGTTACCCGCAACTGCGATTGCAAAATTAAATTTAAATATAGTAATACCAATGCTGTTTCCAGCGGGAAACAATGTCCCGGTTGCAAGTCAATACTTCAACGTCTCTGAAATTCAAAACTTATCTCAAGATCTTACTGTCTTAGAGCACTACAAATCCTTAGCCGTAAACATTGATTTAAGTCCGGAAGGCTATCTCCTCTTAAAAAATCAGACGAGTCAAAGCTACAGTCAGCTTAAAAAACTGTTGCAATCCGTATTAAAAATTCCAAACAGACTCTTACTTTCAGAGACTTTTGCGCCCATAGATTCTCCTCAATTATTAACAGCTGGCCTCGGAGGCGATATCTGCAAACAAATTACAGACGGATTGAATGTTCTAGACAACATATCCACCAACGTTCAAAGCGTCTTTTCGCCTTCTGAAAACCTATCAGAGGCCTCACTAAGTGAATTAAGCAAATGCGGTATTTCAGACATCATTTTAAATAACAAAAATCTAACTTCGGTCTCGCTTCCTTTCGGCATCAGCGAACCGTTTAACATTACAAATTCATCTGTAATCGGACTGGAAAAGGATACTCAATTAACTAAAGACATGTTAGTTTCATCAAATCCGATTCAACAAGCCAACAACATAATCGGAGACCTGGCTCAACTTTATTATGATTTTCCAAATTCAACTTCAAACAGAGTACTTAATTTGGACTTACCGAACAATACTCAAATAAATCCGCAATTTTTAACTGCGCTTTTAAACGGACTGCAAAATAACTCAGTGCTAGGCACAACCAGCGCAACAGAAGCTGCCACCTATCCAGTGGGAGTTTTATACAATCCCACAAACAGATCAATACTAAATCCACCTATTTCAAATTTAACAACAACAACAATTACCCAAGCCAAAGCCATCCAGTCAGGGTTAGCTCAAATAGATCAAAATCAGATTAGCTTTCTGCCTACCTTAACTGACATGTCGGTTTCGGAGGCAATCGATGTTTTAGAATCCGACAACATAACTCAAGATCAACAACAACAATGGCTTTCTGCCATCCAAAAACTTGTTAACAACTTAAGAGATCAAATTACGCTGCCCAGTCAGCAAACTATCACAATTACCTCAAATACGGCCAATATTCCCATTACCGTTCTCAAAAACGATTCCTACAATACGTATTTGGTAAAGATTGTCTTAAAGGACAACGGTCTATCCTTTAAGAGCGGCTCTTCGCGATTAATATCAATTTCAAAACAGCAAAATACGCTCTACTTTAGTATTTCGCCAAGATCGCCAGGGTCGTCCGTGCTGTCGGTGACCGTGGAATCGCCTTCGGGAAACTTAATTCTACTTCAGCAAAATTATACCATCCACTCTTCGGCATTTTCGTTTTTGGGATTACTTTTAACAGCTGCTGCGGGACTTTTGATAATTTGGTGGTGGGTTAAATATGCACTCAATAAAAGAAGGTTAAAGGGTGGCATTACAGCAAAATAGTCAAAAACCTTTTGAAGAATCTGTAAATACCAGTGTTAAAAAAATGGCACTTGGAACTATGGCATCCAGATTGATGGGATTAATTCGGATATTACTTATCGGTTATGCCTTAGGAATCGGAAGAGTCGGCGATGCGTACAACTTGGCAAATACAACTCCAAATATCCTCCACGACTTGGTTTTAGGGGGTATTTTAAGTGCAACGTTTATTCCGATATTTACAAAAAAACTGTCACAACTCAATAAAGAACAGGCGTGGCTGGAAATAAGTTCGGTAATTACTTTAGCCGGAATTATATTGATAGGCGCTACCATATTTTTTGAGATACTGGCGCCTGAAATAATTAATATTTACACAATCGGCACAAAGACGGATTTCCCGCCAGCGACTAAAGCATTAGCAGTTGAACTGTTAAGATTTTTTCTTCCTCAAATTATGTTTTACGGGTTTGTGGCAATAAGCGGGGCGTTATTAAACTGTATCGGCAAATTCAGCCCCATAACCAACTCTCCAATTTACGGCAACATTGTGGCGATATTAATGCTGCTTGAAGTTACTCTGGTGTCAAAAACATCAACTGCAGTACCAATTGCGGCAAACAATAAGTTAATATTCCTACTGGGAATAGGGACTACCGCCAGTATTGCGGTTCAATTTATTTCCATAGTCCCCAGTCTTATAAAAAGTAATATTCCATTAAGATTTAACTTTAACTTTAAATCAAGTGCGATTCGAGAAATCATACATCTATCGAGTTGGTCATTCGGATTCGTGATCATAAATCAAATCGCTCTCTTTGTTATTTTAGCCCTTACAGCTTCATCTGCCAAAGGATCCGTAACCGCTTACACGTTTGCGTTTACTTTTTTCCAACTGCCATACTGGCTGTTTGCAGTGTCTATAGCCACCGCTGTAGCTCCTAAGATTTCAAGATATTTTATTGGACAACAACAGAGTAGGACAACAAATTTGGTATCAGGTGCAATTAAATCGACGATAGCGATCATGCTTCCGATATCAGGTTTTTTCCTTGTAATATCAACTCCTTTAATAACCGCTTTATTTTTTCACGGTGCCGCCTCTTCAAGCGGAGTCGCTTTAACGGCAAAAACGCTTGGAATGTTTTCACTTGGATTGGTGGGCTACTCGATATTTATGCTGTCCGTCAGAATGCTTTTGGCAATGCATATGGCAAAAAAGGTCTTCTTTTTATACCTACTGGAAAATGTTATTAACGTAATATTGGCCTTCTTATTTATTAACACAATGGGAGTAAAAGGTATCGCTTTATCAATTACGGTAGCTTATACAGCAGCGGCCATAGTTGCGATCGCATATTTAAACTTCAAACTGGGGAACATTCACATACTCTCTTTGGTTAAGACATTTTTTAAATCGTTGATAATCGCAGCAGTTATCGGAGTTGCGGCCGCAATCGGTTCTTCGGCCTTTCCTAACACTACATTTTTAAACAACGTATTTGATACATTTTTCGGATTAATTGCAGCCGTGGTGGTGCTCTGTGGAGTCGGAACTTTGTTTTCGCCTAAATCTACAAATATTGACCGAAGTTCAAATAAACTATAGACTTAACTAAAGGCTTTTAAGGAGCAAGATGTCAAAAACTAAAATAATTACCGACAGCGGATGTGATATTCCCTTAGATTTAATTAAGAAGTACAACATAGAAATTGTGTCGTTAACTGTCCGCTTCGGACAAGAAGAAGTGGTGGATACCATTAGTTTGTCAGCCAAAGAATTTTGGGCTAAATTTCAAAGCAGTACCGCAGGATCTATGCCCGAAACCGCCGCTCCCTCACCGGGAAACTTCATAAAAGCATTCAACAAAGCAATCGAAGAGGGATTTGAAAACATAATTTGCATCTGTATTTCCTCAAAAGTTTCATCCACTTATGAATCTGCGATAAATGCTGCCAATGAAATCAGCGAAAATGTAAATATTAAAGTAGTTGACTCCTTAAGCGTTTCCATTGGAGAAGGTTTGATAGTGGTTGACGCAGCAAAGGCCGCTTTAGACAACCAACCCTTGGAAGCAATTATCGATCTAATAAATCACAACATCTCTAATCATGTGGTAATGGGTGCAATCGATAATTTGGAAACACTCAAACGAACGGGTAGGATATCGTCGTCTAAAGCCTTGGTGGGTTCGCTTTTATCAATAAAACCTGTAGTAGAGCTTAAAGACGGCAAGGTTGAAAATGAATCGAATCAAAGAACTCGCACAAAGTCTTTAGACTATGTGATCGATAAAGCTGCCGCAATAAAAAAGATTAAACTTTTTTCAATTTTAAACGGAGAAGCCAAAGATTATGAAACATTTAAATCAAAGATGCTAGAAAGGGTTGATATTGCCGAAGGCGTAGAGATTATAGAAGCAGATATTGGCCCAATAATCGGCTCTCACGTCGGTCAGGGTGCCGTCGGTTTTGCCTGTCTTACCGAGTAAATTCACCGTCAAATTAGTTTATTTCTTGTTTTAAATTATCTATGCGGGCTTTACTATACAGTAGGATAGTAATGGAGCATAATCCGTTTCAAACATAGCCTTAATAACTGGTTGTTTTAGGCTGAAATCCATGAGTTTTATTTCAAAGTTTAAAAAAAATATAACGTCTGATGTAAGTGCGGCAATAAATGATTCCGACAAAGATTCGGATATCTCTTCAAAGATAGTTGCCGTAACCGAGAGCATTACTAAGGTTATTAAAAAATATACCTTGATTCCGATTGAGAAGATAATATCGGGTGTCGTCGGATTTATGATTGCAATTTTTGTGGGACCCGCTTTAGTGGTATTGGGAATTATCGCAGTGGTCAGAGTGTTTAATAATTATGTATTAAACAGGTATGTTTGGATAACTGAGGCCGCCATTGGAGCATTTTTCTTAATTGTAGGTACGGTCTTGGTAAAACTTGCTACCAAAACCGACAAACAAGGATAATAAAAATGTCCACAGATGCAGTTAATGAAGTTGTAATAATCGGATCGGGTCCTGCGGGATTAACCGCGGCAATCTACAGTGCGAGAGCAAACTTAAATCCGATAATAGTAGAAGGCGAACCATCGTCTAACTCGGACCAACCGGGGGGACAATTAATGCTCACTACGGAAGTTGAAAACTTTCCCGGTTTTCCCGAAGGCATTCTCGGTCCAGAATTAATGACAAGGATGAAGGATCAAGCCATAAAATTCGGGGCAAAATTTATTACGAGCAAAGTAACCAAAGTTAAATTAACCGACAAGATTAAGAGAATCTGGCTATCCGATGAAAATGAAACCGAACTTTTAGCTCACAGCGTTATAATATCCACGGGAGCGAAGTCCATAATGCTTAACGTTGAAAACGAATCCAGGCTTTTGGGTTACGGTGTTTCCACATGTGCGACATGCGACGGTTTTTTCTTTAGAAATAAAAATATTGCAGTAGTTGGAGGCGGAGATTCCGCCTTGGAAGAGGCAATATTTTTAACAAAATTTGCAGACAAAGTTACCATCATTCATAGAAGAGACGCCTTTAGGGCTTCTAAAATCATGCAGCAGAGAGCTTTAAGCAATGAAAAAATCGATGTTCTTTGGAACACGGAGATTAGAGCTTTTAATGGTGAGAACTCATTGAATTCCGTTACCTTATTTAATAACTTGTTAAATAAAGAGTATGAATTTGATTTGGATGGAGCATTTGTTGCAATTGGACATTCGCCTAACACCGAAATTTTCCAAAACCAAGTTCTAATGGACGAAAACGGATATATAATTACAAATAACGGTACTAAAACGAATTTGGAAGGCGTATTTGCTTGTGGTGACGTTCAGGATCACATGTATAAGCAGGCAATCACAGCCGCTGGTAGCGGGTGTGCGGCCGCCATTGATACTGAAAAATGGCTCAACAATAACATTAGTTAGTATACATGGGGATTAAATGATAACGCAATTAGACGAAAGAGGATTCGACGAACTGTTATTTGCAACCGAAGTCCCAGTTTTGGTCGACTTTTGGGCAACTTGGTGCGGGCCCTGTAAAGCTATTGCGCCTATTCTTGAAGAGATAGCCTCAGAGTACTCAGATAAGCTTACGATTGCCAAAATCGACGTCGATCAAAATCAACAAATCGCAACAAGATACAACGTACAAAGCATACCGACAATGATTCTGTTCTCACAGGGCCAAGAAAGCGCCAGGGTTATCGGCTCTATGAGCAAACAAGCCCTATTAAAAAAGTTAGAGGGCTTGTTCTGATTAAAACTATCCACGATACTCAATTAGAACTTGGTTCAGAAGGCCCCGAAGTTGAGGTTCTCCAGCAAAAACTAGCCTCATTGGGTTATAAAATCAACGGAGGCGAGATCGGAATATTTGGAGACGAGACTTATCTTGTTTTAACGCAATTTCAGGCAGACAGAAATCTTAAAATCGATGGTAAATGTACCGCCGATACGTGGAGACATCTGACTGAGGCCACCTGGAAACTCGGCGACAGGCTTTTATATCTGCGCAAACCAATGTTACGTGGCGACGATGTTGCAAAACTTCAAATTACGTTATCAAATTTGGGTTTTAGCAGCGGGAAGATTGACGGCATCTTTGGTCCGCAGACCTTGGAGGCAGTTGTTGATTTCCAACAGAACCAACATATCAACAACGATGGCATAGTAGGGCCGAATACGCTTAGAGCGTTAAATAGAGTCAGCCGCCCCGACACTTCACAAGTAACCTGCATTGATAATCTAAAAGAGTTTATTGAATTTAAATCTAAAATTCGCTCGATTCCAAACTTCAAGATTGGAATCGGCGATATGGGTGGGTCCGATGTATTGGTACACCTTTTAAACAAAAAACTCGGCGCCTTTAATTTAAATACGGACGTACTGATGGGCTTAAACGAAAGAGGAATCGTAACGCAAGCAAATAACTCAAACTACGACTTGTGTATATTTTTTCAGTACGATGAATTAATATACAGTTTTAATGTGTATCATTACAAAGGTTTCAGTTACGAATCTATGCCAGGGTTGGGATTGGGAAACTTAATTGCCGAAAAGCTATCGGCTTTAAACTTATGTACCGAAAGCGGAAATTCACTCGGCTGCTCATTCCCTATATTGCGGGAGACCAGAATGCCTACACTATTAATAGAATTGGGCACGCCCATCATTAAGCCAGCAAATTCTTACTTAATTGTGGATTCGGTATTTTCTGCAATTGCAGAATATATTTCTGCGAAATAATCAACCGAAACTAAAGTTATTATTTGAGCATAAATCTAAACCTTATTGTTCAATTCATGCTTATTCACAGGCTGTGAACAAAACTGTGGATTAATTTTAAGTTAATATTTATATGCTTTGGTTAAACATTAGCCTATAAATTCGTTCTAAATCCTCCAAAGTTGCAAAGTCAATCATAACTTTACCGCGTTTTCCGTTTAGCTGAACTTTTACACTTGTACTCAGTTTTTCGGCCAATAGCGACTCCAACTCAAACAGACCTGGTGGGCGAAGCGGCTGCCGCCCGACAAGCCCAACAGATTCGGATTTTGATCGCTGATCGTCGAACCCGTGAGTTTCTTCGGTGATTTCCTCTGAATCATCAAAAGATTTCACCAGACTTTCGGTCTCTCTAACGCTCAACCCCTCGGTTGCAATTTGCTTTGCAAGCTCTTCCTGTAAATTTCTATCACTTAGAGACAGTAAGGCTCTGGCATGACCGGCCGTGATCTGTCCCAAATGGATTGCATTTTGTACTCCAGGGGACAATTGCAACAATCTGAGTGAATTGGTGACGGCGGTCCTGCTTTTCCCAACTCTTTGGGCTATCATCTCATGTGTATAGCTATAGTCATCCATCAACCTGTTATAAGCCTCGGCTTCCTCAAGAGGATCCAAGTCATCCCTGTGCAGATTTTCGATTATAGTGTTTTCAAACTTTTTAATTTCGTCCAAATTTTGAATAAGTGCGGGAATGTTAAGTAATCCAACTCTTCTGGCCGCTCGCCATCTTCTTTCTCCCGCTATAAGCTCAAACTCATCATCACCTGTCTCACACACCAAAATAGGTTGAAGGACACCAACTTCGCCGATTGAAGCGGCAAGACCTGCCAGACTCTCCTCATCAAAGTGTTTTCGTGGTTGATTAGGATTTGGCTTTATTTTAGAGACGGATATCAACCGAAATTCCGATCGACTCTCCACACCTACATCGGAAGGTATTAAGGCACCCAGACCCTTTCCCAACCCGCTCTTCCTGAAATTAGCCATGAGCCAATACCTCCTCTGCTAAGCATTTATATGCGACGGATCCTTTTGACATCGGATCAAATATTGTGATTGGTTGTCCGAACGACGGTGCTTCCGAAATCCTTACGGATCGCGGAATTATAGTTTTACAAACTTTGTCTCCAAAGTGCTCTCTGACCTCGTCTACAACCTGAGTCGAAAGTTTGGTGCTTGCATTAAACATCGTCATTACAATAGTTGTTACTTCCAAAGTGGGATTTAAATTGGTTTTAACAAGTTGGACATTTTTTAGCAATTGACCCAACCCTTCCAGCGCATAATATTCACATTGGATCGGCACAAGTACTTCATTCGCTGCCGACAATCCGTTTACCGTAATTAAACCCAGCGACGGGGGACAGTCTATAAATACAAAATCATAATCACCCAAGACAAGATCGATGGCTTTTTTTAATTTAAGCTCACGACTGAAAGCAGAAACCAATTCAATGTCCGCACCTGCCAAGTCTATGGTAGCTGGAGCTAGAAATAAGTTCTTTACAGATGTGGCTTCAATCACATTTTCGAGTGGTACGTCATGTACCAACACATCATACATCGAATAATCAAAGTTTCTTGGGTCAATACCCAAACCGGTTGTGGCATTTCCCTGGGGATCCAAATCAATTATCAAAATCCGCCTCTTCAAATCCGCCAAAGCAGCGCTTAGATTTACGGTGGTGGTTGTTTTACCGACTCCCCCTTTTTGATTTGCCACAGCAAACACCTTGCAGTTGCCATTACTGGCTTCGGATTTATCAACACTTTTACTTTCAGTTTTCAACAATATGAGCCTTTCGGTATAGTTAAATAGCCAATTAATTAAATAAAAATCTAATAGATATGGTTTATAAGGTCAAAACTTAATTCCTAGACCCTAAATGTTTCACGTGAAACAATTCCCTATAATTAATCATACAGGATACTTATCGAATAATAACGCATTGATATAAATTAATTAAAAACTTATATTAATCGTTTCTCGCCCTAATATTATTTCTGTTATTAGAGGAAATGCTTCTACAGCAAGTTTTTGTTGTGATTAGAAATTTGGATGTCACTATTTTGAGGTCGCCTGGCACCACCAATCATTTAGCAAAATAAGTCATTACAACATCTTTTTTAGAACCGCCTCTTTTTTAGAACCGCCCGTTGTTTAGAGCCGCCTGTTGTTTAAAAACCATATCAATTGCATTCAATTCCCACTAATTGTATATGCTATTGATCTAAATCGATGAAGGCAGTTTTTGATACAGAATATACGTTTCACGTGAAACACAGATTGATTAGTTCAAACAGTTTCGTTAACTTGAACAATTAAATGATTTGATAAGTGTTTAAACTTCTAAAGCTTGCATGTTTATTCACTATCTCTCACTATCTCTGCTTACCTCAAATAATGGAGATAGTTTTATAGCTTCTTTATCACGAGGAAAACGGGAATCGTTATTTTGAATTTTTTGAAATATCCAAAACCAATGGCCATCCAATTCCTCTTTTGACACATATTGAATTCCTAATAAATTACATGCTTCAATAAATCTATTGTCTGTTTCGATGCAGTCCAGACTGTGAGCTGAAATTATCAGTTTTGAAGATACGCTCAAAACTGGTGCTAAGTATTCTAAAGTTACGGGTAATCCTGCAAACAATCTGGCAGTTCCTAAATTATGCGAAACGTTTGGATTTCGCTTTTTATATGTTGCCGCGGATCCCCAAAAAACCTTGATCCGGTCATTTAGTTTTAGATATGTTGTTGCATCTTCTAAAAAATCTGCTCTTTTTTTAGAAGCCTCAACTAATGTAATCGAAGCCCTGGGGTAGTCTTCAAGCAGTAATGCGATTACCAATCCAGGCAGTCCGCCTCCACTTCCGATGTCGACAATGTCTAAATTAGACAAGGCTAATGATTGTCGCAGAATGCACTCAAAAAATAGAGCAGAGCTTTTAAGATGATTTAATATGTCACCTTTACCGACGTACCCCTCAAGTTGTGCCCTTTTAAGTACATCCGTGAGGGGAGATTTGGCTAATTCTCTAAACTTAGATTCTTCCAACTAATCTTCGGATTTTGGTCGTATTATCACATAACGCCTTGGTTCGACACCAGCAGAAGAAGTTTCAACTCCTTCAATGTCGGTGACTGCATTATGCACGATTCTTCGATCAACCGCACCCATAGGCTCCATTGCCTTGCTAACTTTGGAAGAAGCGACCTCGTGCGCCACTTGAATGGCGAAGTCTTTTAAAGCATCCTCACGTTTTGCCCTATATTTAGCAATATCCAAATTGATACGCGCAGGCCTTTCGTTAACTTTATTTTTAACTACCTGTCGTGTAATTTCTTGAATTGCAGATAAGGTAGCACCTTTTCTTCCGACTAAAAAGCCTAGGTTATCGCCACCAATTGCCAATTCGATATTTTCATCTATTATTTCAGAGGTTACGGTCGCATCGACAGCCAAGACTTTAACCAATCCCGTTAAAAACTCTTCGCCGATTTGCTTTTCGTTTTGCATTTGCTCCATAGTTAATTTCTCCTCGCTTTTGTTAGGCTGTGTTACCTTCTTTTCCTTAGTAGGTTCAGGTTTTACTGCTACTTTTTTTTGATTAGAACTTCGTTTTCTAACTGGTTTTGAATCATCTCTTTTTGAATCGTCCCTTTTTGAATCGTCTCTGGATTTTTTAGCCGGTCTTGCAGCTTTTGAACTCGTAGTTGTTTTCTTAAATCGGTTGTGCTGTAATCGAGGCTTGATTCTTGCTTTTATTTGCGCTTCATTTTTAACACGTCCAAACAGACCTACCTTAGGTTCTTCGATTACTTGAACTTCAATTTCATTCAAATCAACCTCTAAAATGGCCTTTACTTTTTCGACTGCCTCTTCAATAGATTTTCCGGATGCTTCTATCCACTCCATTGCTACTTTCTCCGTTTTTTATTTTTGGAACGGGGATGCGGTTTTTTTTGATCTCCGTTGGGTGTGTTTTTATTTGTTATGTTTTTATCTCTATCTTCAATTACTAGATCGGTGCCTCTATCCGTATTTTTTTGTTGCCTTTCGCTGTTGCCTAATACAAACGAACCGAAAATTTTTCTCTTAACGCCATCAAAATCACCGCTGGCCAATCCAGGATGTCTAAAATATACAAATTCATATTGAAAAATTCGAACTAATGTCGAGACAAGATAATATACGCATACTCCTACTGGAAGTATTAAGTAAAAAAACATAAAAGCGAGAGGCATTATTTTCTGCATCATAAATTGTGCTTGAGCATTCATCTGGTTATTTTGTGGCATACGAGACGTCATTCTGTGCATCTGTATATATTGAAGTATCGTACCCACTACCAAAATTAAATAATACGGTATCGAAGATCCAAACGAACCGTGATGAGAAGTGATTTTATCAGACAGATTCATCCCGAAAGAGATCATGTTGCCGTGATTAGCCATAATACTATTATGTAAAATTGAATGTTTGGGGATATATGCGGGGTTAGGGGTAGAAACCAGTTTCTTGCCAACTTTTTTTGTAGAAACATTAGTCAACCCTTTGATCACGTTATAAAAAACAAACATAATGACCATTTGAGGAAGCAGAGGCAGGCAGCCTCCCGCTGGATTTACGCCTTCACGCTTAAATAACGCCATAGTCTCTTCTTGGCGTTTAGTTGGATCTGTTTTATAGAGTTCATTAATTTTCTTTATTTCAGGCTGAATCTTCTGCATCTTTGCGCTCGCTTTTATCGTACGCGCAATTAATGGGGTAAACGGGGTTATGGCTATAACAGTTAAAAGTCCAATGGCAATGGCATAATTCGGAATTACGCTATATATAGCCGCAAGCAAAATACCAAATACTACATATAGTGGGTGAATGATTTGTGTTAATGATGACATTTGGCCTCCGGAATGGGATCATAACCAGACCCGCCAATCGGATTACATCTTAAAACTCTATAAAAAGTAAGGAAGAATGCCTTAAAAAATCCGTAGTTTTCAAAAGCTTCTTTGCCATACTGTGAGCAACTAGGAGTAAATCTGCATGGAGACGGTTTTGTATATGTGGCAGATTGATACAAATTTATCAATTTAATAGCTATTTTGTTCTTTTGTTTCTTTTGTGTTGTTATAGTATCTACCACGGTCAAAATCACCGGTTTATCTTTTAAATTTATTTTTGTTATATATTTCGTTAAATTTCTATACTGTTAATTCTTTATGTTATTAATTCTATGTATGAACTGAATTAGAGCTTTTTTTCATCGCTTTTAACAATTCTGTTTTTAAATCCAGATAGTTTTCACCGGATAGATCTTTGTATACAATAATTAAATAACTTCCTGGTAAAAGGCTCACCACTTCATCTAAAATTGCCGCTCTGAGCCTTCGTTTTATCGAATTGCGCACAACAGCTCCGCCAATTTTTTTGGTAATTACGAACGAAACGCCTAATACTTCCGACTTTGCGTATACAACGGAAAAATTTCTGCCTTTCGCACGCTGTTTAGAGTCTTTAAGCTCGTTAAATGCTTTTTTACCCTTTACCGGCGGCAGTTTCACGCGCTCAGCTTAGCCCTGCCCTTACGCCTGCGAGCTTTAATAATTGCTTGGCCGGCTCTGTCAGCCATTCGATGCCTAAAACCATGTTTTTTGGCCCTTTTTCTGTTATTGGGTTGAAAAGTTCTCTTCACTGAATACCTTCCTATCGGGATGTCTTCTTGTTTGATTAATCCTGTTTGATTAATTATGTTTGGTTTCTTAAACGTCCGTTAAACTAACCGCATTTAGCATAAACACAAATAGTAGGATACCCTACCTAGATTTTGTAATCAAATAATCTTTAGTCTTATGTTTTAATCTTTTTTGATTCTACCATAAGCATTAAAAATGTTTTATGCTATACATCTATCCTAAACCATATCTTTGTCATAAATTTCAAAAACTTAAGGATGTAAATTATGTAATACTTAAATTATAGGCAATTTATGTGTAGGGTGTTGATAAAATCAATACTCTGCAATAGGCACACAATACACAAAGGTTAAATTAAAGTTATCTGCCTGTGGATAACTTTGTGAATAAGAAGTTAGATATTAAGATAAATGCTGATAGAAGACGTAGACGGCTTGTGGAAAACTTGTTCTGACGATATAAAATCGCAGGTTTCTGACGCCACGTGGAACATGTGGCTCGCTTCGGCAAACTTAGAAGGTTTGGATGGGGATTTAATCACGATTTCCGTACCGAGCAAAATTAATCTGGAAAGAATTGAAAAAGTATACAAGGGTATTATCGAAGAATCATTTATTAAAATTTTAAACCACCCCATTAAAATAAAAATAAAATTGCGTTCAGTCGAAAACAGTGTACCTGTTCAACTAAATTTGGCAACTGAAAACATTCCCATAGCTGTAGTTGAGCCCGTTAAAAATGCCAGATTAAAGATCAACGAAGATATTATTATTAATCCCGAATACGATTTTGGGTCATTTATTATAGGTCCTTCTAACCGGTTTGCCCATGCGGCGGCTATGGCCGTTGCCGAAAAACCGACTAAAGCATATAATCCGTTGTTTATTTACGGCGATACTGGGTTAGGAAAAACTCACTTACTCCATGCTATAGGTAACTACATAAAACAACACTTTCCAAATTATGTAATTAAATATGTTTCGACTGAAACTTTTATGAATGAATTTGTCGAAGCTTTGCGAATGAATACACCTACAGCCTTTAAAAGAAAATATCGTGAATGTGATGTTCTTTTAATAGACGACATTCAATTTATTGAAAACAAAGATTCGCTTCAAGAAGAGTTTTTTCACACTTTTAATTCATTATATGAAGCAAGTAAGCAGGTGGTTATTAGTTCGGATCGACCTCCTAAAGCCCTTAAAACATTAGAGCATAGACTAATAAGTCGATTCTCTTCGGGTTTAATAACAGATATTCAAGCTCCCGAACTGGAAACCAGACTGGCTATATTGACTTCAAAGTGTCAAAGGGAAGACATAAAGGTTAACTACGATGTGTTGGAATTTATAGCCAGCAACATAAAAGATAATATTAGGGAATTAGAGGGAGCTTTAATTCGCGTTAGTGCTTATGCATCGCTTTATAAACAGGAGTGTTCGCTAGAGAACGCCAAAACGGTTTTATCAGATATTGTTGACAGTAGGATTGAAAAAAACATTACGATTGATTTAATAAGACAGATGACGGCTGATCAGTTTGGATTAACTGTAGAAGATTTATGTTCAAACTCACGAAGCAGACCATTGGTTTTAGCGAGACATGTTTGTATGTATCTATGTAAGGAGCTAACTAATTACAGTTACCCGACAATAGCAAAAGAGTTTGGAAACCGAGACCACACAAGTGTTTTATACGCCGTTGATAAAATTTCATCTTTAATGGCTCAAAGACAGGCCGTATTTGAACAGGTTAGTACGCTAATATTAAAAATTAAAGGTGATAGAAACGAATAAAAATTACTATATTTATCAATTTACCCTGTTTATTTTTGCCTTATGGCTGTGAATAACTTAAAATATTGTTAATAATTGTAATGGTTAAAAATTTAATTCACAAAATTTTGAATAAGTGTGTATGTTTTTAAACAGCCAAATACATTAATTAAGCGGGAGTTTTATTAATTTATTCACAATTCACAGGTATTATTATTACTTTTAATACATATATAAAGAAAGGATAGCTATGAAGTTTAGTGTGGAAAAAGATCACTTACTTAAACATATAAATATCGTAATTAGAGCAACTCAATCGAAAATGTCTTCTGGTGGAATTAGATCTTCTATTAAATTAAGTCTCGTTTCTAATCAACTAACTTTGGTAGCTTCTGATCTAGATATATCTATAGAGACAGAAATTAGCGTAAACGGAAATGAAGACGGAACGGTGGTCGTACCTGGGAAAGTAATTCAAGATTTGGTTCGATCGTTTAAATCTGGGTCTATTACGTTTTATAGTGACAACGATAATCTTTATATAATAAACGATACAGTTAAATTTGAAATTAAGGTATTTTCAAGCGATACCTTTATACCAATTCAACAAGTAATAGGCGAGCCAACCAAAGTGTCGTCTCTAGAGTTAACAAAAGCTATCTCTCAAGTTAGTAGAGCCGCCTCAAATGATGAAATAAGACCAGTACTAACAGGGGTTCTTATGGCTTTTGGGGATAAAAATCTTCGATTGGTAGCTACAGATTCATACCGTCTTGCAATTAGAGACATTGATATAAACGATTCAAATTTAAATGGGACAAATATTCTTGTTCCAGCTAAAGCTCTAACTGAATTAGAAAAAATTCTAACTACACTGTCAGATCAAAACGAAATTGAAACTGTTGCAGATGAAGGTCACGCTAAATTTATAATTGGTACTACTAAAATAACCACTCAATTAATTAATGAAACATTTCCTCTTTATGAAAAGTTAATTCCAGATGAAATTAACCAAAAAATTGTTGTCAATAAAGACAATTTTGCGGATTCAATCAAAAGAATGCGTTTATTTGTTAAAAATGTTAAGTCTTCCATACAAATTTCAAGTTCGGAAAACGGAATTAAACTCTCGGCGTCTTCATTTGACTTTGGAAACGGAGAAGAGGTAATAGATGCTGATACAAATGGCGACGAACTTGAAATCTCTTTTAATCCAAGTTACTTACTGGACGGAGTTGAAACAATTGATGACGATGAAACAGAAATTCTTATTGTTAACTCAAAAAAACCAGCTTTAATTAAATCTGTAGATTCCGATAAGTTTAAATACATCTTGATGCCAATTACAGTTTCGTAAACTTTGTTGTTTATGGTTTTAAACTGTTTTTAAATAGTGTTTGTACAATCAACGGAAACGAAAAATTTACGCGGTCTCCAAAATGGAATCTATGAATTTACCGACGGCGGAATAAATTTAATATTAGGGAAAAACGGATCCGGAAAAACAAGCATATTAGAAGCTGTTTATCTGACTAACAGTGGAGAAAGTTTTAGAACGCAAAAAAAATTAAATTTAATTAAAACCGGAGAAGAATTTTCAGTTCTCACCACTGTTTTTAATATATTTAATTCAAACATAACCGTTTCGGCATTAATTAAAAACATTACTCACTATACTGTAAACAATAAAAACGTAGGATCTGTTTTAAATACTAAAACCAGCAAAGATGAATTTAGATGTTTGTTATTTACCCCCGATGATATTCAAGCTATATCAGGAGCCCCGGCATTGCGCCGCGATATGTTTGACAGATATATTGGCGCTTTAGACAACAGATACTTTAAAATAATTTCTGAATACAACAAGGTATTAAAACAGAGAAATGCACTGTTAAAATCCAACGATAAACACACATCAAACAATGCCTCGGTCTTAGGGGACAAAGATATAACATTTAATATTTGGAATCTGAAGTTAACAGAGTTTGGAAATCAAATTATAGAATATCGCGATAAATTTGTTATGAAAATTAATGAAATTGCGCAAACCTATTATAACTATATCTCCCAAGAAGACAATAAAATCTCAATTTACTATAAACCCAATACAGCAGTACTTGAAATTGAAAAATTAAACTCAGGGTTAGAAAAAGAAAAGATAGCTCAAACCACACTATTTGGACCCCACAGAGATGACTATGAGATCTACCTTCAATCTCAACTTTCAAGATATCAACTTTCAAGAGGTGAACAACGGACCACAGGACTGTCTCTATTGTTTGCTACCCACCAACTCATTAAAAATAATTTAGGGTATAATCCTGTATTACTGTTGGATGATATAGCCTCAGAACTTGATTCCACAAGAGTTAAGTATCTAATGGAACATATTCCAATAGGTCAGGCGATTCTAACCACAACTGAAAAAATAAGTTCTACTAATATCTCTAAAATTATAAATTTATAAAAGTTTGATGCCAGAAAATTTTAAAAATATTTCTCAAGGATTAAATGATGCCGTTAAATACCTTGGATTACCAAGTTCGGGGGCTTTAACGGAGGTTTTTAATAAATGGCCAGATATTGTTGGAGAAAAAATAGCAAAATTTTGTCAACCAAGTGAATTTAAAGACGGCATTTTGCTTTTAAAATGCAGGGATTATACCTGGTATTCACAGTTTAAATACTATAAAAAACCAATTGAAAAATCACTTCAAAACAGACTGCAACTATCTAAACCCATCGAGGTTCAAATTGTCATAACAAAAGAATAATTAAATAAAAAGGTGGGTTTTAAACTGTTAAAATATAATATGAAGCATTCAATACAACGTATTTTAATGTGTTTTAATCCGTTCGCCTTATCGTTTTTTATAATACTTAAAAAGAAAGAAGCTTGCCTGTGACGCAGACAGAAGAAAAAAAATTAAACTCTGAAGTCAGCAACTCAGAAGGAGCTTACAGCGCCGAACAAATTACAGTATTAGAAGGACTTGAACCTGTTCGTAAGCGACCTGGTATGTATATAGGTTCAACGGGACCAACGGGGCTTCACCATTTAATTTGGGAGGTTGTGGATAACTCAGTCGATGAAGCCATGGCTGGGTATTGTAATTCGATAACCGTAACACTACTTGGCGACGGGGCCTGCAGCGTATCAGATAATGGTAGGGGAATTCCTGTAGACGAACATTCTCAATATCCAGGAAAGTCTGCAGCTGAAGTTGTATTAACAGTTCTTCATGCCGGTGGTAAGTTTGGCGGAGGAGGTTATAAAGTCTCTGGTGGATTGCATGGAGTCGGTATTTCTGTAGTTAACGCACTTTCCAAAAAACTCGTCCTTCAAATTAATCGAGACGGAAAAAAACACGAAATGACCTTCGTAGATGGCGGTCAGCCAACCGGATCGTTAAAGGCCGTAGAGGAAATTTCTAAAGAAAATACTGGAACCAAGGTCACATTTTGGCCAGATGATAAGGTATTCGAAGAGATTGAATTCCGGGCACAGACTGTTTTGGAGCGGCTACAAGTCATGGCCTTTTTAAACAAAGGTCTGGAAATTAAGTTTAAAGACGAAAGAGAAGGGCACCAACAAGAGGTCGTTTTTAAATATAACGGCGGTATTGTCGACTATGTTAAACACCTAAACCTATCCAAAGAAGCTCTTTTTAAGAAGGTATGCTCTTTTACACAATCGGATGCCGATCAAGAAGCCGAAGTTGCCCTGCAGTGGAACACCGGGTATTATGAATCAATTCATTCATTTGCCAACGGTATAGCCACAACCGAAGGTGGAATGCATGAAGACGGTTTTAGGAGGTCTCTCACAAGCGTATTAAACAAATATGCAAGAGCAAAAGGAAGTCTTAAGGAAAAAGACGACAATTTACAGGGCGAAGATATTCGCGAGGGTTTAACAGCCATAATTTCAGTAAAGCTGACCGAACCGCAGTTTGAAGGTCAAACAAAAGCAAAGCTTGGAAATTTGTCTATACGGTCGTTGGTGGAAAAAACTACCAATGAAAAACTGGCTGAATGGTTGGAAGAAAATCCTAAAGAAGCTAACCAAATTGTAACTAAAGCATTATCTGCGGCAAAAGCCAGAATAGCTGCGCAGCAGGCCAGAGCTTTAACGAGACGAAAATCAGCTTTAGACGGCGCCAATCTGCCCGGAAAGCTTGCAGACTGTTCTTCTAAGGACCCAAAAGAGTCCGAACTTTTTATAGTAGAGGGAAATTCCGCCGGTGGCTCAGCTAAAGATGCCCGTGATCCGCGTACTCAGGCAATTTTACCAATCAGAGGAAAAATTCTAAATGTTGAGCGTGTACAGATAGAAAAGATGTTGAAAAATTCCGAAGTCCAAGCTCTCATAGCTGCAATTGGAGCCGGATTAAAAGATGATTTTGATGTTGCAAAAATCAGATATCACAAAGTGATAATTCTTGCCGACGCCGATGTTGACGGTAGTCACATTAGAACCTTACTTCTTACATTCTTCTTTAGATATATGAAACCGCTGGTTGCAAACGGACACGTTTACGTTGCACAACCACCCTTGTATTCCACCCTAGTGGGTAAAGAAAAGGTTTACTTAAAAGACGAACATGCAAAAAATGAGTTTTTAAGCAATCACCCAAACCATAAAAATGAATTTCAACGTTTAAAAGGTTTAGGTGAAATGGACTTTGAAGAACTTAAAAACACAACAATGGATATTTATAAAAGATCGTTGTTGCAAATAAAACTTGAGCATGAAACGGTAGCCGACGAAGTCACATCGGTTTTAATGGGTGAAGACGTTAATTTAAGAAAACGTTTTATTCAAACCAACGCAAAAGACGTTCGTTTTTTAGACATATAACAGCCGGAGTTTAAGTGCCAGACGATATAGACATCACTGAAGAAAATAACATTATTGTTGAGCCGATTGAGATTCAAGAAGAGATGGAACGTTCCTTTTTGGAGTACTCCATGTCAGTTATTGTTTCAAGAGCTCTCCCAGATGCTCGCGATGGCCTTAAACCTGTGCATCGTAGAATACTGTTTGACATGTATGATTTAGGTATTTTGCCCGACAGACCCTATGTAAAATGCTCTAGGGTTGTCGGTGACGTTATGGGTAGATTCCACCCACACGGCGATAGCGCAATATATGAGGCTCTAGCCAGAATGGTTCAAGACTTCTCGTTAAGACATCCTTTAATCGACGGTCACGGCAGTTTTGGATCGACTTCACCCGAAGACGGTCCTGCCGCAATGCGATACACTGAATGCCGACTTCATTCGATTGCTCTGAATATGCTTGAGGGAATCGATGAAGATACCGTAGGGGTGGTGTCTAACTATGACGGTTCGGAAACAGAGCCTCAAGTTTTACCCGGTCGATTTCCGAATTTACTTGTAAATGGTTCTCAGGGTATTGCAGTGGGTATGGCTACGAATATTCCACCACATAATTTGAGTGAAGTAATTGATGCGACACTGCATTTAATCGATAACCCCGAGGCCACCCCTGATGATTTGATGAAGTTCGTGTTGGCTCCCGATTTTCCAACTGGAGCATTAATACTGGGCAGAGCTGGAGCCATTGACGCCTATAGAGTTGGTAGAGGCTCCATTAAAATGAGAGCTGTTGCTGAAATAGTTCAAACCAAGTCTTCACATCAAATAGTTGTATCGGAATTTCCATACCAGACATCGCCAGAGGTAGTTGAAAAACGCATAGCCGAACTTATCAAAAACGAAGAGTTGGATGGTATCTCGGGAATGCAAAATGATTCTGCTGGAAGAAAACCCAAATTAATAATCGATTTAAAGAGGGATGCCAATCCAAACGTTGTATTAAACAATCTTTATAAATTAACACCGTTGCAAACAAGCTTTGGGGCCAATATGCTGGCACTGGTAGATGGAGTGCCGAAGGTCTTAAATCTTTCTGAAATCTTATCGGCATATGTAAGGCATCAGGTTGATGTAGTAACAAGAAGGTCTCAATACCGGTTAAATAAAGCTCAAGCAAGACTTCATATTGTCGAAGGACTCTTAAAAGCTATCGATATATTAGATGATGTAATTGCGTTGATAAGAGCTTCGGATGATCGAGCGGCGGCAAGAGCCGGGTTGTGTTCAGAGCCGTTTTCGTTTTCCGAAGAACAAGCAAATCATATATTAGATATGACGTTGGGAAGACTGACAAGGTTAGGGCGCACTGAACTCCAAGAAGAGGCGCAAAAACTAGCCTTAACAATTGCTGAACTTCAAGCAATTTTAGGTGATCCAATTCTTTTGAGACGCGTAATATCCGAAGAGTTGTCAAAAATAAAAGAAAAATTCGGCCAACCAAGGCGTTCTAGAATAATCTTAGATTCAGGTGACATGAGCGTTGAAGATTTGATAGATGATCAAGAGGTTGTAGTTACTCTAACCCAAGCCGGATATGTTAAAGCGGTGGATGCAAATTCTTTTAAGATTCAAAATCGAGGAGGCAGGGGTATCCAGGGTACAAAACTCAAACAAGAAGATCTGGTAAGTCAGCTGCTTTTTACGACAACACATTCGTATCTTTTATTTTTTTCAAATAAAGGAAAGGTATATAGGATTAGGGCGCATGAAATCCCTATTAAAGAGAGACAAGCAAGAGGCACTCCAATAGTAAACCTTCTTCCGCTTGAATCTGACGAAACCATTCAGGCAATAGTGGATACCAAAGACTTCTCTTCAAAACCATATCTGCTTTTTGCCACTAAATTCGGTCAGATTAAAAAAACGGCATTTGCAGAATATGATAAATCCAGAAGGGAAGGATTTATCGCAATTACCCTTAAAGATTCGGACGAATTGGTTAGAGTGTTACCCACAACTGGCAGCAGCGATATATTTTGTGTATCTGCTAAAGGTATGGCCATAAGATTCGACGAGTCAGATGTCAGACCAATTGGCAGATCTGGCAGTGGTGTTCGCGGAATGAAGCTCAAAAACGATGACTATTTAGTCTCTTGCGACATTGCCGACGAAAACATGGATTTGTTGATGATTACCGATATGGGTTTCGGCAAACGAACAAAGCTTGATAAATTTACGAAACAGACCAGAGGTGGTATGGGTGTTAAAGGAATTAAGTTAACTGCCACCCGAGGTAAGGTAGTGGCTGCTTTCATGGCAGGTATAAATCATGAATTACTCATGATATCTTCTGGCGGCGTCACCATAAAAATGCAGGTTCGCGATATAAATGCACAAGGAAGAGTGGCAACTGGTGTGAAGGTTATGAATTTAGATTCAGAGCAATCCGTTGCCGCCGCAGAGCTTGTAGAACATTTAAATCAGTAATCGAAGTTTATAGTAAAATATCTTTTTTGAGTGTTATACACGCACACCGTATTAAACAGTGGATTAAATATAGTGTTTAAAAAAACATGGGGCTATAGCTCAGTTGGTTAGAGCGCAGCACTGATAATGCTGAGGTCACTGGTTCGAGTCCAGTTAGCCCCACCAAAAAATGACTTTTAAGACAAAACTAAAATCCAGCTGCCATTTGTTAATGATTTTGAGTTCGTTCTTAGTCGTTGAAATATTAAGTAGTGCTTTTACAGTCTAAAAACTTCTGGGGCTTACATATTTAGATACCAAAGTTATTAAGGACCGTCATAGGTTAGCAGCTTTAAAGCGTTTATTGACGAAATTAAAATAATCAGAAGCGGAGGAAAACCAAACTTGTCTTTCCTTTGTTTCTAGTATCAAAAACTCACCTTCATATCATCTGTCATTATAGGTGAATACACATCAACATAATTGATAAATGTGTGAAAAGAAAAGGCAACGGAGCAGGCTGTATTATGATCAGTGACTTGAGGAAAATTATTTTTCAAAAATAGGTCAGTACGGCTAACCTATAGGCCTGATTTTAGGTTAAGTTCTAATAATCCTTTTCAATTGACGGTGGTATAGTTGGACCAAATGGGGAATCTTTGAGCGTTATATTCCAC
Organism: Actinomycetes bacterium; assembly: GCA_021852345.1. Lineage (GTDB taxonomy): Bacteria > Actinomycetota > Acidimicrobiia > Acidimicrobiales > JABEUL01 > JAJZNL01. Next base: position 54,852 of record JAJZNL010000001.1, read on the forward strand.
CAAGTTCCCGTTTGACTGAAGAGTTAGATAGCTACCCGCGTTACCTGAAGTGTTGGTCTGCCATATCGGAGACCCTCCAGAAGAATTAATAACCAAGTTCCCGTTTGACTGAAGAGTTAGATAGTCTCCAGCGTTACCTGAAGTGTTGGTCTGCCATATCGGAGTGCCCTGAGCATTATATTCCACCAAGTTCCCGTTGGTTTCAAGTACAAGAGAGTAGTAGGGAGTCTTAAGAGATTGTCCGATCTGCATTGTGAATCCAGATGTCAGATTAAATCCGTATGTTGCGGCATCGTTAGTCCAAATAGGAAATCCTTGAGCGTTATATTCTACTAAGTTCCCGTTTGACTGAAGCGAAATATAATCACCCGCATTACCTGAAGTGTTGGTTTGCCATATCGGAGACCCTTGAGCGTTATATTCTACTAAGTTCCCGTTTGACTGAAGAGTTAGATAGCTACCCGCGTTACCTGAAGTGTTGGTCTGCCAAATAGCTGTTCCTTGAGCGTTATATTCTACTAAGTTCCCGTTGGTTTCAAGTACAAGAGAGTAGTAGGGAGTCTTAAGAGATTGTCCGATCTGCATTGTGAATCCAGATGTCAGATTAAATCCGTATGTTGCGGCATCGTTAGTCCAAATAGGAAATCCTTGAGCGTTATATTCTACTAAGTTCCCGTTTGACTGAAGCGAAATATAATCACCCGCATTACCTGAAGTGTTGGTTTGCCATATCGGAGTGCCCGTAGTCGAAAAGATGACCAAATTACCATCAGTCTGAAGAGTCAGATAGTCTCCGGTGTTACCGTTTGTACTGGTTTGCCAAACTGGAGCTCCTTGAGCGTTGAATTCCACCAAATTACCGTCGGATTGGAGAACCAAACTGTAACTCGGAGTGTTCAAAGATTGTCCGTTTTGGATAGTAACCCCCGGCAAAAGTCCAAATCCGTTAGTGCTTGCATTGTTGGTCCAAATAGGTGATCCTTGAGCATTATATTCCACCAAATTACCGTCGGATTGGAGAACCAAATAGTCGCCGGCATTGTTGGTAGTGCTAGTCTGCCATATCGGGGTGCCCGCTGATGAAAACATAACCAAATTACCGTCGGACTGAAGAGTCAGATAGTCTCCAGCATTACCTGAAGTGTTGGTCTGCCAAATAGCTGTTCCCTGAGAATTATATTCCACCAAATTACCGTTTGACTGAAAAACAACACTGTAGTTTCTTGTTACTGGTTGCAAAGACTGCCCCATTGAAAACAACTTGCTTCCAGTAGTTAAAGTATTCATAACTCTGTCCAGATAGTTAGGATTGGCCGTAGTTCCAGTCTGCCATAGAGGAGAGCCCGTAGCCGAAAAGATGACTAAATTACCGTCAGTCTGAAGAGTCAGATAGTCACCTGTATTACCGTTTGTACTGGTTTGCCATAGAGGAGTATTTTGAGCGCTATATTCCACTAAATTACCGTCAGCCTGAAGAGTCAGATAGTCACCTGGAGCCGTATTTATACCGTTTGACCATTGAGCCTGACCTCCCCCGTATAAAATCAAATCGCCGTTATTCTGTAATGTTAAGACGCTGTCAGTATCAGGGGAAAGTAGGTATTGTGAGCCATAGAGCGTTTGTCCCGGGTCTAAAGTCGTATTGTTATAATTTGTAGGTTTAACCGGTTTGACTACGTTAATGGTTATATTGAATCCAGGGTCGTTTAACCAAGTTGTGTTGCTGTTTACCAAATTGAAATATTCATCGTAGGTTCCCGGTGTATATGGTGCAGTCAACATAAATTCAAAAGAGGCGTTGGCACCCGGAGAAGCCGAAGATTGGGACATATTGGCAGGACGTGTCGGTGAAATCCATGTGTTGTTAGAGAATTGACTTGCCCTGTTGTCAGGATTTGAAGTACCTACCTGCATTGATGACTGCTGCCAAGTATTGGTACCTACGTTTCTACCAGTCAAAGTGACGTAAAAATTACTTCCGGGGGAGGCGGTGGCGGTGCCCGTAAGAGGATAGCTGCAACTTGGGTTTGAACATACCTGTGAACCTTCATAAACCCACTCATAGGGAGTAGAAGCCAATGTGGTGCCGAACCACAACTGAAAGTAGTATACGAAGTTGTAACTTCCCGAATACCCAGTTAGGCTGTATGGTCCGACGTAAGGGGTGTAGCAGTAAAGCGCTGCTGTAGCAGCATTTGCGATTGTAATTGTTTCGGGAGTCCCACCTTGATCATAAAACGTAACTGTATTACCAGGATACAGACCTGCCGAATAAAACGTGGGGCTGGGCTGTGAACATAAATATTGTGATGGTGAATACCCCCAAAAACTGATTCCTTGAGCCAAGTCGATATTTGCTCTAAATTGCCATGTGGCATTATCTACTTGACTAAAAAAACCCACATAAGCGGTGCAGGATGCGTAACCCATTGCACAGTTAAGTTGAGACGAAGTGGGAGTAGGGTCGGTAATCAAAGATTGCTCTTTTTGCATGGTTGCTATGATGTCTCGGGGGTTTATGCTGTATGCCTGCGATGCGTCATATATTGCCTGGGCAGCAGAAATTACTTGACCGCAATGCGTATAATAGGGAGTCGAAGCCGGAGAGCAGGTTTCAGTCGTGGTATAAGTTGCCAATCCGCTGCCCACATTTTGTAAAAATGTCTGAATGTCGCTTGCTGTCATGGTGGCGTTGTCCAAAAACGTCCCGTTGTCTATCAGATCGTTCGGGTTGTAGTTTGGAACAAACGTGTAGCTTGAAGCTTTTGCCGATTCAATTTTTGCCACGTTTAAAACGAAAAAAATCGAACTAAGCAATACTAATGTCAGAAATATCTTAAAGAGTGTTTTAGTCATAAGTTTATTTGTTAAAACTTAATGTTTATATTTATTATATCTTGCTCACTCCCATTTGCGGGGCTGGGATGATATATTTGTAGTACTCCCGTGGGCGAATGCGCAGTAAATTCAATGGGAGTGTTGAATTTACCGTTAGTTACAGTTAAGGTTCCAGATGCTATTTGGCCTACGGACGAATCTATCAATATAAAATTTACGGGTGAAATCGAAGACAATCCAACTATGGGTTGACCGCTTAGGAAGTCTGAAGTAGTAGTCGGATACTGAAGCGTTATGACGTCGTTTTGTGAATAGTTCCACTGTGACTGCGGTGGGATGGGAATTGAAGTTGTGGTTGAACCGGGTACAAGGGTTGTTGGGGGTAAAGTACCTCCTTGGGATACCCCGTTATGGTTGTGCAACCCATAACTTCCCTTTGAGTTTGGCGAATTTGGCACAACTGTCGATGTTGAAGTACTTACCGAAGACGAAACATTGTTATTTGACCTACTTAGATATAATAATGCCAACAATATTAAAATAATAACGACTAAAATCACAATTATATACGTTGAGCTCGGAGTTGAATTTTTCCGGTTTGGTTTTTTATTGGGCATATGTTTAATTTTAATCGCAACATACTACATCTCAAAGGCACGGCCACCTATAAATAGATTAAATCAATAATTTAAATATTTAAAGGTGGTGATATAGTTTCAATAGGATTTAATGCACGCTTACAGTTTGCTTGCATAGGTTAACGGTAGAAGAAATTCTAGTTTAAGGTGGATAAAGATTATTTGATGAATAATTATTACCTTATTATTTTTATTTTATAAATACTGGTTAAAATGTAGTTTGTTGTTTTCTTGGAACTTTACTTTCACTATTCACTTCAATCCGGCTTTGCCAATAAAACATGGAACAGATCAATAACGAAGAACTCGATTTTAATATCGCACGAACTCATAAGTTAAGCCGTATCAAAAAAATAAGACGAATTGCGGCTTACACTATGGCAGCCATGTCCGTTATAGATATATTGTCGGCGGTAACACCTCCGTTACGAACTCGGCTGGATTTAATCAGAAATGTTTTACCTTTAAATATTCAAATTTCTGCCACGATTATTGTTGCAATATCCGGTTTGGTTTTAATGTTTTTAGCGAGGGCCATCAGGCGAGGACAACGATCAGCTTGGATAATATCCTGTTCTCTGTTGACAATTTCTCTCATTGCTCATATTTTTAGACCGCAGAGCAAAATTGAAGCATTGATTACTTTGGGCGTATTGATATTTTTGCTTATTAATAAAGAGTCGTTTCGCGCTAAGACGGATATTTCATCTATGCTTTCGGCAATTTCGACACTGCTTGTCGGACTGTTTTTGACAATTGTGGGCGGAACCATAGGAGTTAAGATCGCAATTAATGTATACAATAAGCATCATAGGCACAAATTTGTTTCTGGATATTTCAACACCTTTTTGGCTTGTTTGGAGCGAATGGTGGGCATCAGCAGTATAAAGCTTCCCGATCCGATTTCAGATTTTGTAAGTCCAGTGTTTGCAACTTTGGGCGTGGCAATAATAATTATCGTATTGGCGCTGGCATTCCGGCCGATTGTAGAGAGACGGTTTTTGGTTAAACGGGCAGTCACTAAAGCATTTGATATTGTTCACGCCTATGGGGAAGGAACATTGGACTATTTTGCGCTGCGAGATGATAAAAAAGAATTTATCTATAAAGATTCGTTAGTTGCATATGCGATTTACGGTGGAATTTGTGTAATTTCCCCGGATCCGATTGGACCCAAAGATCAAAGAGTCGATATTTGGCAACAGTTTTTAGGGTACGCCGATGATCAAGGTTGGGGTATTTGCGTAATGGCTGCAGGCGAAGAGTGGTTGGACATCTATAAGAAGTCGGGTCTATCCACAGTCTATATTGGCGATGAGGCGATAGTGGATACCCAAACATTTTCACTTGCTGGCGGTGACTTTAAGTCATTAAGGCAGGCCTATAATCGAATTGCAAAATATGGCTATACCATCGAGTTCCATGATCCCAAAACTGTCGATGAATCAATTAAATCTAAATGTTTGAGCTTGATGCCTAAAGCGAGAAAAGGTGAAGCCGAAAGAGGGTTTTCAATGACATTGGGGAGGATCTTTGACAGTAGGGACGATGGACTGCTTTTGGCAGTGGCAAAGAGTCAAGAGGGGAATATAGTAGCTTTTTGTCACTTTGTGCCGGCTAAAGGAATTAACGGATATTCGTTAGATTTAATGCGGCGAGACCCAGACAAGTCTCATCCCAACGGATTAATTGACTATGTTATCTGTTCAACTATCTTTTTTTTGAAGGATGTAGGTTACGATTCACTTGATTTGAACTTTGCGACTTGGAGGGCAGTTTTAGCCGGCGAGTCGGGAAACGGTAAGTTGGAGGGAGCAAAGCGATGGATATTAAAGAAGATGTCCGGTGACATGCAAATTGAATCTCTTTGGAAGTTTAATGACAAGTATAAACCCAAGTGGCTGCCTAGATATGTGGCTATGGAAAAGATTGAAGTGGCAATTCCAACTGCCATTGCGATTGCTCGCGCAGAATCATTTGCTGAATTGCCACTTTTAGGCAAGTTTTTTACGGCAAAACCCAAGGTTGAAAAATAAATTATTTTTTGCTAGGTTTTTGTTATAAAATAATATGCTCTTTTTAAAGATTATTTATCGGGTTTGTTTGAAAAAATATAAATTTTCGATCTGTCGATAAAGGGCAATCCAATCTCAAGTTAATGGGTTGAAATTCGATTTGGATTAGTTTTATTAACGAAAATATATGAATAAAAACTATTTGAAATACAAAGGTAAGTTGTACCAAAAGTTGGGTCCTTTGGTACGTTCAACGTATGCCGCCGTTTGTGATATCGGAATGTTGACAAACAGGGACAAAGAGGCCAAAAAATTTTATAAATTCGGCAACGGAAGTTTAATTTCTTTTCCGCCGGGAACGATGTTCGGTCAGTCGGCTATATCCATCGGAACCGATACGATGATCGGTCCTTTTGTTACTTTGTCTGCTGGCATGATGCCCAATCAAAAATTAATTTTTGAAAAAATTGTATCAATCGGTGATCGGTGTATGATCGGTCGTGGATCACATATTATCGGGCATATGCACGTTGAAATCGACGACGATGTAATTACAGGGCCTTACGTTTACATTACAGATCAAAATCACGGGTATCTAGATACCACAGTGCCCATTTGGAAGCAAAACCCCGTTGATAAAGGCGTCTATATAGGTAAAGGAACTTGGCTTGGTACCCAATGTGTTATTTTACCGGGTACATATATCGGTAAAAATGTGGTGGTGGCTGCAGGCGCCGTTGTGTCCGGAGAGGTACCGGACTTTTCTGTAGTCGCGGGCTCTCCGGCCAAGGTTGTCAAAAAATATGACGAAGAAAAAGGTTGGATAAAACCTTAACCAAGTCTTTCGATGATTGTGGCATTTGCCATGCCTCCGCCTTCACACATGGTTTGAAGTCCAAAGCGTCCGCCCGTTCTTTCGAGTTCGCATAGAAGCGTAGCCATTAATTTGGTCCCCGATGCTCCCAAAGGGTGTCCCAGGGCAATTGCTCCTCCGTTTACATTGACCTTATCCATGTCGGAGTCAAGCTCTTTTTTCCAAGCAAGTACCACCGAAGCAAAAGCTTCGTTTATTTCAACCAAGTCAATATCATTAAGTGTCATTTTTGCTCGATCCAATATCTTTTTTGTAGCAGGTATCGGACCCGTCAGCATGGTTACAGGATCCACCCCTGATATTGCAAATGAATGAAATCTTGCTCGCGGAGTTAGACCTAACTCTTTGGCTCTCTCCTCGCTCATAATTAACGCAGCCGAAGCTCCGTCGGTTATTTGCGACGAATTGCCCGCCGTAACCTTACCGGTTTCAGGAATAAATGCTGGCTTCAAATTGGCCAAAGTTTCAGTGGTGGTATCGGGTCTGATTCCTTCGTCTTGGCTAATAAACTCTCCTGTTTTTTGACCGTTGTCATCTTTAATTTCAATTGGGATAATTTCTCTGTCAAATCTTCTCTCTTCTGTGGCCTTGGCCGCTCTTTGTTGACTTAAGGCACTGAATTCGTCCAAATCGGTCCGTGAAAGTCCCCATTGGTCCGCGATCATCTCAGCTGAAATACCTTGAGGTACGAGCTTGTATCTGGTCGTGGTGTTCGTACCGAAGGGAAATCCCACTCCGGAAGAAATCGAAGCTCCCATCGGAACCCTGGTCATTGTTTCTACGCCTGCTGCGATTACAATGTCATAGGCACCGGCCATGACTCCTTGGGCCGCAAAATGAGCTGCTTGTTGGGAAGACCCACACTGACGATCTATTGTGGTTCCGCAGACACTTTCGGGAAAGCCTGCTCCGAGAGCAGCGTTTCGTCCTACATTAAGCGATTGCTCTCCGACTTGCATTACACAACCAGTTATGACGTCTTCGACTAATTCGGGGTCTAAATCATTTCTTTTGATTAAGGCTGACAAAACTTCGGCAAGTAGATCTGCGGCCTGCCAATTCTTTAATTTACCGTTTCTCTTTCCGCCCGGAGTGCGAACGGCATCTACAATTACGGCATCTTTCATAAAAACACTTCTCCTTTTATAGTACGTATAAAGCAACCGTAAATAAGTTACTCATTAGTAATTTAGTCCCAAAGGGCTAAATAATTCAAATTTTTGAAAAATTTTGTTTTGTTTAATAAAAATGTTAACATTTTTTTATGAAAAATATGGACCGATGGTTGGGAAATGGAGGAATGCCTATTATCGAAACTATAGGGGGTAGATTCGATAAATATGGTTTGGGGCAAGATGATTTGGCTTTTTGTGAGGGAATTTGGATTCCCACTCAAATGGCCTGTAATCCGCACGGGACAGCACAAGCAGGTGTTCAAAGCGTTATATTGGATGCGGCAATGAACTTTGCCATTAATTCGGGACTGGAAGGAAAAGACAGAACTAAAGCTACGATAGAGATGAAAACGAACCTGATAAGAGCTGCCTTTTTGGATACTCAGTATGTTTTTGTTGGTCGGGTAATTCGCATTACCAAACAGGTAGGATTTGGTTTTGCGGAAATATTAAATGCAGACAATGAAGTAATTTCAAATGCAACGGGTTCGTTTTTGCTGCACCGTGATATTGCTGAACTGTGATATTAACGATCCCGAAGATATTAACGACCTGTGAACAAATTGTACTGTGAAATCAAATTGTACTGTGAAAATAACGGTAATTGGTGAAATTAATTAACTGTCATAATTTTAAAGTCTAAAATTACAAAAAAGAGCATACATAAAGCGAAATAGTAAGGTAAATGAGCAAAAACAACAAGCGAAGCTATAAGCCCGAAGATGACTCAAATAGTGAATCAGGTCGTGGCTTAGGCAACAATTTAAGTCGCGAATCAGAACAGGTCAAGCTGATCAATGAGATTTCTTTAAGTATCGACAGCGATTTTTTGGATGTGGACAACTGTTTGGACTTGCTTTCGGCTAAATTAATGGCCTTATTTCCAAATAAGGTTGAGATCGAGTTCAAACAACAAAATCCAATGACACCTTCTTTAAACTATGCTGACGAATTTAAAGTAGGAGCATTTACTGTAGAGCTTGACAAAATAAGACTTAAGGCGATTTGGAAGAAGGGAAACAAAATTGAATATTTAATTGCAAACAGGCAAAGTTCAACAAAGACTTCTACCAAAGAGTTGGATTTTGAAGAATTTAAACATGAGCTGGCTAAAATAGTTGCTCTTCAGGCACAAAAGAACACTATTTTGCGTAACGGTATAATTGCTCTTTTGGCCCCGAACTTAAATTAGTTTTTAGGCGTTAGGTCTAAGTATTCTGGAGGGTTGTCCGATACCTTCCAAACAATAAATCCTTTGTTGTATTTTTCATGATAGTTATTCGTAGCCGCAGTCATTGACTCAAACTCTGTAAAAAACTCGTCTAAATCTTTTTTCAAAAGAAGATTTTTGAGAATCGTCATATGTTTTTCAATAAAGTCGTAAATATCTTCTGTGTATTTCGGTCTTACAACAACTGAAGTTTTTAAAAGCTTTATCGTTTCATTTAATTGAAATGTCGCCAACTCAAAATTTCTATATTTAGCCGCCCACCAACAGATTGACATTTTAGGAGATATCTCAACCATCAGTCTTGCCATGCCCGGTTGAATCTCGGCAAGTTCGTTTAAACTAAGTTCAGTTTTCCCGTTAGAGACCGAATGAGTATGGTCGGCGGTATTTTTTAAGAGGTCATTTGATTCCATTATTTTCCATTGTTTTGTGAACGGGAGCTGTTATTTCCCTTAAACTAAATTGCACGGTATTTTAATTCTATTAAATGTACAATTAATATTAATGAAAAATCGGATTTGCAGTCCTTTTTATTTGGACAATTAAGGCACAATTATATATAATGTTTGGTTCGATGGCTAAATCTGAAAGATTCGGAAAAAAAAATAACAGAGAAGACGTACCGGTAAGTGAAATACTTAAATCCGAACGACTGCGTCAAGAGCTTCAAATTGTTGATATAGCCGAATCATTGGGTATCCCGGCAAGTCGTTTGGCTGCTTTGGAACAAGAGCAGTTTGATATATTTCCAACCCAATTGGCGATTTTAAGTGCCTTAAGGCAATATGCGAGGGCATTGAAATTAAACGGTGACATGTTAGCTTTAAAACTGCTAGACACGCTGTCACAGGATCCCGACAGCATATTAAACACCGATGGTGAAGACGATGAACCTGGAGTCGATGCCGTATCTAACTCCAGTAATAATATTGCCAATAACGGGAGTCTTCGTAGACCTCAATTAAATCAGACCAATAAAACAGCCGAAGTCCCTTTGGTTAAAGGACCCGAACAACCTGTCGGTAAAAAGAAATCACAGCGCCGACAAATAATAGTACCCAGAAGATCATCGACTCCTCTAGGATTAAAGGTTACTTTTTGGGTTTCAATTTCATTGGTGGCAATAGGTTTAATCGGAATTATTTTAGAAAATTCCAAACCTTCATGGTTTCAATCCATCCATGCTCCTTCGGTGACACCGTCCACGATTCCTATTACGGCTCCTACTGTCGTCAAGAAGACAACAACGCCTAAGGGGAATTTTAAGGTTACGTCATCCAGCTCTTCATCGTCAACCTATCAGATAGGCTCAAGCAGCTTTGACTTAAAAATTGTCTCCACCGGTACACCTTGGATTGAGGTGGTGAATAATTCAAACTCAAGCGTACTATTTGAAGGAATTCTCAGTTCGGGGCAGTCTCAGAGTTTCACCGGATTATCAAACGTTACGGTTCAAATAGGATCTGCTAATCTTACGATGTCAATTTCGAGTTCTTCAAAAAATATAGGAAATGTGGCACCGACTCAAGCTCCGTTTACCTACAATTTTATTTCAGGGTAGTAAAAAATATAATTTTTTATGGACACCACTTGTTTGCTGGAACTAAGCGGCAAATATTAATTAAATCGGTAACTGCGGGTATGGTCAGATTTATCGTACCCGGTGAAAATTTAATGGCGGCTACATTTGCCGTATTTGGGTTGTCCAATCCGCTTACATTTGCTCCTAGTGCGGTTCCGAAAAGTTTCAGTTTAGCTTGAATAAGGTTTATCGTAGGCGTGGTGCAATTTGAGTTTGATATGCAGTTTAAAATTAAGCCGTCCGTGGTGAACATATTTACATTCGGGGTGTCGCAAGTCTGTTTCGTGGCTTGTGAATTAAGTAAATTATTTTTAATACAGACTTGATTGTTATTTAAACCGACTCCCAAGTCTTCAAATGGGGATATGTTTAAGAACAGACTTTGATGCGCAACTGCTCTGTTGTTTGTAATTGTCACGTATTGAGATGTGCTTACGCATTCGGTGTTTGCCAAGTTTACTGATTTTGAACACAATTCGTTGGTCGAAGGCAGAAAGAGATCGGCTACAGTCGTAGCCCATAAATTGTTTACGCTAAATGAGTTATTTTCAATTGAAAAGCCGTCGCTTCCCAATACTGCAACTCCGACTCCGTATGGTAAATCTGGGAACTGCCCTGTCAGATTAAAGTTATCGTACAGATTGGCGTTTGTCGATTGATTATAGTTTGTAATCGAGGTTCCGCTATAAGCGGACGTTAAATTGAATTGATTGTCTGAAATTGTAGAACACAAGTTATTCAAATTTTTTAAAGTCGATGTGGATGCTGTGACCCCAGAACCACAAAAAGTGTTATTGTTTTGACTTACTTTATTTACGTCTATGGCATCGATTGAACTGAAGTTATTTAAAAATTGGGAATTAGTCACTGTGAATATGCCTGAGTCACTTTTTAAAAGCATTCCAGAGAATGAGTTTTGAAAATTTAGGTTGCTGGCGTAAATATTGCAATTTGTACAACCTGAAACGTACATGCCCGCTCCAGCAAAATTACTAATTGAAGAGTAATTAAATTTAAGATTTACGTTTCCGTTTATCATCACTCCATAGTTAGACACGGCTTGGGGTTGCGGTTGGGTCTTTGTTTGGTTGCTGTAAGTTAATTTTACGTAAGATATGCCGGCGTTTATCGGGTCGCCATTAGGATTGTTGTTTGACAAGAAAATCTGCGCACCCATATTTGTGTTGTTTGATGCTAAAAAATTACAGACGGTAAGATTTTCAATCGTGTCACCCGTATTTTCAATAACAATTCCGTTTTGATTTTGGGAAGTGGCGTTGTTGGTCGACGATCCGTTTTGAGCGCAAGAATTTGAACTGCTGGTAGACGAAGTTAAACTTGGTCCGATTACCACGGTATTTTCGTTTAGACCCATAAGATGTATATTGGGTTTGTTTATTACTATCGAACCCGAAGTTGTCGCAGAATAGTAACCAGGTGCCAACAGAATATAATCATTTGGTTTCGCTGCATTTAACGCGGCTTGAATATTTGTAAATCCGGACTTGTATCCGTTAAATGATCCCACTAATAGTATATTTCCGTTCGGAAATAATGATTTTTGGGTGCCTTTTTTAAGACCGTTGGCTGTTATGGCAAGCGCTATAACAATGAATAACAGCAATACCAAAGATAGAATTAAGATTCTATGCGAAATTTTACGCATCTTACTTTAGCTGAAACCTTAGCTCTTAAATCCGTGCCGGAGATGACACGGTTTGCAAATTTTATTTATATTAGTTTGTATTTTCGAGTTCTTGAATTTCAATTGAATTAATTGAATGTATCGTTTGTGGTTTACCCATTCCTGATGATTCATTCGCTGAGGCACCATCGAGTGCGATGTGGAAAATATTGTCCATCCCCGAAATAACCTTGCCGAATATTGTATATTTTGGTGGAAGCGATTCGCCGTGCGGTCCGACCACTATAAAAAACTGACTTCCGCCGGAATCTTGTTGGCCGGTATTTGCCATGGCCAGCGTACCGATTTCATACATACCGGCCGATCCGGGGAATTCGTCAGGGATATTATAGCCGGGTCCGCCCCGACCGGTTCCTGTCGGATCTCCTCCTTGAACTACGAAGTCTCCGATTACCCTGTGAAATATCGTACCGTCATAGAAGCCCTCTTTGGCAAGGAAAATAAAACTATTTACCGTGTAAGGAGCAACGTCAGGATACAGTTCAATTTCTACTTCACCGACATCGGTTTTCATAACTGCTTTATATTTGCTGTTTGAATTGAGCTGCAATGGAGGCATTGAGTTATACATGTTTAAAGTTCTCCTGTTTTTTCGATTGCATAAATTTTACTAAAAGCTGGCTTCAATATAGGTTAAAGCGATAATTAAATAATAAGTCCTAAATTTAAGCGTTTTTAATCTAAGAATGCTTTGGTATAATATTACGAATTAAATATTTATGGTTCATGGGCAAAATTTGAACCTATAAGTTAAGGAAGTAAGTTAAGGAAGGGCCATTAAGTGGAAGTAATCAGTAAAAAAAATAGACAAAATATAAAAGGCAGAAGTGGAGTAAAAGTTAGACTCGGTAACCTTAAAGCACTGTTTTTGGTTTTGGGCTTGTCGGTATTACTTGCCGCGTGCAGTTCGTCTTCAAGTTCTTCAACGCAAACGTCAGTATCAAAGACTACCGCCGTGAATAGTAATACTGGACAGAGTTCTAGTAACTATGCCGGTTTAAATGCGGGCAAGTTGGGATCTTTGACTAATTACACAGCCGAGCTTGATGCCAATGGAGCGACCTTTAGCTTTAAGGTACATTCGTCGACTGATTGGGAAATGCTCACCGGTACATTTAGCACCGCTCAAATAGATTCTTCAAGTACAATTTTTAATATTTCCGGTTCAAGCTACACTTATCAACCTGTGGTAAATGGAGCGAGCGTTACATATACATGGAAGAAAAACGGCCCAGCGAATTCCTATGCTCAAAGTGCATACCCCGCATATGCCAAGTCTTTTGCCGGATTAGCAAGGGTAACGGGAGTAAAACTTGTTCAAGCCGGTTCCTGTTCTCAGGCTGGTCAATCCGGCGAAATATGGAAGACCGAACCATCAGCAGCCAGTGCGGTAGCCCCGAATATCTTTGCATGTGTTTCCACAAGTTCTGGAGTTCTGTTGTCATACGACTTGGGTAAATCGTCATCGATTTACGGACAGGCCGCCTCAATGACCGAAAGCTTCCGTATTTTAAGTATTGGAAACGTCCCTGCTATAACCGTTCCGTAATTATTTTAAATTTGGATTATTTGAGTTCTTCAAAAAGTCCTTTGATGTCTTCTGCGGAAATGGCTTTGGAAAAGGATGCGTCTTCGTCAAGAACTGAATGAAACAACTTAGATTTTCTTTCTTTTAGCTGCATAACCTTTTCTTCTATGGTTCCGTTAGATACAAATCGGTAGACGTTTACGGGTTTGGATTGCCCGATTCTATGCATTCGGTCAATTGCCTGTTGCTCAATTGCCGGATTCCACCATGGGTCCATCAAAAAACAGTAATCAGCTTCCATAAGATTTAAGCCTACGCCTCCGGCCTTTAAACTGATTAAAAATACGTCTGTCTGTCCGTCTTTAAACTCCGAAATAACGTCAGCCCTATTACGGGTTTTGCCGTCAAGATAACTAAATGGAATTTTCCTTGATACGAATGCCTCTTTTATGAGTGCCAGAAAAGAGGTAAATTGACTAAAGATAATTGCCTTGTGGTTTTCTGACAGAAGTTCTTCGACATAATCCATTAGCGCATCTATTTTCGCAGATTGAATGCCAGAGTATTTTTCGGAATCAACTAAAACGGCCGACAGACTTAACATTCTTAAAATAACCAATGACCTAAGAATCGTAAATCGATTCTTCTTGAAATCATCCAAGAGACCGAGGACCTTTTGTCTTTCTCGGGAAAGATATAAATCATATACTTTTTGATGCGACGGAATTAGATCCAAGTTTACTACCTGCTCAATTCTGGGGGGAAGTTCCTGCAATACGTCCTCCTTCAGGCGCCTTAATATAAAGGGTCTGATCCGACGCTTCAGTCTTTTTAGTTGCTCGGGGTCATCTCCGGATTCGACGGGACGCTGGTATCGGTCTCTAAATTGTTCTCGAACTGAAAATAGTCCTGGCGCCACAATCGACAAGATTGACCAAAGTTCCATTAGATTATTCTCCAACGGCGTGCCAGTTAAAGCAATTTTTGAATTTGCTTGTAATTTTCTGACCGCTCCGTAGGTCTTTGCCTGGTAGTTCTTGAGATACTGTGCTTCATCAATAATTACTACATCCCAGTCAATTTTTGAAAAAACTTCGATATCCCGTTGGATAATGGCATAGGAAGTTATTAAAACATCCATGTTTTCTATTTCAGATTTTAAATCAAGTTTAGATCTGGCAACCGTTGATCTCAGCATTGTGGTTTTAATATCTGGTGCAAACTTTTGAAATTCTGAACTCCAGTTTGGAACCACTGAAGTCGGGGCGATAACTAATGAAGGCTTTTTGCATTTCTGACTGTTAGTACGAGCTGAAATCATTGCGATTACTTGTACTGTCTTACCAAGACCCATATCATCGGCCAAGATTCCACCTAATGAATTTGAAACCAAAAACATTAACCAGTTGTATCCAATCTCCTGATACGCCCTGAGCGTGCCTTCAAATTTCGGTCCGACTTCATAGGTCTCGATCTCATCCAAATTATAGAGTTTCTTGGATAAATCCAACCATTCTTTTGCCTGGGAGTCTATAATTCCCAACTCATTCAGTTCTTCAAAGAAACTTATATTATAACGATTTATGGCAAAGTCTCCAGCTGGACGATCTTTAAGCTTTTGCGCTTCAAGAACAAGCTGCTTTAACTGATGAATTTTAGGGTGATCAAGTTCAATTATGTCACCTGATTCCAAAAACAGGTAGTCTTCATCAGACAATAACGCCGTGACTAATTCAGAGTAGTTTATTTTGACACCATCTACCTCCAAAGAGATATTTATATCGAGCCAGTCGGTATCACTTGAGCTTTTAGCATTTACGAGTATCTCTGGCTCGCTCCCGTGAAAATTAAAATCAGGTACCTCAGAGTCAATCAAAACCGCTATGTCCTTGTCGGAGTTTAGATCTTCAACGCATTGAGATAAAAAGACATAGGCGTCCATTTTATTTAGGATTGCCATATCGGTATTAATACCATCTTTAAAAATTTCAAGCCTGTTAAGAAGCTTGCTTGCTCGTAACTTGACCTCAATTTCTTTTGGCCAATTTCTCAAATTAATGCCTTCATTTAAGTTGGAGATTGGAAAAGAATATTTATCCAAATCGATACCGTATCGCCATGTAAATTCGATAAATATCGAGTCATATCCGCTGGAAGTTGTCTTTATTATTAAGATCGGTCCTTCCAGCTTCGGGAGCACAAATGAACTGTCGTCGCCTGAAACGATTAGACTTTTGTTGAGTTCTATATATTGTGTTTTGGAAAAACTTTCAATATCAGACTTAGGTATCTGAACATTGTATCCTCCGTATGCGACTGGATGGTATGTGGGTTCCAGGTTTGGCTCAATCCTGGCGAGATGAAAGTCTTTTAGAGTTTTTTTGTCGGCCAAATTACCGCTAAATACAAATCCCCAATAACCTTTGCCAGATTCAATCACAAAGTTTCCGGGCTGAATTAGTCGATTGTTATGCTTTAAAGAAACGGTATATTTCATTCCGTCGTTTTCGTCTTTGTCGAATTTGACAACGGGAACTATAGGATGGTCATTGAATTTAATTGCTGGTTTGGATGCGGCGTTATAGAGGAATTTGCCTCCGTATTTCTCAAACTCCTCAAAAAGACCGAACAGCCTAAGGCTTCGGCATCTGCTTATATGCATCCATTCGCCAGCAGTCATCCAATCGGAGTCTATGTCGCTTAGATAGATTCCCTTAATTTCAACCAACACATCAACAGCTAACGAATTTAACCTTAGTGAGTTTTTGCTTTCGTGATATTTAAAGTTATTATTAAGATTTTCCCAATTGATTGTTGTGATTCGCCATTTACCACCATTTTGCATTGTGCAAATTCTACAGTTTAATAACATTTCAGAACCTGGAATTTTACTTGGACTTCCAAATCTCGAACGCAAGGTATTCGTATCTATAACCTCAAAAATTAGACCCACCGAATCAAGTTGTCTTGAACTAACTCTTTGAGTATATTGCAATCCCTTCCAGTCGATATTCGTACCTCTGGCAGGCCAGCTGACGTAATTTAAATTAGCAAATCTTGCTTTAGCCGCTAACATCACGGCAACAAGATGTTCACATAATCTATTTTGCGGACAAGGACAACCGACGGCGATACCAAATTCATTTTCAATTCTGATTACGGTTTCAAAGCTTTGAGAAAAATCGTCAACTACTGTACCGTATATTCCCAGTCCGTCTGAATCAATATTTACGTAATCCACTTGTCCGGCGTTAAACCACTCTATTCCCTGAGCTTTAACATCGTCTTCGGCAAATGTATTAATAATATTTTCGATTGAGGCTAAAATCGATTCGGATTCAATCATTGTGTCCTCGCCTTCACATCTATACTATTGGATAGGCTAAAAATGAAACTGAAAATTACCCGACTGTGAATGATTAAATTTCTATGCAAGCACCGCATTAAAATTTAGGCTTTGTGGGAAGATTAGTAGAAAAATTGTAATGGATTTTCGTGCAATTGACATTGAATTTAATTATAGTTATTTTTAAGACCTAAGGTAACTATTCAGGTCTATTCTACTGAAATTCACCATCGGATACTTTATATCCTGACTTTGGCAGTTAAAATCAATATAATTCCCTAAAATGCCTGGTAGATTAGTGTTTGTTTCTGATTTCTCTTGATCTACGTACTGGCGGATTGAATAGCTTTTTGGGTTTTGCAAATAATTATTTATTTTCTCCCAATGTCAAATATTTCCTAGGAGCGTGGGTCAAAAGTAAGTCGTGATTCATAAATGTGGGCGTAATAGTAAGACCTGGATTTAATTTTGTTTCAAATTATTAATTTTTAAACTTGTTGTGCTGTAAACGCGGTTACATTTAATTCCTTTGGACTAACGTTATTTTTAGTCTCCAACCGTCGCCTGCCACTTAACTGCATCGATCCTATCTGGTGGAAACCTTATCTGTTTGAAACCACCGCGCTTATATTTTTAAAATTGAGGACGATACTTGTTATGCGTCTTAAAAAACTGGAATTAATTATTGTTAATTGTGGCACTTATCTTCAGTTGAGTTTGATAAAGTATTTTGATAATTGGATGTTTAAATTTAGATCAAGTTAATTAATATCCGTTAAGAGATTTAGGAGTACAAGAAATGGTTGATTCTCAAAGTTCGAATCCCGCTATCGAAAACTATTTTTTAGAAAATCGAGTGTTTGAACCCTCCGAGGAGTTCAAATCTAGAGCATTGGTTAACAGTTCTGAAATTTATGAATCAGCCAATAAAGATTATCTTGAGTTTTGGGCGGATAAAGCTTCGGAGTTGACCTGGTTTAAACCATTTGACAAAGTTCTTGAATGGGACCCTCCTTTCTCCAAGTGGTTTTTGAACGGGACTTTAAATGCAAGTTATAACTGTTTGGACCGACATGTTGAAGCCGGTTTTAAAGATAAAGTAGCCTACTATTTTGAGGGAGAACCCGGAGACGATAGATCGATTACTTATGGTGAGCTTTTGGATGAAGTTGAAAAATTTGCGACTGTTTTAAAGAGCCTTGGAGTTAAAAAACACGACATCGTGGCCATTTACATGCCTATGATATTAGAATTGCCTGTCGCTATGCTTGCATGTGCGAGAATAGGGGCTGCTCACTCGGTGGTATTTGGTGGATTTTCATCTTCTGCTTTAAGCGATAGGATTAACGACGCCGAATCAAAAGTTGTTATAACCGCTGACGGCGGATTTCGACGCGGTGCCGTAGTCCCCCTTAAAGATAATGTAGATGAAGCTCTCAAAACTTCGACTGACGTTCAGTCGGTAGTCGTGGTAAGACGCGTCGGTGAAAAACGTCCGGTAAACATGGTGGAAAATCGAGATCATTGGTATCACGAGCTAATGGAAAACGTAACCGAAAATACGAAAGCTGAAGAGGTAGATTCAGAGAATCTTCTTTATCTGTTATATACTTCTGGTACAACCGCAAAACCTAAAGGAATTATGCACACCACTGGAGGTTATTTAACTCAGGTGGCCTATACCCATAAAATTGTGTTTGATATTCACCCCGATGAAGATGTTTATTGGTGTGCCGCCGATATTGGGTGGGTAACTGGTCACAGTTACATAGTTTACGGTCCTTTAATGAATTGCACAACTTCAATAATTTATGAAGGTACCCCGGATTTTCCCGATAAAGATCGTTGGTGGTCAATAATAGAAAAATATAAAGTTTCGAAATTATATGCTGCACCGACTGCAATCAGAACATTTATGAAATGGGGAACAGAACATGTACAAAAACATGATCTCTCTTCTTTGAGGCTTTTGGGATCGGTCGGAGAACCTATTAATCCCGAAGCATGGATGTGGTATCGTGAAAATATTGGAGCTAACAGATGCCCTGTTGTGGATACTTGGTGGCAAACCGAGACCGGTGCGATAATGATAACTCCTCTGCCTGGAGTTACTGCCACCAAACCAGGGTCGGCAACATTTCCGTTTCCCGGGATTACTGCAGAAGTGGTTGATGATCAAGGTAATGAAGTTGAATTAGGCGGCGGATATCTAACACTAAGCAGACCCTGGCCGTCAATGCTTCGCGGAATTTACAAAGACCCAGAAAGATATAAGCAGACCTATTGGTCAAAGTATGAAAACAAATACTTTGTCGGAGACGGGGCAAAAATTGACGAGGACGGTTATCTTTGGCTTTTGGGCAGGATCGACGACGTTATGAATGTCTCGGGTCATCGGGTATCCACGACAGAAGTAGAGTCGGCTCTGGTTGATCATCCAAGCGTTGCAGAAGCTGCGGTTGTCGGCGCCAACGACGCAACGACGGGTCAGGCTATTATGGCATTTGTGACGTTAAAGTCAGGCGAATTGGGCTCTCAAGAAAAAGGCGAGGAGTTGAGAAATCACGTCGCTGTAAAAATTGGTCCCATTGCTAAGCCTAAGACGATTATTTTCACCGACGACCTGCCAAAAACAAGAAGCGGTAAAATAATGCGAAGGTTATTGAGAGATGTTGCCGAAGGCAGAAATTTAGGGGATACTACTACTCTGACTGATCCTGCCGTAGTAGAAGAGATAAAGAAAAAAGCTGCCTCTAACTCGACTGAAGACTAAATATTTTTATCAAAATATTTAGATAAACGTATCTATTCTGTATCTATTTCGACAGAAAGTGAGTTAACACAGTATCTGAGTCCCGTTGGGTTGGGTCCATCTCTAAACAGATGCCCTAAGTGTCCGCCGCAGTTTGCGCATAGAATTTCGGTTCTTACCATGAAATGAGATTTGTCAGTTTGAGTATGAATCGCATCTTTGTCTATTGCATCATAAAAGCTGGGCCAACCCGAACCAGATTCAAATTTAGTTGATGAGTCAAATAGCTTACTGTGACAGTTGGCGCAGACAAATTTACCTTCGCCTTTGTAGTCTAAATATTTGCCGGAAAACGGAGGCTCGGTAGCTTTTTCAAACAGAACCTTTTTTTGCTCTTGAGTTAGATTCTCATTAACTATGTTTTGGTTCATATCTTTGCTTGAATTGCTCACAGTCCTGCCTCCGTTTCGACTTAAATGTTATTTCCTGTTTGCTGAAATGTTATGCTCTCTGTAATAGACCGTAATAGTCAATGTTTGGATTTTAAGTTTGTTATTAATTCTAAACTTAAAATTAAACGAAGCACATCAGCGAATTATTTAAAAAATTACTCTTCGAGCTGAGCTTCTACGTCGATTTCAATCTTGACGGTTTTGCCGAGCATCAGTCCACCAGTTTCCAAAACGGTGTTCCAGCTGACGCCGAAGTCTTCACGGTTAATTTCAGTCACTGCTGAGAAACCAAGAACAGTTTTACCGTAGGGATTCTTTTCGGTTCCCAAGTACTCAACGTCCAAAACCACTGGAAGCGTCTTATCTCTTATAGTCAAATCTCCGTGAAGTTTGCCCTCGTTATCTCCGCTTAATTCTAATTTGTTTGATACAAACTTAATGTTTTTGTTTGTTTCAGCTTCAAAAAAGTCTCCAGACTTAAGATGGCCGTCACGTTGTTCGTTCCCCGTGTCTACGCTTGCTGCATCTATATTTACATCGACCTTTGAATCTTCGATTGTGTCTGCGATGTCTAGGGTTCCGTCAAATTCATTAAAACGACCTCTTACCTTAGCGGCAACCATGTGTCTGATTACAAAACTAACCGAAGAGTGAACTTTGTCAATGGTGTACTTCCCTGGTATTATCTTAAACTTTGAACTTTCTGTCATTTATACTCCTTTCAAGTGAATTGGGTTATTCTTGAGACAACAATTCAATTGCCTCATTCCAACAAACTAATCAATTAAACGCTTTGGTTAAGTGAACAGTATGGTCAATTAACCAATACGGTTAATTAAATCAAGTCAATTTGAATGATCTATTGTAATTGTTGATCATATAAATCAACAATTAAATTATTGATTTATTCCAAATCGTTAGAAACTAGTTAATTTAAGTGAAATTTCAAAAAAATGATATATTGAGACAATATTTGAATTACGCTAATACATGTGGCAGATAAGGATAAATTTGTAGAAGATTCGATGGAATACATGCCGCAGCTGTATTCGGCTGCTTTACGTATGACCAGAAATGTTCAAGATGCCGAAGATTTGGTTCAAGAGACTTATCTTAAAGCTTATCGAGCATACGAAAACTTTGAAACGGGTACAAATTTAAAAGCTTGGCTGTATAGAATTTTAACGAATACGTTTATAAATATATACCGTGCTAAGCAGAGGAAGCCCGAAGAATCCGGATTGGATGACACCGAAGAGCTGTATCTGTTTAGAAAGTGGGGGAACAGCCAAAATGAGATGGGACGCAGCGCTGAAGAAGTTGTTTTAAATTCTTTAACCGACGATGAAGTAAAAGAGGCTATTGAAGCTTTGCCCGAGCAGTTTCGAATTGCCGTTTTATTGGCAGATGTCGAGGGGTTTTCGTATCAAGAAATAGCTGAAATTTTAGGAGTACCATCGGGAACCGTTATGAGTAGAATCCATAGAGGAAGGAAACTTTTACAAAAATATCTTCATGAGTATGCCGTTAGGCGAGGTTTGGTTAAAGACGACACACTGACAGTCGGTGTCGCCTCAGAACAAGGAGGTAATTGAGTTGCAAGACAATAAACCTCATAGAAATGAATGCGAAGAAGCTATCCATAAGATTTATCACTTTATGGATGGGTTGCTGGACGAAGAAAAAAGAAGTAAAATTGCAAAACACTTGGATGATTGTAGACCCTGCGGAAAGGCATTTGACTTTGAACAGGAAATTAGAAAAGTAATTGCCGATAAGTGTAAAGACAAAGTCCCAGATACTTTGCGTGAAAAAATTGCCGACGCAATAAAACACGATCACAAGTAAATTAGAGTTTCAACGGCTAAACTGGGTTAAGTCAAAATCGAGATAGTTTGTATGCCGTCATTGCATGATTGATATATTCGTTAATGTTGCGACAGTAATTTTTATCTTACATAAGTAATGAAGTTAAATAGATAGTAATCCCAATATGGAAGCCATAATCTCAGAAACAGATTCAATTAAAACTGATCAATCGGATAATGAAGATCCTTTAATTGACTGGAATTTGGCAGCTCGAACTGCTGTAAGATTTTCCAGATCGGGCGATATTCTGTTAGATTCGCAAATTAACTCACTTATTGAAGATTTCAAAGAGGTCACTCCAATTGCAGAGAGGCTGGTTGAAAATGAGACGGGCTTAGTGTCTCTAATGGGTAAAGCTAGAGGGACGGTCGCCACACGTGAAATTTGGATTAATGCCAATATAGCGTCATTTAAACGACTCTATTCGATGGTAATGCAAAATTTAAGCGCTGATATCCCCGAAAGCGCTTCGCTCAAGATATCGCGTTCAGTTACGGGATTCCAGGTTGGCATGGTATTGGGTTGGATGTCAAAAAGGGTTTTGGGGCAATATGACCTACTATTGTCTGAAAATGATCATCCCGAAGAGCAGGATATGGTTTATTTCTTGGGTTCAAATATTTTGAGACTCGAAAATCAGTTTGCCTTTCCTCCCCGTCAGTTTAGGTTATGGCTTGCAATTCACGAACTTACTCACAGGGCCCAGTTCACTGGAGTGGCTTGGATGCGTGACTATTTTAAGTCGTTAATTACACAGGGGCTTAGCGGAATCGCACCTGACCTTAAGGCTTTTCAAGAGATACTGCAAAGACTTATTAACGATATTCGTTCTAAGGTTAATCCGCTTGAAAACTCTGGAATAATAGGAATTTTCGCTTCAAAAGAACAGTTGGAGGTACTCGCGAAGGTTCAGGGTTTGATGAGTCTTTTAGAGGGTCACGGCGATGTCATTATGAATTCAGCAGCCAATGATCTTATTCCTGAAGCCGAAAGGTTTGATCGCATATTACACGCCAGAAGATCAAACATGAAAGGCGCCACTAAACTGATTCAGCAGTTGTTGGGTTTTGATGCCAAGCTTAGGCAGTATGCTCAGGGTGAAAAATTTATTCAGGCCGTAATTTCACAGACTTCACTTGAGCAGTTTAATAAAGTTTGGCTTTCTTCCGAGAATATTCCTACCTTTGACGAAATTAAAAATCCTGAATTGTGGATGCAGAGAGTCAACTGATTTAGTGCCGAACCGATGGTTGGTTGCCGATGATTTCAATTGTTATAAACTGAAATTCTAAAATATGGTTAATTTGGAACCCTATTTAAAAAAATGTCTGTTTCCCCAATTGGAATCTAAGTTCGAATGTGGTGTATCTGGCGGTGCAGACTCAGTCGCTTTAATGATTTTGGCAAAATATCACGGCTGTAAAGTTACGGCACATCATGTGAACCACAATATAAGAATTGAAAATGAGACCGATTTTGTGGCAGAATTGGCTAAAAGATTTGAAATTGATTTTGTAGGTCATCAAGTATTCGTCGAACCCGGAAGTAATTTAGAAGCCAGAGCCCGAAAAAAGCGGTTTGAAGTCATGCCGGGCGGTGTTGCTACTGCACATACGATGGACGACCAAGTCGAAACTTTTTTTATTAACCTTTTTAGGGGTTCAAGTCTTTCTGGATTAAGCGGAATGAGACCGTCATTTAGCCATCCTATATTGAATTTGAGACGATATGAGACTGAACAAATTGTCAAAGACTTTGAGATAGATCCGTTTAAGGATCCTTCAAATAAGGACATGAGATTTGTACGAAACAAGATCCGGTATGTTGTGATTCCCTTGTTGAACGATATTGCTGGAAGAGATATAGTACCAGTAATTTACAGACAGATGGATTTAATGCGCGAGGATAATGATTTTTTACAAGATTGTGCGGACTCGGTGAACGTTTTAGATGTTAAGGAATTAAAGAGTACCCCTAAACCCATAGCTTCTAGGGCCCTAAGGAAGCTTCTTACGGATAATAATGGTTATATGCCCGTAAGTCGTGATATTTTGAAAGTGTTAGACGTTGTTAATTTAAAGCATGAGGCTACTCAGATTAAAAACGGCGTTATGATAAAAAGATCTAAAGGCAAACTTAAGGTGGAAAAACAGTGAATTTAGATAACAATGGTGATAGTGACATACCTTCTTTTGCCCAAAATAGGTTGGGAAGTCTTGTAATTGATGAAAACCTACTTACAAAGAAAATCAGTCAACTCGGTCGGGAAATTACCCAAGATTATTTGGGAAGAAAGATCTTGCTAGTTGGAGTTCTAAAGGGTGCTGCTTATTTCATGAGTGATATAAGCAGACAAATTTCTCTGCCTTTGCAAATGGACTACATGGCGGTAGCTTCCTACGGTACCGCAACAAAAAGCTCTGGGGTTGTACGAATTGTAAAAGATCTCGATCTGGATCTATCCGATAAACATGTCTTAATAATAGAAGATATTGTGGATTCGGGATTGACACTGTCTTATCTGCAGAAATATCTTTATGCAAAGCACCCGCTGAGTGTGGAAACCTGTTGTTTGTTGGTAAAAACAGGCAATCAAAAAGTCGATCTTGATATAAAATATATTGGTTTTGAGATAACCAACGAATTTGTCGTCGGTTATGGCTTAGATTACAATGAGATCTATAGAAACTTGAAGTCGATCTACAAACTCAATCTTGATTAGGCTCCTTAAGGTAACTTTTTAATATAAGAACTAATTGATTAATGTCAACGTTAGACGAAAATAACTTAAAAAAAATTGAAGCAGCCGTCAAAGAGATACTTTCGGCCCTAGGCGAAAATCCAGATCGTGACGGTCTAATCGATACTCCCTTAAGGGTAGCAAAAATGTATGCCGAGCTTTTAGATGGAATAAACGACAATCCGCAAAGGCATCTGGACGTAACGTTTGAAGCCGATCACGATGAGATGGTTATGGTTAAAAATATTTCGTTTTCTTCACTCTGTGAACACCATTTGGTACCCTTTATCGGACATGCTCACGTTGCCTATATTCCAAATGATCTAGGGAAAATTACGGGTCTTTCCAAGCTTGCAAGACTGGTAGACGGCTATTCTAAGAGACTCCAGGTGCAAGAACGTCTTACAAGTCAAATAGCGGATGCCATCGATTCGGCTTTAGCCCCTAAAGGAGTGCTTGTAGTAATTGAAGCCGAGCATATGTGTATGTCCATTCGGGGAGTTAAAAAGCCCGAGTCTATAACGGTAACATCTGCGGTTCGAGGAATATTTAGGACGGATGTGTCTACGCGTTTTGAAGCCATGAATCTGATAAAAGGCTAATACCAAAGTTATCTATGGCCAGTGAAATGCCCTTTGAAATTATGGGAATTCTTAATGTAACTCCCGATTCGTTTTCAGATGGAGGACTGTATTTAGATACAAATGCGGCAATTGATCATGCCTTAAAGATGGCTCACGACGGTGCGGATGTAATAGACGTAGGAGGAGAATCATCGAGACCATATGCGGTACCCGTACCTTTGGATGTGGAACTTGACAGGGTCATACCGGTTATAAAACGACTTAAAAAAGAGGGAGTTATTAGAATATCAATAGATACGGTTAAACCTCAAGTTGCTCAAAGAGCCGTTGATTGTGGAGCTACCTTAATTAATGATATTTCCGCCAAGCTATGTGAGGTAGCCGCTAAAAACAAAGTTGGATGGGTTGCAATGCATATGTTGGGCGATCCAACGGTAATGCAAACCGACCCCAAATATGACGATGTCGTCGCTGAAGTCAAGGATTTTCTAATTTCTGCCGCAGATAAAGCAACTAAACTGGGAGTGGAAGAAATTTGGATAGATCCAGGGTTTGGCTTTGGCAAAAGGGTCAAAGATAACGTGAAGTTATTAAATGCAATATCCGAATTTCAACAGAGTGGCCTCTGGGTTTTGGTCGGTCTTTCGCGAAAATCTTTTTTAGGTAGAATTGGTAAGTTGGAAAGCTCCTTATTAGACGACAATTTAATTTCTGTGGACAAGCGTAAATCTGCATCGGTTGCCGCTGCAATGTATTCGGTATTGCAGGGTGCCAAAATGGTACGTGTACATGATGTATTGGAAACATATCAAGCTTTTAGACTGCTTTACGAGTTGAGCCGGGTGAATTAGATGATGATGCGAGGCAGGTGGGCTGCTGGAATAAAACCCAAAGATTTTAGGTGGATAATTGCAGATCATCTCGCCGTCTGTGAAAGACCTGGAGGTTACGGTTCAAGTCATAGAAAGATCCGTAGACAAGAAGAGATCCTTTGGTTGAAAGCTAACGGTTTTACAAGGATAGTCTCCATAATGCCGACTGAACACAACCTTCATGCCTATGAAGAGTTTCACGTTCCCTATGAGCACCTTCCCATACCTAAAAACGCTGATCTTAAGCTTTACCTTCCTGCTTTGTACAGATCGTTTCGCGACGCAGTAGAGAACGGCGAAAGAATTATGGTTCATTGTGAAGAGGTTACGGATTATCTTATAAGTATCGTCGGTGGATTTTTATTGTGGGCAAAGCTTTTGGAAAATGGTCCTCAGACAGTCACTCTACTTGAAAAGTTGTCCGAACAGACCTTTGGGAATGTTGGTAGGACTGTAATTACCAATGTTTTGGCGATTGAGCCGATTGACAGACCATTTCATATCAGAAGAACGTCATTGTTTAAGTGACATAGCGTTTTGGTGACATAGCGTTTTGGTGATATAGCGTATCGAAGTGATAGAGTGTATTGAAAACTGACAGAATCGAAATCAGTGGGGTCAGATGTGTTGGCATCCACGGCGTTTTGGAATCTGAAAAGTTAAAACCGCAGGAGTTTGCCGTTGACGTGAGCTTAATCGGAGATTTAAGTCGGGCGGCTTTAAGCGATGATTTAAACGACACTTTAGACTACTCTGTAGCAGCAGACTTAATTAAATCGGTGATAGGCGGCAAACACTGTGATCTACTGGAAACACTCGCGGGCAATATTGCAAATAACCTTAAGACGCTTGTATTAAGTAAATCGGTTTTAATCAACGAGATTGTGGTGAAGGTGACAAAACTAAACCCGCCGATCAGTCAGGCAGCTTCTGTGAGTTGTGAGGTTTGTCAGAGTGTTAAAAGAGATGTTTACCTATCTTTGGGGTCCAACCTGTTTGACAGACTCGGCTATTTAAGAAACGCTTGCAGAATGCTACCAGATGTGGTAGATATTTCGAGTATCTACAGTACGGTACCTCAGGGTGAAAATACGGACTTACAAGGCCCCTACTTAAATTGTGCCCTAAAACTGGTCACCTCCATACTTCCTTATGACCTGTTAAAGATATGTCAGGAAATTGAATTTAAGTCAAACAGGCAAAGGCTTTATAAGAATTCGGCCAGAACTTTAGACATTGATATTTTGATCTACGGTTTAGTAACTTCAGATGACCCTGTATTGACGCTGCCGCATCCGCGAATTAAAGACAGGCCTTTTGTACTCGAACCGTTATCTGAAGTCGCTGGCGAAGCGGTTATGGCTAAATTAGGTCTGCCTAGCTCGTCTGATTTGGGAGCGTCTGATGAAAAAAAGCAAGCCCAAAGTGACGGATTGAGCCAAAAAAAACGTAATGGCGTAAAAAAATTAGGTAAACTTATATTGTAAGTAAACGAACGGCACCCGCTTTGGGGCTGGAACGTAGGTGAATGTGAATAGATATACATTATGTATAATTGGCTCTGGAAGAGCAGGTCAATCTTTTGCGACGGCATTCCAGGAGGTAGGACATGAAGTTTTCGGTCCTTTTAAGAGGGATTTTATCTCAGACCCCTTATTCTTTAGTGCGATCCAAAAAAGCAACGCAATAATCTTTGCCGTAAACGATTCGAATATAGGGTTTGTGGCAGACGAAGTATATGAGCTGCTGAAAAATCCTGAATCTGACTTAAATTCGTTTAATCCCGATTCGGGGAATTCCAATACGGTTGTCTCTAAAGCAAAACATATTACACCTGTGGCAATTCATCTGTCGGGTTCAAAAACTCTGGACATATTTTCAAATTTTGAAAATAGAGCAAGTATTCATCCGCTTGCTCCTCTTCCAGATTCAAAGGTGGGAAGCGCACGTCTATTATCTAAGATATCTTTTACCGTAGCCGGAGATAAAATTGCCTATGATCTCGTAGAGAGTCTGGGCGGAAAAGTTTTAACTGTGGATGACGAAAAAAGAGCTTTTTATCATGCGACATGTTCGGTGGCGTCAAATTTTTTAGTCGGTCTTATGGGTCAGGTTGAAAAAATGGCAAATGAAATCGGTCTTGATTTAAATGACTTTGTCAAACTTTGTGAATTTTCATTGGAGG
The DNA here is from genome assembly GCA_021852345.1 of Actinomycetes bacterium. Lineage (GTDB taxonomy): Bacteria > Actinomycetota > Acidimicrobiia > Acidimicrobiales > JABEUL01 > JAJZNL01. The sequence continues at coordinate 83,238 of JAJZNL010000001.1, forward strand.
ATGTAAAAAATATCGGAGTAAAAAAAGCGCTTACAGGTCCTGTGGTAAGAAAAGACTATTTAACCCTTAAAAATCAACGTCAAGCGATCGAACAGATAAACCCAGAAGATTTAAGTTATTTTGATTCAACAATCAAAATTTTAAAAGAGATAGCCGAATCGACACAGAGATCATGAAGATTATAAACTCACCAGTAGAATTCCAAGAGACAATGGAACAAAACAGAAGACAGAATTTAACTGTAGGTTTTGTGCCGACAATGGGGTATCTTCACGAAGGTCATCTGTCGCTAGTAGATCAATCTAAAAAAGAAAATGACGTTACGGCACTATCGATCTTTGTAAATCCCACACAGTTTAATGCCCCCAGTGATTTGGCAAATTATCCAAGAGATTTAGAGCGGGATTTAAAACTTTTAGAGAGCAGAGGACTAGATTTTGTATTTGTTCCCCAAGTTGACCAAATCTACCAAAGCCAGTTAAATAATCCCTCAAAACAGCCATTAAACGTTACGGTTCCTTGGATCAACGCCGTATTTGAAGGAGCTCACAGGCCAGGTCATTTTGATGGGGTGTCGGTAATAATTTTAAAATTATTTAATTTAGCGGGACGCTGCAAAGCCTATTTTGGATTGAAAGATTATCAGCAGGTAATCTTAATTGAAGAGCTCGTTAAAGAGCTGTTTATTCCCATTCAAATAGTAAAGTGTGAAACAGTCAGAGGGGTCGGGGGTTTGGCACTTTCGTCCAGAAATGTTAGGTTAACACAGGAACAAGTTCAAATTGCAACAGAGCTGTACAGATCAATGTCAGAAGGAGTAAAGCTTATAAAAAGCAGTGACGAAAAATTGCACAAATGTTCGGCACAAACAGTCTGTCAATTTATATCAGATAGAATTTCGCAGTTTAAAGAAATTGAATTGGAGTACGTAAATCTGGTAAATGATGGTACTTTAGATCAAGTTGATTTAATTGAAGGTCCGGTACGTATACTGATCGCAGCCAAAATCGGCCCCGTACGTCTGATTGACAATATGGGAAGTGAAGATTTAGAAAGCCATGACTTCAAAGGTACCCTTAGTGAGACCGCAGCAGTTGGTAACTCAAACTCTAAATCAGGAGCGTTTGAAGTTGTTAGTTAAATTGGAAAAAAAAGATAAGAAGAATTCAATAGTTAGTTAAATTTTAATAATTACCCTTAAAGATCAAAATAATAGGAGAAGTTGAGAAAATAAAATGCAACGCAGAATGTTAAAGTCAAAAATTCACAGAGCGACTGTGACCGATGCAAATTTAAATTATATCGGATCGGTCAGCTTGGACCCCGAACTTATGGAAAAAGCCGACATCTTAGAAAATGAGCAGGTTGCTATTTTGGATATCAATAACGGCGCTCGTTTTGAGACTTACGCCATAGTAGGTAAGTCCAATGAGGTCTGTCTAAACGGCGCGGCCGCCAGGTTGGTTCAACCCGGCGACAAGGTTATAATAATAACTTATGCTGATTATAATAACGAGGAATTGGAAGACTATCAGCCGGTAGTTGTTCATGTTGATGAAAATAATTCGGCAATTGACGATAACCTTGTTGGTTGGGCAACCGAAGTGTTAAATCAGAACAGAGACATAGAACCAAATCTTAAGTAATGGATGATCAGCTTGATATATTGATAGTCGGCTCAGGGGTGGCGGGACTGACTGCGGCAGTAAAGTTGGCTACGGAATCTTATAACGGCAAACTTAAGGTCGGTGTCTTAACTAAAGGTGCTTTAGACGAATCTACAACCCGATGGGCTCAAGGAGGGGTTGCTGCGGTTTTGGCATCAGAAGAGGATTCCGTAGATTTACATTTGGCCGATACCTTAAAAGCTGGCGACGGGTTATGTGACGTGCAGGCGGTGAGTGTGCTCGTTAAGGAAGGTCCAAAGCGGGTTCAGGAACTTATTTCTTTGGGAGCGGTGTTTGATAAAGGACCCGAAGGTCAGTTTTCTTTAGCTAAAGAAGGGGGTCATTCCAAAGCCAGAGTTCTACACGCTAATGGTTTGGCTACTGGTGCTGAAATAGAGAGGGCTTTGGTAGCTGCGGTTAAAGATACTGTAGCGGGAGTTTATGAAAACTGGACTGCAATTGCAATTAATGTGGAAAACAATAAGGTTATCGGAGTTGAAGCAATTGACGAGTTTGGAAACAGAGCTGAATTTAAAGCCAAAATAGTAGTTTTGGCAACGGGTGGAGCAGGACAGATATTTTCGGTAACCACTAACCCCTATGAAGCTACAGGTGACGGAATAGCCATGGCATTAAGAGCGGGAGCCTTTGTTGCCGATATAGAATTTATTCAGTTTCATCCTACCGCGCTGTTTCATCCAAAAATGCCAAAGCCTCTTTTGTCTGAAGCTTTGCGCGGGCACGGTGCAAAGATTAGAGATAAAAACGGGGACAGATTCGTTGACGAACTTCTTCCCAGAGATAAAGTATCTTATGCAATGGCCGCCAAGATGGCCGAACAGGATTGCGACCATCTATATCTGGATGCCACCGAGTTGCCCGATTTTGCGGTAAGATTTCCGACTATCTACGAATCCCTAAAATCAGTGGGGTTGGATCCTTCCGTTGACTGGATCCCCATAGCGCCGGCTGCACATTACATGTGTGGTGGAATAGTAACCGATCTTAATGGAGCTACCAGTATCGACGGACTGTTTGCCGCAGGTGAAATTGCTTGCACGGGAATTCACGGTGCCAACAGACTGGCTTCTAACTCATTGCTTGAAGGTATGGTATTTGGCGCTCGTTTAGTTGATGCAATTTTAAGCGGAACTACGGCTTCTGATTCTTCGGGGGTGTTGGGTGCTGTTTTGCAGAATAAGTTTGTGAAAGAAATTAATACCCCTAAAAATCAATTTGTATTTAATACCGATTCTTCAACGAGTAAATCTGAGCAGATTGCTTTTTTAAGAAATGAACTTCAGTTGACAATGTCTAAATATATGGCAGTCAGAAGAGATCCGATCGGGATGAATAAGGCCTATGAAAAGATAATGGAAATTCACTCGTTGCTGGACAACCTTTCGATTGCTATAAAAGATTCCGTCGATTATATTTCATTATGTAATTTAGTTACTCTGTCCGAATCGGTAATTCAATCGGCAATGGCAAGAGAGGAATCCCGCGGTTGTCATTTTCGGTCAGATTTGCCGTATAATGACAACGTTAACTTTTTGGGAAGGATTGTTCATAAATAGTAAACTGGTTAAGTCGCCTAACTATTAATTAATGGTTGACGGCAAACCAATATAGTATTTACTGCAAATACGCTATTAGTATTTACTGCAAATACAGTATTAGCTGAAAAAACAGTGTTTCTGCTGAGTAATTAAAGTAATTTATCTTTGTATTCAATATAGTAAATTACCGTAGTGTTTCAGTGCTGAAATAGGGTTGAATTTTAAAGCGGACTGCAACAAAAAATTATTAATTCGTTGAGGCAGGTTGCAAGTTGGTTTAATTTGATTCGAACAATGTTGAACTTTTATAACAAACAAAACATATGGCGATAATCTACAGTAATTTTGATCCTCCCATTACTGCCGTTAGACGCATTGTCGCATTGGCAATAGCCGAAGACTTGGAACCTAATGCGGATATTACCTCCAATCTGATTGAGATTGATAAACAGGGACGAATAAATTTGAATTCAAGACAAACGGGGGTATTGGCAGGGTCGCTCTGTTTCTATGAAACCTTTAACCAAATAGACTCTTCGATTCAAGTGGATTTTGCCTTAAAAGATGGAGACCATATTTCAAAAGGTCAAACTGTCGCATCTATTTTCGGTAACTACTCAAGAATTTTAACCGCCGAAAGAACGGCACTCAACTTTTTAAGCCATCTTTCAGGAGTGGCTACACTCACGGACGCATACTGTACGGCTGCAAAAAAGGGATATGAAAACGTAAAGGTATTAGATACCAGAAAAACGACTCCGGGATTACGGGCCTTAGAAAAAGCTGCCGTTAGGGCGGGCGGAGGTGTAAATCATCGAGGGAATCTGTCTGAAGCCGTTTTAATAAAAGATAATCATTTGGGCGAAATAACTGTAATTCAAGCAATTGAGCGTGTGCGTTCTCAGTGGCCCACAAGAATGATTGAGGTGGAGTGCGACAGTTTGGATCAAGTCGAAACTGCTCTTAAAGCCAACGTAACAGTAGTTATGTTAGACAATATGTCCTATGACGACATTGTCAAAGCCGTAGAGATGGTTAAAAGTTCTTCTTCTAATTCGTTGGTAGAGGTCTCGGGGGGAGTGTCTTTGGACACGATTGAAAAACTGGCGTCTTCAAGGTGTGATTTAATTAGCGTAGGCGCGCTTACTCATTCGGCTCCGATAGTGGATTTCGGATTTGATCTGATAGATTGAGGTTTTAAATGTTGTTGGCTATAGATGTCGGAAATACGCAGACGGTTGTCGGAATATTTGAAAATGCACAGAATGATACTCTCATTGAACATTGGAGGCTATCGACTGTGGTTGATCGAACCGCAGATGAGTATGCACTTTTGATAGCTCAATTCTTAAGCTTGGCAGATATGTCACTTTCTGATATAAAAGGTATTGCCTATTCGTCGTCCGTGCCTCAGGTTACCTCAGAGATCAGGAAAGCGGCAACCAGATGGATTAAAGCGCCCCTAATCGTAGTTGAGCCGGGTATAAAAACCGGCATGCCTATTCTTTATGACAACCCAAAGGAAGTCGGAGCAGACCGAATTACCAATTCGGTTGCGGCTTTTGACAGATTTGGTGGACCTACTATTGTAGTTGATTTAGGAACGGCAACTACCTTCGATGCTATATCACAAAAAGGAGAATATCTCGGCGGTGCTATAACTCCGGGAATACAGATTTCAATGGAAGCACTGTTTAGCGAAGCGGCCGCACTTCGTTCCGTTGAGCTGATAGAGCCTAAAAGAGTTATAGGAAAATCTACTGTCGAGTCGCTTCAGTCCGGTGCAATATTTGGTTTTGTCGCACAGGTTGACGGAATTTGCCAAAAGTTTGAAGAGGAGTTGGGCAAATGCACGGTAGTGGCAACAGGCGGTTTGGCTACTCTTATAACTGACTTATCTAAAGAGGTTGATCATTTTGATCCTTGGCTGACTTTGCACGGACTAAGAATTATTTTTAGTAGAAATATGGATTTAGATTAAAATGAGCGACAGTATTCCGTATAGATTTGACAAGACTCACGATATTTTAGACTTACGTCAAAAATACGAAGGCAAAATCGAACCCGGCGAAACCACTGAAGACTATGTTACGATAGCTGGAAGACTTATGTTGTCTAGGCCGCAGGGTAAGATATTTTTTGGTAACTTAACTGACTGGACGGGTACAGTTCAACTCTTTGCTCAAGAAAATTCCTTAGTTAACTTCAGAGATTTAACCAAAATGTCTTTAGGGGATTGGATAGGTGCAAGCGGTTATATGATGAGAACTAAAAAAGGCGAACTGTCAGTTAAGTTAAATTCATTTGTTCCGTTAGCATTTACCAAACATGGATTTGGAGACAAGTATAAAGGTATAACCGATACCGATTTGCGCTATAGACACAGGGAAGTGGATCTTTGGGCAAACGAAAGTACGCTGAAGGTATTTTTGGCTCGTTCAAAAGTTATATCTTACATAAGGGGATACTTGCAAGACAAAGGTTTTGTTGAAGTGGAAACTCCTATTTTAAATAAGATTGCTGGAGGTGCAACCGCCAAACCTTTTGTAACGTACCATAATTCTTTGGGAACTGATTTTTATTTGAGGATTGCTCCCGAACTCTATCTCAAAAGATTAGTCGTCGGTGGCTTTGAAAAGGTATTTGAAATCGGCAGGGTTTTTCGGAACGAAGGTTTGTCCACAAGGCATAATCCAGAGTTCACTTTGCTTGAACTTTATCAGGCTTATGTTGACTACACCGACCTGATGGTTCTGTGTGAAAATTTGATATATGAATTGGCTCTTATGCTTAATGGTACTTCCGAAGTTGCCGTCGGCAACAAGTTAATTGATTTAAAGCCTCCTTTTAGAAGAGCGACTATGGAAGAGCTTATCTTTGAATCAATTAATGAAAGAGTCAATGTTCATATACCTTTAAATGTGTTGCACGAGATTGCAAAAAAGCATAATGTTACGTATGATGAAAGTTGGAAGTCAGGTAAGTTAGTCCTTGAAATATACGAAAAAACCACAGAGTCGGATTTAGAAGGTCCGGTATTTGTTCTCGACTATCCCAAAGAAGTTTCACCGCTTGCTAGAACTCATAGAGATGACGAACTATTGGTTGAAAGATTTGAATGTATAATTGCAGGTCGGGAATTGAGCAACGCCTTTAGTGAATTAAATGACCCCAAAGACCAACTTGAAAGAATGACTGATCAAGCCAGGCAAAAAAAGCAAGGGGACTCTGAGGCGATGGATGTTGATTACGATTACGTGAGGGCGCTAGAACATGGATTACCGCCTACTGGAGGCTTGGGAATCGGAATTGACAGGTTGGTAATGTTGTTAACGGGCGCAACGGCGATCAGAGACGTAATATTATTTCCAACCTTAAAACCTGTTGAAGCGGAGTTCGACGGCGACAGTGAAAACTGATTATTTCATTTGTCTTAAGTTATAAGAGGGTTTAAATTGATAGATTTGCACGTACACTCTAATTATTCCGATGGTTCCTGCGACGTCAGAGAAATTGCTGAGATTGCAGTCGATTTGAATCTTAAAGCAATTGCTTTGACCGATCATGATCGTGTGGATGGAGTAGATGAACTTAAGAATTTTCTTAAACATACGCAAGTTGAATTGGTTTCGGGTATGGAGATATCTGTTCAGTGTGGATTCGATAATTCCGTTGCTACAGATAAGTCCGCACATGTATTGTTGTATTTTATAGATCCGAACAATTCAGATTTAATTTATGAAACAAAAAAGTTGCAACAAGATAGAGAGACCAGAAACGACAGGCTCATTGAATCATTGAATTCCTGCGGTGTTAAAGTAACCTTAAAGGACATTGCTACAATAGCCAAAAATAAGGGTATCGGCAGACCTCATTTTGCTAGGTATTTGGTAGATAATAGATATTGTTCTACCATGGATGAAGCATTTGTAGAATATCTTGGTACGACAGGTAGAGCGTATATTCCTAAAGCCCGTTTAAATTTAAATGACGGAGTCAGAATTGCCAAAATGGCTGGTGGTTTAGCGGTATTGGCTCATCCTTTTACCGTGTCTGAAGATTTAACTGAATTGGATGCCTTATTTGGTCAATTAAAGGAGATCGGATTTGAAGGCATTGAAGCCTACTACGGCAGATACACTAATACAGGCAGAAAGAGTCTGATTGATTTGGCTCAAAAGCACGGATTGGTTGCAACTGGGGGGTCGGATTTTCACGGAAGTTTTAAAGCGGATCTTTTCATAGGAACAGGAACAGGCGATCTGGCGGTGGATGATTCGATATTAGATCTGCTAAAGGCTAGACTTTGATTTGGTGTTTAAGTCGGTTTAAATCGTTGTTAGTTACCGTATCGTAATAAATTTGCTGAAGACAGTTAAAACGATATCACGGTTTTTGTTAAAGATAGTCTAAAATTCGGGCGCATTTAAGAGTTGCATAAGGTAGTTGGAGCTTATACTGTTGCACGATACGTTTTCCGCTTGGTTGAGTTTTGTTGTACTTAAAAATTAAGAATTCAAGGTTCTTTAAGTTTTTGTCGGGATCAAACGCTACGCCGTATATATTTATGGCGGCTTTGTGTTACGTACCCATTCTGTTGACGAAACCGGGTGTGATATCTGTCGATTCCAAACAGTATCTTTACTTGGATCCAAAGAACTATTTAATTCAAGCTGCTTCCATATGGTCTCCCAATGTCGACATGGGAACTGTTACCCATCAGATAATTGGTTTCTTAATGCCAATGGGTGAATGGTTTTGGTTGTTCAGCGTATTGCACGTCCCCGTTTTTCTGGCTCAAAGGTTGTGGTTGGGCAGCGTTTATTTTATGTCGGGTGCTGGAGTCTACTATTTCTGTAAAACCATAGGACTTTCAAATTCCGGTTCGTTTTTATCAGGACTGGTTTACATGTTTTCACCTTACATGTTCCAATATGAGATATCGATGTCGGATCTGTTAGCTCCGATGGCCGCACTTGGGTGGATGATGGCATTTACCTATAAGGCTCTCAAAACTGGTAAAAACAGATACTGCCTATTGTTTGCTGTAGCCGTGGCCTTATCTGGCACAATTAATGCAACCTCTTTTATATATGTTGCACTCGGGCCGGTAATTTTGACTCTATACGCCGTTATTGTACGTGACTCGACGCTAAGACGCGCGTTTTGGGTTTCAATTAAAATATTGGGATTGTCGCTTTTAGTTTCACTCTACTGGATAGAGGGTTTGGTCGTTGAAGGTGCGTATGGCGTTAATATACTGAAACTATCGGAAAGCCTAACGGCGATTAGCGCTACGTCTTCTCCTGCCGAAGTATTTCGAGGGTTGGGCTACTGGTATTTTTATGCTTCGGATTCTTATGGACCGATAGTTAAAGCCTCCGTTGAGTATCAAACCTGGACGTGGCTTATATTTCTTTCATTTTTAATTCCGGCAATCAGTATTATCTCTGCAGTATTTATAAAGTGGCGCTACAAAGGTTTAAGTCTTACCCTTATCGTAATTGGAATGATTGTTAGCGTGGGCTTGTATCCGTTAAACAACCCGTCATTTTTCGGTTCTAAAATTGAAAATTTTATGAATACTACGGAAATAGGGTTGGCTCTTCGGTCCTCCACGAGAGCGACGCCCCTTGTAGTTTTGGGAATTGCAATGCTTATAGGGGCCCTGGCAAACTTAATCAAGCTTAGATCGGTTGAAACTGGATTCGTTTTTGTTGTAGTTATGACTTTGATTGCGGTTTTTAATACACCAGGGGTATTCTTGGGGGAAACCGTAACATCCAATATGGCCAGAGGTCCAATTCCGTCATATTGGTATCAGGCCGGAAAGTATTTAAATACCAAAAGCAATATGACAAGGGTGATTCAGGTGCCAGGGCAACCTTTTGAAACCTACAATTTTGGAACCACAATCGACCCCATTCTTCCCGGATTGACAAACCGACCCACCGTTGAAAGAAGACAGGTACCGCTTGGATCCAATTTTGGGGTAAATTTGCTGGATAATTTTGATAACACAATCCAACGGTCAAATTTAAATCCCAACGGGTTGGCTGCGGTGTTGAGGTTGATGAGCGCAGGCGATATGCTTGTGACTAACGACTTGGCATACGAGAGATATCAGTTACCGTCACCTCCTACGACCATGAAACTATTTCAGTCCGATTTGCCTGGTTTTTCGGCACCGAAAACTTTTGGTACCAAAACTACAAATTATCCCACCTTTAATCTTCCCTACTATGACACTCAAACTTTGGCCACTCCGTTTAATGAATATAAGCAGTACCCTTTGGTGGACTATCCTGTAAATAATGCCCGGCCAATAGTCAGATTAGAATCGGCACAGAATCCCTTAATCATAGACGGCGATGGACTAGGCGTAATTGAAGCCGCCAATGCGGGGCTATTAAATAACAACCCCACGATATTCTATTCAGCTTCAATGACACCCGCTAAAATTCGGGCGATGGCCAACAAAAATGCCACTTTAGTGGTTACGGATTCAAATAGAAAACAGACAAAGATATGGTCGACATTTCTTGATCAAAATGGCGAAATAGAGACGGCAGCTCAAAACTTTGCCAATGCAAACAATAATCAAACAGATTTTAATATTTTCCCAAACGGAACAAACTCAACGAGGACTGTAGTCTCATATGAAAATGTTAAGTCCATCTCGGCATCTTCTTACGGATATCCCTACGGCTTTGCACCTGAATTCAGGCCGTATGCGGCCTTTGATTCAAACTTAAACACCGGCTGGATGACAGGCGCTTTAGCCGATCCCGTAGGTCAGTGGATTAAAGTAAATTTAAACAAACCTGTAGTATCGGATCAAATTCTCTTAAATCAAATGCTGGCTTCGGCTCCAGATCGGTGGATATCAAAAGTAAAGGTCAGCCTTGATTTAAACTCCAAATCGGTCAGAAACTTTACTGTTAATTTAAAGGCACAATCTTTGGCTCAAATAGGTCAAAAGATAGTATTTCCAATTACAAAGTTTGATTCCGTAAAGATTACAATTGCGGGGATACATAACGTCTCTTCATTTCCGATCTCAGATGTGGGATTCAGTCAAATTAACATAAATAATATATCCGCCGGTGAAGTTGTCGTTCCGCCATCTGACCTATTAAAGGCAGTCGGAAAGATGAGTTCTTCCCTACGGTTGGTCTATATTTTCAGTAGACAGACAGTGGGATCAGGTCTGTCACGAGTCTCCCCTGAGACCAACATAGTAAGACAGATGAATGTACCGACATCCAGACTGTTTTCAATTTCGGGAACTGCTACGTTGTCAACTTCGGTATCGGACTCTAGGGTCAATTCAATACTGTACTCAAATGCCGCGACAAAAGGCAATATATTGCAGACAGATTCTAATTCAAAACTGAAAGGCGATTTAAGTGCATATTCGGGTTCTGTCGTAACTGGAGGTAAGGACTCTGCATGGATATCGCCCTTTGATACCAACGGGTTCCTTGGGAGCTGGATTCAATTTAACAATCCGAAATTTATAAAATTTAATCAAGCCGCATTGACGGTTTACGATGACGGACAGCACAGCCTGCCAGCTGAGATAAAAATTTCCACCGAACAGGGTCAAAGACTGATTAAGTTAAACAAAAAGATGCCCTTTAAGACTAAAAATAATTTGTTGACCTATAAGTTAAAGTTTCCAACTATCGTAGGAAAGACTATCAGAATTACATTTGAAGCCGTAAATCCTGTATCCCCTAAAAATTATTACGGGTCGGTCGCTCCTGTATTGCCGCTTGGTGTCAATTATTTTAATGTGGGGTACGCTCCCGGTAGTCCCGTTAGTTCAACAGGCGGCACCTCAAAAATAACGTTGACCAAAACTTCGTCTGAATCAAAGGTAAATTCGGTACTCCAAAATGCATTGCTGATAGCTCCGTCGTTGCCTAAATATCTTCCAAATGTCTGTCGCAACGATTTGGCCACAATTGACGGCAAACCTATTTGGCTTAAGGTTATAGGAACTGTAACTTCGGCAATAGATGGCAGATATCTCGGTGTAGTAGGTTGTGGACCAGATGCTTCTGGAATCTTATTAAAAAGCGGACAACATATAGTTACGACCGCAGTGGGTTCCAATTTGGGCATAAACATCGACCAGATTGTCTTTGATTCTAATAAAGCAACTTCAGGTGTGGTAACTGATAATTCGTCGGGAGCCTTCATCGCCCCCGCCAAGACTTTACCACCGCCAGCTACGATAAAGGTAAAGTCTTTTGGCAATACTATGATAAACGTTAAAGTTGATACCGTGGGTAAGCCAGTTTGGTTGGTATTGGGCGAAAACTATTCGACCGGTTGGCAGGCAAAAGTTACAAAAGCATCGCCGTCTGGCTCCAGTTCAAATCAAGGTCTTATTCTTAGGTCGAATCCGAGTCTAATAGACGCATATTCAAATGGATGGCTGATAACTCCACCGCCAGGGAAACACGTCTATGACATCAGTCTAAGTTTTGCTCCGCAAAATGATATTAACTATTCACTTATTATTTCATTTGGCACGCTGTTTTTATGCATATCGGGTGCCTTGGTTTTGACTTTGATCTATAGGAAAAAGGCAAAGAGATTACATTTAGCTAATTCATTTGAGCCTTTACTTACAGGTGAATCCATGTTGTTTTATTCAAACTCAAAAATTTCTGCTATCAAATCGATAATTTTTGCAGTTATATCGGGTCTTTTTGTCGGACTTAGCATAAAACCGCTTTATGGGTTAATTGTAGGGATTATTGCGTTTGTGTTTTTAAGGTTGAGTTCAATGCGGATATTGGTAATCTTAATTTCGGTGGCATTGTTGGTTGCAGGGGTTTTTGGAATTGTGTTCGGAGAATATATACACGGCTATGCGGCTTCGGGTTCTTGGCCGTCTCAGTTTAACAATCAATCAGACCTTATCTATCTGTCTATTACTCTAGTGGTATTGGATTCGTTAATAATCTCTGTTAGAAATTTTAGATATCCTAAGCCTTAATAAATATCAGAGTTGTTCGCAGATCAAATGTATTATTTAGAGGAGCAAATTAAATGGGAACCGCACTTTTTGTAATCGGAATAGTTGTTATGTTTTTTGGGAGCATTTCATTTATAGTTCCCAATGTCGACGCAATTAGAGGACCCGCATTTTTTATTTCGTGGTTAGTTACAGAGCTTGCAGCTCAGTTTTTAGTAATAAATATCATAGTATTGGCGGTGCTGTTTAGCTTAGGTGGCTATAGGAGCATTTTTGGGATGGTGGGGACGATCTTAATACTTTTGAACTGTGCAATTTTGGTGTTTCACATTGTAAATTCCACCAAAGCCAAATCAATATTAAAAGAAGGTTTGGTTAACGGTTTAACAATCGACGATGAAAAAGGATTTAATAGAGAGACGATCGAAGAGGAATTTGAAAAAAATTGTGCGTCAATTAAAAACGGGCTTATATTTCCTTTTCCGATTAAGCCCTCTAAAGTTAAACGAGTTAAGAATATATCCTACGTAGACGATAACTTGCGGCGGCATAAGTTAGATATATATACCGTTAATAATGAACAGAGCTCGACTAAAGAGGATTCAAAAGAGTCCGACTCGCTAGATTTAAATGCGACCGACACAACTAATTCAAATACGGACGGTCAGGATTTGACCGATGTCGATTTGCCATTGGCAGCAGATAACCCAACTCAGCTAAAACCGGTTGTCATGGTTGTCCATGGAGGAGCCTGGGTTATCGGACAAAAGGAAAATCAAGGATTACCTCACATTCATACTTTGGTTAACCACGGTTACGTATGCGTAGCCATTAATTACAGACTTTCTCCCAAAGCAACTTGGCCGGACCATATCACCGATGTCAAATCGGCTTTAGTTTGGGTTAAAGAGAATATTGCAAATTTCGGCGGGGATAAGGATAATATAGCCCTTCTAGGCATGTCAGCTGGAGGCCATTTGGTCTCGCTTGCGGCTTTGAGCATGAACGATCCTCAGTATCAAACTGGATTTGAGGACAAAGATACGTCTTTTAAGGCGTGCGTTCCGATCTACCCCGTTTTAGATTTAACGAATTCCCTAAAGGTGCAGTCACGTCAGCTGATATCGATGCTTTCCAGGTTTGTTTTTAAAACGTCCTTACGAAGCGACAACCAAAATTGGGAAAACGCATCCCCTTTGTTCAGAAATATGGAAAACGCTCCGCCTATGTTTATTCTCCACGGAAGCAAAGATCTGCTTGTTCCTATCCAAGAGTCGATTGAATTTGTGAATCGATACAGACAAAATAACAATATCGTATGTTTTGCGAATTTGACAGGCGCACAGCATGCATTTGAGATTTTTTGGTCATACAGAGCTCGAAAATCTGTTGCTGCGGTGTTGACATTTCTTAATTTTATGTGTAAAGAGTGTCTTTGAAGCATTTAAACTATTATTAAGTGAATTTTAAACGATAGTTAGCATTATTGAGGTGGAATGTAGATGAATAGCAGATTAATCGGCGATATGGCCGTTAGTGAAGTCGGATTGGGAGTTATGGGTCTTGCTCTAGCTGGTCGCCCCGATGAAAAAGATGCTATTCAAGTTATCTGTGCAGCTTTAGACAATGGGATAAATTTTATTGATACGGCAGACTGCTACTGTTTGGATTCAGAAATTGACCACGGATACGGAGAAAGGCTCGTCGGAAAAGCACTTAAGGAGTACGGCGGCAATACCGCAGGAGTAAAAGTGGCCACAAAGGGCGGTAAACGTAAGCCCAAAGAAGGCATGTGGCCTACAAACGGCAAACCCGAATATCTCAAATCCGCTTGTGAGCAAAGCCTTAAGAATTTGGGTGTAGATACCATAGATCTCTATCAGCTGCATGCTCCCGATGAAAATGTACCTCTAGAGGAGTCTCTGGGGGCATTGGTTGAGCTTCAACAGGAAGGTAAAATAAACAATATTGGGGTTTCAAACTTCGACGCCGATCAGTTAAATCTGGCCATGACAATTGCCCCCGTTGCAAGTGTTCAAAATCGACTGTCACCGTTTGACAGGTCTTCGTTGGACTTAATAGAATTTTGCACTATGTTTGGAATAGCCTTAATCGCATATTCGCCCTTGGGTGGAGCGTCCAAAGCTAAAAGGGTTGGTGAATTTGTTCATGAATTTCAATATGTCGCTGGTACCCATCAAGTAACGGCTCAGCAAATTGTTTTGGCTTGGGAGCTTAATTTATCGCATATAGTAATTCCTATACCTACCTGCAGGTCCGCTGAAACCGTTAAAAGCTGTGTAGAGTCCGCAGACGTTAGGTTGTCAACCGAAGATATGATACTTTTGACCAATTCCGTACCGACTGGCGATGCTTCGATCGATTAAAAACCTGCCGCCTTTTTCATTCCTTTTCTATAATTGTAGGTTTTCGGTAAGCTCTATTTAATGTATCTGTTGTAGGGTCATCTTTTTTTTAGGTAATTCTGATTAAAAGCCATTATGCCTGAAAAATTTACTTAAAACTTTACTGCGTAAATTTCTGAATAACTTGCTGGACAATTGCCTGTGTAGTTTCCTGGAAAATTTATTGCGGTTTTAACAGTGCAATTGTATCGTTTTGAGACATTCGATTAGACCGAATGGATAGATTTAGTCCGTGTCTTACGATTCAACTAGTAATTCAATTAGCAGCTCATTAAGTAACTTGGCCTACCTTAAGGCCGAAGTCTTACTTAACGGTGGTGGCTTGCCTCTGGGTTATAAATTAAACGGAAGGTTGCAGTTTTCTCATCCGGAAAGACCTATATTAATTTTGGGTCCTTCGCGTTCGGGAAAAAGTTCTTCGATTATTATTCCGTCGATACTGAGTAATTTTGGTCCTACGGTATCGCTGTCCACAAAAACTGACCTCATGCAAACTTCGGCTAAAGCCAAAGGGTTGGTTGGCAACGTTTGGTGTTATGATCCAAGCGACTCGCTCAGCATCTCTGAGCTGGAATCGCTGAATGTTAAAAAGGTTAAATGGTCGCCGTTAGATGCTGTCTCCGATTGGGAAAGCGCTTTAAGGGTGACTAATTTAATCGTCGGTTCTTCCATGGCAGTTGGCGATATTAATGCCAATCATTGGAATGAACGGGCGGAAACTTTAATAGGCCCGCTCATGTATGCAGCACACCTATCTAACAGAACGATAAAAGATGTAGTCGTAAGCATATTGACTCGGGATCTGTCGTGGGTTACTGATGCATTGGATCGGTTTGATTCAGATTCCATGGCAAAGTATGTACTTGCTTCGATAATGACTACCGAAGACCGGGAACTTTCAGGAATATTTTCAACTGCCGCATCCATGCTTACCGTGTACAAGTCCTCAAAGACACTGGACAATTCTTTGAATTCAAATTTTAGCCCCGCAAAGTTTGTAAAGTCCGCAGATACTCTTTTTATCTGTTCGTCAGGCAGTGAACAGATTAGAACGGCCCCACTTATCGTTACAATGTTGGATTCGATTCGATCACGGACATATGAAAAATACGCACATGAAATGACAAATCTTGAACATAAAGTATTTACTTCAAGGCGAACTTTATTTGCGTTAGACGAGTTAGGACAGTCGGCAAAGATGCCGTTTTTACCGGGCATGATTGCAGAAGGTGGCGGTCAGGGAATAACAACTTTGGCCTGTTTTCAAGACTTAAGTCAGGCGGCTGCAAAATATGGTCCCATTGCCGACGGGTTTTTGACCCTTTTCCCGACTAAAGTGATCTTTAACGGTATATCGGATAAAAAAACCGTAGAGGCAATTTCATTATTGGCAGGAGAGCATGAAATTGAAAGATTCAGTTATAGCTATGACACAAGGGCCATAACGTTGTCTGAAAAGCTGGCATTTAAGATGTTTAATGTGAAGCCGAAATCCCCAATGAAACAAATTACCAAGTCAACTCAAACACTTAAGACCCTACCGCCAGATAAGGTTTCAACTGGTAGGCTAAATTCCGTACTTTTGGTTGATTCGGCTATGCCACCTACTTTCTTAGGTCAAAACAGGTATTTTAATCAGGAAAAATATTTAAAAATATTGGACACTACTGATAAAAGTGAAATTTCGCTCTAATGCAAGCTTCGAAGGTTTCTCATAAATTTCATCCAAATTTATAAAAATAGCGATTGTCTTTTTGTTCTCGCTTAATAGAATGCGATTTGCTTACTGTGAACTTTTCACTATAAGTAATTAAAGTTCGCAAAAAATTCAATTTTTATTATTCTTTGTGGCAACAACTTGTTAAATTTGCTAATTTATAGATATACCGATATTTCGTAAATCACAGAGCCAAGACGACAGGGTGGAGCGACTGCAAGTGGCAGCCGAGCTGGCTGTTAATGTTATTTTTCAGTTTGAACAGGTTCTAATAAAGATAGTTCAGCGTGAAGAATCAATCGATACCTTAAAAGGTATAGTCACAGATACCATGAAGGATCCGACCGAGGCTGAGAAAAAAGCCAAAGCTGAGTTTTTAAAGATTTTAAATAACTCGTTGATGGGGGTTACCCAGCAAATGGTTGACTCCAAGATTACTGAAAATAACTATACAATTGACGAAGTGGTGGAGATTAACCTGGCCTGTCGCCTGGTCGCTTACTGTGTGGCACAGCTCTCGTTTAATGTTGTTTCTGGTATTATAAGTAGAAATATCGCCGATATTATTGCAAGGTCAAAAGCCGGACTGTTAAAAGACCGAGAGACCGAACTCCGGCGTGAATACTTTGCTCAATGGAAAGAGGTTCACGAAGCTGAATTGGCCGAAGAGGAAAATAAGAAGGTACTTGAAGACGAAAAGCGGTGGGCCGAGTGGGATTCGTTAAGCGATGCTGAAAGAGCGGCCAGAACTTTTGAAATGGCTGAAGCATTAACGATGGGTGGTGCTCAAACCAAAACTACTAGTGGTAAAACACCTGAAGAGATCGAGAAGGAAAAACGAGATAAAGCGGAGGCAGAGAAAAGGCTTGAAGCTGAAGCCTTGGAAGGTGCGGCAAAACAGGCATCGGCAAAATTAATTAAAGAACTCGAAGAGAAGGTAATGATTGATTTTGAAAAGTTTATGGTCGGAACATTTAATATGTGGGCAGTGGAAAACGGATCTGGCAATGCCGTCGCAGACGAAGCCGCAGATATAGCCGCTAAATGTCTGCAGGCCTATACCGCCGAAGGAGAAACATCTCAAGCACTTCAAGTTTTTGAAGGGTTGGTTCTAGGGCGCATGACCAAAGAAGTCGTAGACGAAGTCCGTGATTGGTTTGCCTTAAGAGCTAAAGTTTAAAGCTGGCTTAAGAGTGGGTTGTTAAAATCAGTTAACTTAAGCAAGAATTTAACTCGGTTTCCATAGGAACAGCAATATAGGAATTTTGTAAGTTAACGAAGTTACATTGAATCCGATAAAAAACACGAAGGTGCCCGTAGTCAGTTAACTAAGTGAATAAACCATAAGTTTATATGGTCCACTGTAGGGAAACTGATATTTAAGAGATTCGGCTCCGCCAGTCTCTATGGCTAAATATGGTTTATTTTGAATCTCATATAGTATCGGTGCAACGGCAATTGGAGCGCCTACATTGGTATTCCAAATAGTTTGTCCTGATTTTTCGTCCAAGATTTTTAGGTTTCCGTTTTCAAATCCAGCAAATACCAGCCCTGAAGCGGTTGTGCTTACTCCTCCTATGGATGGAGAACTAAATTTATCCTGCCACAAGACCGTTCCAGTATCGGTATCTATTCCTGTAATGGTTCCAGCTGGTGTAATTCCTGTTGGCGTAATCGAGGTACTACCGGCATCTTCTCTGTCTTGACTGGGATTAGCCGCAGCTGGAGTCGTTGGGCTCGATTTGATGATAGTGGGAAAATTAGTTCCGGCAACTATGGCTGTTGCGTTTTGAGGATCAAATGACGTTCCGCCATAATTTGCTCCGCCCTCTGATCCCGGCCACTCCAATGTCCCCGAAATGCTAGGCGGAGTACGATCAATCTTGACAAAAGGTATTGGAGACAGCGGTCTTTTCCCGTTTGACAGATTCATTTCATACCAGTAACCGTCTTTACCGGCTTCACCCACCGTAAGTTTGTTTTGTCTATAAAAGATCACAGGTGGCGAAGCTGCATCCGAATCCCAAAGGTCGTGAGAAACTTCCTGACTAGCCCAGACAAGTTTTCCGTTGTTAACATTTAGGGCGACAACAGAATCTGTATACGGATCGCTTCCAGGTCTTAGTTCACCGTAAAAATCCGGTGATGGATTTCCTGTACCTGCTATCAACAGGTTATTTACAATGACAGGAGTTGTCCATATGTCTCCACCGCCGTGATTTCCAGTTGTTGGTTGATTCCACGATACTCCCGGCGGCGGTATGGCGTACCATTTCCATACGGTAGAACCAGAGTTAATATCGATTGCCTCCAAAAATCCCCTCGTGCCTTCGTCGCCTCCAGAGGTTCCGACGATGGCGAAGTTTTTATAAATGAGTGGAGCCATCATTTCTGAGTATCCCAGAGCGGGATCGGCTACTTGAAACTTATTTATCAAAGTGCCGGTGAACCTGTTTAATATAATGAGATAATCGTCAGCCGTTAAAAGAAAGACGTAGTTTCCACTCACTGCTGGTCCCCTATTGGATTCAGCCGACCAACCCGGAACATAACTAAGTGGCGGAATATAGCTCCAAATTAACGAACCAGTAACTGCATTAAATGCGTAGAGTCCGTCACCAGATGTCGTAACATAAAGGTAATTACCCACTTCTATGGGTTCGCATTCCTGTCCGCCCACTCTGAAATGATTCAAATTGTATGAGAATTTTAAGGTTAAATTTGAGAGATTTGATGACGTTAACGTTTTGATCGGCGAATAGCGATCCCCCCATAAGTTGTTTCCGACCTGAGGCCAGCTATATGAAAGTTCCGATAGAGTTTTCGGTATCACTATTTTGATATGTCTTTTAGTAACAGCTATGGGCTTACTGTTAGTGCATGCCCCCAAAGCCGCAATACTTAAAATCAATATTGCAATTGAACTATAAACTCTTTTTGTTCTCGGAGGTTTAGCTGACATAATTAATGACGGATTTAGGATTAATAGCGGAGTCGGGAATTTTAAGTTGGCTCTATTTTAATTCCGGTTTATCTTATGGGTCAAATGTTACAGAAAAAAGCGTTGATTTGATTCCTAGTTTTAGCTTTTAAGTGCAAATTGAATTAATTACCTTATATGTTTGGTTGGTAAATTTATA
Source organism: Actinomycetes bacterium (assembly GCA_021852345.1). Taxonomy (GTDB): domain Bacteria; phylum Actinomycetota; class Acidimicrobiia; order Acidimicrobiales; family JABEUL01; genus JAJZNL01. Next base: position 102,739 of record JAJZNL010000001.1, read on the forward strand.
AGTTAAAATCAGCTACAAAATGTGAAAAAGTCTAAAGTTTTGAAGCTAGTGGTTACACTAATGAAAAGTTTGAAGGGAGGCTTTTGCGACCGCAAACCGCCAATAGTATGTCTTTGGCCGCTTCAGTCCCTGAAGCAATTTCGGCGGCTAGTTTTAGTGATTCACTTATCGGCAAGTTAAAGATATCAGGCAGTTCTAAGTCGGCTGCTTTTGATAAATCCAGGCTGTGAACAGTAAGTTCAAATGTGCGCGTCGGAAGGTAACCAATAAGTGACATCTGTCCGAAAGGGCTAGCAATGGGAGTATCGTCTGCTGAATTATCGACTAAGTTTTTAACTCGGGTTGCCAATTCTTTTATGAAACCGCATAGGTCATTTTTCATGTCTTGTGAAGCTGCTTTTGCACGTTCGCTTATACCTTTGTCTCTGTTTATTCTGGCTTGTGAGCCGACCGGGGAATCTGCAGCCAGTTTAAAATATTCAGCAGCATTCATTAATGGCGGTAGGTTTCCTATTTTGTTGGAGTAATCTTCGATTGTGGTAAATGCCCTGGCGCTGTGGGCTACTAATTCTAAAATGGTCCAATCGCCTAAAGCATGATTATTAAGGTTTCCTGTAGGTATGTTACTTACAAGTTCTACAAATCCTTCGGTTGCGAACTTGAAAGCCAATCGGCAACGTTTGTTGTAATTGTTAACCTCATTTGAATTGTCTTCCATTGATTACCTCCTTTGCGCGTAATATATACGACGAAAGTTACTTGGATTAGAACGTATTATAAAATTTAAGATGCGGTTGTGTCGTTCTTTATCATATCATTAAACCGATAATCATAAACCTTGTTGTCAGTTTCAAAATTATCAGGAATGTTTTGGTATCTTTAATCACCATAGAAATTACGAAAATTTGTCTGCAGCTGAATGTTTAAGATTTCTGTTATCGTGATCACTGTAATCTCAAAATCAGTAATATCAAAATCAGTAATCTCAAAAAAGTACTGTAAAAAGAACTACTGTCATTAGCAGTATTTGCAACGGCAATAACGGCGACACTAATAAAACCTAAATTTCCTTCGGCAACAACATCGAAGCGGGCTGTAGGTTATAGTTTCCCACAAAATATCACTGTATGGACTTTATGTTTGACAAGCGTCAAAACCGAGTTTTGAATTGTTTTAAAAGTTTTATTGCTAGACCCTCCATTAAAAAGTTCTTGATCCAAGTCTTCATTCATACCTATGGTTTTGAATCATTGATATGGCCTGGCGAAAATTACGGATTTAGGAAATCAACAATTTTAAAACAATCGCTTGGCAATGGGGTTTTGGTACGTTAAATAAGCAACTGGCTGGGACTAATTTCAGGCTTTTCCTTAGAGTCGTTAGAAACTTGGCAAATGCTATCTAAAGACAGCATTGATATAAAGTAATTGATTTATGGTAAACCGTATTCCAAAGTACTGAAATTTTTAGTTATTGTTAAATTCATAAACTTGGTTATACCTTTTTACTCAATTAATTTGTTCGCTTACCTTAAATTATTCTGTAAATTGGCTAAAATAACTTGTATCTAAGTGTCAATCAAAGGTAACTAAGTTTAAACATGTCAAATAACGTACCTACTTGTCAAGAGTTTTTTGTTCCAGTTCTAAAGACTCTTTCAGATGGGGAAACTCGACTGAGAACCGAACTTATTGAGTTGGTTGCAGCTAATGCGAAATTAACTTCAGTTCAGCGTTCTGAGACATTAAGTTCCGGTCAAAAATGTTATGTCAACAGGATTGGATGGGCACTAACTTATTTGCTTAACGTTAAGGCGATTTCAAAACCAGCTCGGGCTCAGTTCACAATTACAGAAGTTGGGCGAGATCTGCTTGAACAACATCTCGACGGTATTACGATAAATGATTTGATTAACCTTGAAGGATTCAAAGACTTTAAGACTAGGAAGAGGATAAAATCAACAGCCAGTCCAGAATTGGAAGTTAGTGATCCGTTTGAACGAATTGACCAGGGAGTTTTACAAATAAATGAAGAGGTTTCAGCAGAACTTTTGGAACGGTTGCATGCGCAACCGCCGGTATTCTTTGAACAGGTTGTTGTAAGCCTATTGGTTGCTATGGGCTACGGAGGCGCGGACGCTAGAGCGACGATTACACAATTAACTAACGATTATGGAATAGATGGAGTCATCGATCAAGATGTTCTAGGATTGAGCAGGATATATATACAGGCAAAAAGATATGCGCCAAGCAGTCAGGTGGGTCGTCCTGATGTTCAATCCTTTGTCGGCGCCCTGCAGGGTCAAAATTCGAACCAGGGTGTTTTTATTACTACTGGTTCTTTTAGTCAAGGTGCTAAGCAGTATGCGCAGTCAGTCTCTACACACGTTATTTTAATTGACGGCCAGCGCTTAACCGAATTGATGATTCGCTATAAAGTTGGAGTCACAGTTAAACAAATATATGAGATAGTAGAAGTTGACGAGAACTTTTTTGAGTAATTTTGAATAAAATAACTTGAAATTAGAATTCAGGCAGCGGGTATTTTTTTATTATTGCAGAAACTATTTGTTAGTCGGCATTGCCGTTAGTGTCTGTGTCGCTTGCAGGTAGGGATAAGTGATACTGAACATGGCTGTGGCGGTCTTGAGTATGCAATTCTTTGGACTATTGAATTAGGTGAATTAGGCGATTTGGAACAACAGGTTAAGCCCTTTGGGCGTAAACCTAAATTTCTTTAATACATTAAAAGGAGTTTGTCTTTGATCTTATCGTATAAATCTCTAAATTAAAAAATAGGTACTGACATATTACTGCTATCGGCAATCCTTGAATTTGCAATGTACGGCTTAGGAATCAGGCCTCGTCCATACAATACTATCTTGTATCTCTTAGCTTGTTCGGCGACGGTGTCAGTTTGTCTGGTATCGCCTACTTACAAGTAGTATCGTGCATTTGATTCCCATAATATCTCCAAGGGCTTGAACTAATATTCGATACCGTTAAATCTATGGACTAAAGTTCGGGTACAAATTATTAGAATAATTGGGGATTGGCGGAAAGGAGTTGAAACCGTGGCCACAGATAAGAGACCAGTGTCATCTGCTGGAAGGATATTGAGGACTATAAAGTCGACTCGTACCGACAAGCGAGTAGCAGGTAGCGATCTTGCCCAATGTCGAAATAATCAGCGCTTGAAAAGAAAATAATATTATGAATATTGCAGGTCAATTAGCAATTGGTAATTGACCTCAAGTCATTTTTGGAATTAGATGACAAATACCAAAAATCTGACTAAAACTGCATTAGCAGATGTATGCTAATTGTTGGCATGAGCATACCCGCTGCAACGGGATTGTTTCAGGGATGTCAGACTTTCTATTTAGTTGCATGCTAATTTTAAGTCATCATTTGGGTTGCTAAACTAATAACAGGCTAAGCAACGTCTAATAGAATAAACGCAACAATTGGTTTATTGAGTCAGTTAATGTCTATTATGGGTGTAAGTTAATTTTATTAACATTTTAAAAGGGTTGGTTATTTGATGACGAATAAAAACACGCTTGAAGGTTTATTAGAACAGCTGGAGCCTCCGATTGAACAACTGATTAAGTTGACTTCTGCCCTTGCTGCAAAGTCAAAAAAAGTAAAGAAATTGGTGGAGGTAGGTAATTTAAAGGATTTGAAACCTGCAACCGAAGAATTAATATCGTTGTTGAATAGTATTACCATATTTGTGAACGAATTTTCCGATGATGCTGAATTTGATTTAAAGGACTATTTACAAAGCGGGTTGTACGCAGCTGAACTCTTGGAAGTGGCCAAGGCAAAGCAATTGCTTTTAAACATAGACAATGAAAGCTTACAGTGTTATCCAAGCATTATCCAAATTTTACCCAACGACGAAGCAGTTTTAATTGATAAGGTAAAAAGCAAATCCCTTAGACCATCTCAATTGATAAATTCTCTGAAGCTGAAATCTGGATTAACAGTTAAATTTAGAGGAGAACCTTTTATAGAAGCTCTTAAGAATGCATATGATTATGTAATTTCAAATAAAAAGGCAAATCAAGGATCCATTGTAAAATTGTCTGATATTTATAGGGTGTTAACAATTTTACCGGCCTCAAAGTCCTATTCAAAGACAGAATTCTCTAGAGATCTTTATTTGCTGGAGATGAATAAAATTACTACAACCAAGAGTAATCATCATATGAAGCTTCACTCCAGCGCTTCAAGTAAAAGTGGAACAATTTTCCAGACAGTTACAAAAGGTGGCCAAATCTTAACTTATGCCAGCATTTCGTTTGGAGATAAAAATGATTAAAAAAGACTATTATTTGGATATTTTAGACAAGCACTATCTATCTTCTTTTGTGTTTAATGGTGGCTCTTCAATAAAATTCATGATCACTGAACCTGAACAACAAATACAGTTAAAAGATGATTTAAGCAAACTGGGTTCTAAATACCGATACCTAACTGTAAATGTTGACGCTAATGAAATTAAAGTTCAGCAGATAGAACAGATCTTTTTTGCAATCGCAAGGAAGATTGACTGGGAAGAGCTTACTCAAGTTGCAGCTCAGAAAATTATAAATAATACTCCATATAGCTCAGAACATAATTCTGAAATAAGTGACAGAAATCTAAGTGTGAAAACATTAGCCGATAAGTTTCAGTCTGATCCGAATGAAATTATCAGAGATTTGAATCGTGAACTTCAAAAAAGTATTTATCACAATAATGAAATGTTTTACGATTTTAAAATGGCAATGCTGCGGTTTGTTCAATATAAATTACAAACTGATCAAGTAAGCGATTCGGAATACAATGCAATTATGGATTGGTTAAAAGGCGATCTTAAACAGATTTCGCCTTTGAAAACCGTAAGAATATTCCATAAAATTAATCGGCAAAACGGTAGACATATGCTTTATTCGCTTGTCTATTGGATTAAGTATTGCGGATATTCTGGTTTGGCATTGACTATAAATCTATCGCAGTTAAACAATAAAAAACCCAAGGGTTTAAAGAATAGTACAGATATTTACTATACGAAGACAACAATTATGGATACTTTTGAATCCATCCGACAGCTTGTAGACGGTATTAATGAGGTGTCAAATTTCTTTACTGCCGTTATTACAGACTCTAGATTTATATTGGATCAAACCCGAGGTGTTGAGGTATACCAGGCGCTTAAGCTTAGAATCATCGATGAAATACGTGACGCCAATCGAGAGAATGCGTTCACAACATTGGTGAGATTGAACCAAACCTAATGGCGTAAGTGAATCTATTTAATCTAGGCACAGATAACGTCTATAAATATTGTTTAAGTATAAATTGATTAGGAAGTAAGTATGGGCATGAGTGAAATCAGCAGTGAAATCGGCAGTGATACTGACAGTGAAATCGGCGGTGAAATTGATAGGGAGCAGGTTACTGCCAGAAATATACTAGAGTCGCTTCGAACTGGGGTTCCCAATAGTGAAGCAGTGATGGAATTGAAAACTACCCAGAATGCCATAGTCGACCATTTCATGGACTTAATTAACGGTGTGAAGAATTTGTCAATAGATTCTTCAAGTTCTGTCAATAAACGCAATGGAATGTTGCTAAGCGGTGGATTTGGTTCCGGCAAAAGTCATGTACTTGAATATTTAAGTCAAATTGCCAAGCAAAATAATTTTGTGGTTTCAAAAGTTGTAATATCAAAAGAAACTCCTCTTTTTGATAATGCTGCTGTATTTAAGGCCGCAATGATTGCAGCAGTTGTACCCGGCAGAAGAGGAAATGCGATTCACGAAATCGCTCGACAACTAAATTTTAACTCACCCGCATTTGCTAATTTTTATCAGTGGTTAAATAAAAATGATAGTCTCGACAAACGACTCGCTGCCTCTTTGCGACTTTACGAGCAATATAAGGGTGATGAAGAATTTGTTGACAACTTAGTTCAATTTTGGGGCGGGTCAAAAATTTCAATAATAGATCTCAAAAAGAGGCTGCGCGAAGCTGGATGGTTAAAGGAATATCAGCTTGTAAGTAGAAAAGAGGATTTATTAGCGCAAGATAAGTTTGAGTTTATCGCCCAGCTAATTAAGATAGCCGGATATAACGGTTGGGTTGTCATGCTTGATGAGACAGAATTAATCGGTCGATATTCGATTTTGCAGCGAGCCAAGTCCTACGCTCAGATAAACAAGTGGCTAAATGGTATAAACACGACACCTGCATGTCCTCTGGTTTCAGTATTAACCACAGTAGATGATTTTGAAGGTGAAGTACTCATTGGCAGGGATGATTATACAAAAGTTCCCGATAAGCTTTTGGCAAAAGAATCCCCCGAATATAAGACGCTTGCGGTTGAAGCTAAAAAAGGCATGAAATTAATTTCAGATATCCCTTATCTTCTTAATGCACCGGATGATGATGAACTAAACAATACGTATCAACAAATTAAGAAGATTCACGCTGAAGCATTTGGATGGAATCCACCTGATATTAACGGTCTTGAAAGGATTCCCTCCAACAGAATGCGACAGTATGTAAGAGCATGGATTAATGAATGGGACTTGCTTTACTTAGATCCGAGTTTTAAACCGAATAGCATGGTAGATACAGTTAATATTGATTTGAGTGAAGACGTTGATTATTCAAGAACAGTCGATGATGAATAATTAAAGGTTGGAAATTTGATTTCGGATGAAGTTGAGTCATTGCTTTATTATTTCGGAGGGTTAACCTCCGATGATATTGTAGAGAAATTTAATCAGCTTAGCGAAAAAAAGCTTACCAAGGAATTTGTTGAAACTATTTTGTATTCATTGCCAAATAGGTTTTACCTTCGTGATTTCAATAATTTGATCTGGGAGACTTATGAAAGCAACTTTGTTCAAATCGAAAATTCTAGGTTCTATCATAAAATCATAAATGATTTTAACAGTCAGGTTGATTCAGAAAGTTTAACCTTTCGGTTGCAACCCCCAAGAAAATGGCAAACTGAGGCTTTCAAAAATTTCAAAGAGAACAACTATCGAGGCATTATCGAAGCGGTTACAGGATCCGGTAAGTCTTATGTCGGTCTTTTAGCAATTAGAGATTTTTTCGATAAGGGTCAAAGAATAATCGTTGTCGTACCGACAATTGATTTACAATTTCAATGGGTTAACCTTATTGATAGTGTTACGCAGGGGAGGATTGCTATTGGCAGACTTGGTGGTGGTTACAGTTCTGATTTGTCATACTTTCAACTGGTAGTAGCAGTTATAAACAGTTTGCGATCAAACCAAAATTCGGGATTGAATCTAAATGCAGATTTAATTATTGCCGATGAATGCCATAGGTATGCTTCAATTCACAATGTACAAGCTTTGTCTAAAAAAATTCCATCCCGGCTTGGTTTAACGGCAACTTTAGCCAGAGCTGATAGAGGCCATCTCAAGCATTTGATCCCCTTTTTTGGATCGGTAATATACAAATACAAATTTGATCAAGCAAAAGAAGAATTAGCTATATCTAAATTTGAAATCACGTTGCTTTCAGTTGACTTAAATAATGAAGAACGCGATGAATACGATCGACTTTCAGAAGAAATAGGTAGATGTATTAAAGCAATTCGAAAGTATCTTCCCGGTGTTTATGAAGAAAGTGCTGACTTTATAAAAGAAATTACTGAAATTGCATCCGGCTCTTTAGATCATATTAATGTGAACCTAAAGCGTGTAGCGCTTAAGTTACTTAATTATATTTATCTTAGAAGAGAGATTCTCAATAGTTGCGAGGAAAAGATATTGGTCTTACCCAAATTGCACAGTGAAATAGTTTCATCACAAGGTACTTTGGTATTTACACAGACTATCGCCATGGCTAAAAAATGCAGGGTTATATTGAATGATTTACAGTTAAGATCAAAAGAGATATCCTCTGACACGGATCGTGATGTTCGTCGCTATTTTATTAAAGAATTTTCAAAAGGGAACTTGGATGTGATAATAGCTCCTCGAGTATTGGATGAAGGAATAGATTTTCCTGATGCAGACTTGGCCATATTGGTTGCTTCTAGCAATACAGATCGTCAGATGATACAGAGAATTGGTAGGGTAGTTAGAGCAACAACTGAAAATAAAATTGCCAAAATATTTATAATTTATGCAAGAGATACTATAGAAGACCCTGCACTTGGAGGCCATAGCAGTTTTTTGTCATTTATAGAGCATGCTTCTGAAAGAATTACTTTTGTAGATAAAGATGATATTGCCAGTAGCTTCACTGACATAAATTGATCTAAGGTACATTCATGGTCTAATATTTCGGTACTTTAAAACTTCATATTACGTTGAAATCTAACTGCCCATTGAAGCAACTCTGGTATGTCTGAACACAGGTTTTGTAGCATCGTGATTAGATTCTTAATAAAAACCGGTTTGTGAGATATTAGGCATACATATGGGTTGATATTAAGAAACTGTAGGTTGTTTACGCTCAGCGGTTAAATATGTTAAATTGCACCAAGGGTAGCCTTATAAAATCAAGATCAGCTTCTATACTTTGAAATGTCAAAAACTTAACTAATCTTAAATATGACTTAGGGCTAATTCTGATATATTGCTGAATGGTGGAGCGGTTGCAATGCTCAACATATTAATAATATTCCGGGGAGAAAAGGCGGATTTAAACTGCGCCTTATGACTAACAGACGTTATAGCTCATGGGATGATTAACTCCAGCTTTGTTTCGCCTGAAGGATTAAGGGAACTGAGGGAGCTAACAAGACACCGTAAAACTCAAGTGAAGTCCAGAGTAAAAGAAATTCAAAACTTGAAAAAGTTCTTTTGGAATGCCTGCATAAAGATTACTTCGGTTGTAAGCAGTGTTTGGTCTATGTATCAGAAGACATCATTGAGGCAATGATTAAAGGCGAGCGTGATCCAAAAGAATTGGCACAACTTGCAAAAGGTAGACTTAGAGAAAAGTTATTAGATATTGAAGAAGCTTTAAGCGGGTTTTTTGAAGGCACGCAAGCATTCATGTGCAGACAGATCATTTCCCACATTGATTTTTTGGAAAAATCATTTTTTAATTAGCTGACGAGATTACAAAGGTTATAGCTCCTTTAAAATAGCCCTTGAATTCGTAACTTCAATTCCAGGACTATTCAAAACAAACGCTGAAATTATAGAAGTAGAAACCAAAGACAATATGGAAACATTTGTAATACCCGCACAGTTTTCAGCTTGAGCCGGACTTGGATCGGACTTGGATCGACCAATTATAAATCAGTGAGTTAGATAAAACAATCATGGCAGGCGCAAAAGGAGACAATATGTTTACAACACGAGAGCAAACAATACCACTCCCGGAAAATGTTGAAACTCTTCAAGGAATTGAAAAAATTCTAGCCAGCGACCAATCTCATTTCTATATTTCCAGTGACAAAGAAATAGGGGTAGAGTTACCTAAACCTATTATATATTTACTCAAAAATATTGTTTCATCTATGAGAAGAGGGCAAGCAATTACGATTGCTCCTCATGCTATGAGGCTGACTACGCAGGAGGCAGCGGACTTATTAGGTATAAGCAGACCAACTTTAATCAAATTGCTTGAAGCCGGAAAAATACCTTTTGAAACACCAAATTGGCACCGTCGTATTCGTTTGCTTGATTTATTGGTTTTCCAAGAGTCAAGACATATTGACACAGAAGACAGATTAGGCCAATTGGCAAAAGATGCTTTAGAAGTTGGGTCTTATTCCGAGTCTCACGAAAAATATGAATCAGCTCTCAAGGAGGCTCGACGAAAGTATTTATAGATTAGATGTATGCGGCAATTCTAGATTCTTGCGTGTTGGTACCTAATGTACTGTGTGATTACCCTATTGCGTTTGGCAGAGCGTAATTTCTTTCGATCCTTATGGTCCCGACGGAGCTCCTGACGAAGTGAAGTATGCAATTCACAAAATCCATCCCGAACTTTTGGAAGACAAGATAGACTACCGATTTAGTATGATGAATGGTTCATTTGGAGATGTATTAATTACAGACTGGGAAAGTGTAAGTGCAGTTCTCGACTTACCTGATGATAACGATAGACATGTATTGGCTGCTGCAATCAAAGGCGGAGCTCAGTCACTAAAAATATTTAATTTGAAAGATTTTCCAAAAACCAAATTAGAGAATTTTGGTATTGAGTTAGTGCATCTGGACGAGTTTCTTTTGAATCAATTGGACTTATCACCTTCACTGGTTTTATAAACTCTTGTGAAACCAGCCCAAGATTTTCGAAATCCACAATTGGATGTTGTAGAGATTTTAAATTTTTTAGGACGTTGTGGCGTACCCCAGTTTGCCGATGAGATACGGGTGTTGATTTAACTCGTTACCTTTAAAATAACAAACGACGAAGTATTGGTATTTTAGATTTTACTTGGTATCTAAAATAATCCTCTGGACTTTCCAGCATCATTTAGTTTGTTCATTTAAGATGCCAGTTTGTATAGTTATATTTGGTACTGGCCATTTATAGGCACTTCGTTCCCAAAGTTTTCAAGTACATAATTTAAAATCGAGCGTTGGAAATTATGTATCAAGCACTACACAGCTTCGCGCCAAATGTCGTTGATGATTTTTTTGTCGATTACGTGGAAGATCTCTCCAACCTATGATGAGTGCATGTGCCGCATCTTCGGGATGGTCATCTTGAATTCCTCTAGGCCACGGGTCACTTTTTACTTCCAAACCGTCGCACTCTCTAACATGAGTAGCTGTAAGACTAACGACAATTTCAGTTGGAGCCAGAATAGTTTGAGGAATCAGTCCCAAATTATTAAGTATTAGATTACGATAGACAGATATGCCATCGTCGTGAACAATAAAGGCAGCACTTGAGGGTCTCTGTAATCCAGTGGCGGAATCCGTCTTGAACATGTCAGGTTTATCCCTTTTCACCCTTCGCAATAGGATTTCGTCATCTGCTATGCCAAGCTCATCTTCAACTTCTGTCATAAACAGGTTGCTTACTTGCGTAATTTAAGTGAAAGACGCTCAATCTCTTGTTTTATTTTTTTCAAAATCGTAACGTCATTTAAGCTAAATTCTTGCTCGAATAGAGTAGTGCCTTTTTCATCAACAGATGCAACAAAGGCATTACCTTTGTTGTCAATTTCAATCTCAAGTTCATTACCATTTACAAACCACTCAACCTGAATGCCTCCAATCGGAGTTGGAAAAAACTGAGCCAAGTCTGCATAGTCTCCAGAAACTAGGTAAGTAATGCTCGCCGCTCTTTGTGCCGCAATTTCTGACACATGTTGTGCTTTTTCACCGTCCCATTTTTCAGGTAATTCCAACAGGCTTGTAATTTGTCTAGTTATGAGTTCAATCTTACGTTCCTCAGATAACGGCAAATTAGTATTAGAGCTAGGCTCATATTGAAGGAATTCTCGTGCGCCCGACGTGTCAGGCTCTAAAGTTTTCCCTTGTGTCATTGTTGTCGATAAGACCAAATTCTCTAAAGCTAATGTCATGCAAGTCTCCTCCATTTTTCATGCATTGTCGGTACGGTGAGTTCATCAAAACTCGTTACTATGTGTATGTGTGCCTCGTCCAAAGAGTCAAGTGCAGAATCAAACTCACTAGTCTTTGGCGTTCCAAGGACCTGGATTGTCATTAATATCTTAGTTTCCGACTCGATTCCAAGTGCAGGCGAGATCGCCACATTCATTCTTGTGAGACCAGACATTTTTTCATCGATGATAAACTGCATGTTTGAATGAACAACCCCCGGGGTACCTAAGTGGTGACCATCAATGGTATTCCAAAAACGGAAAATATTTTCTAATTTACCAATTCCATTTTCATTGGTTTCGATCAAATTTACATAAGTTGCTTCAATATGATTGATTTTTATAGTACCAAGTGACTTGTCCTTAAGAAAATTGTTAAATTCCTCGAATTTTGTTTCAAGGTTACTTCTAATCATCCTGTATCTTGGATATTCCATCTCAGGGTTTGATTTTCGCCAGTTGACAATTAGTTTGTCATTTTGGAGTTGAACCAATTGACCTTTAGTATCATTCAAGAACCAATATCGTCTCAATGGCGATCCAATCCCGATTTGAATTGTAGCTGGAATTGATAACTGAGCACCTAAAATATGAGGCAGTGGAGGTTGTTCAATGTAATTTGGAAGTTCATCGCGCCACAACTCCCATAAGCTACCAAGTTCTATTGGGTTGAGTCGTGTTAGAGGCTCAAATTGTATACCCAAAGAAACCTCAACAACCGGTGGATTTTCATAATCCGGCGAATTATAATTAATTGTTTTTGATTTGGGCATACTCTGAATATGAGTTTACTTCAAATAATATCTAAATATTTGATTTTTATAAATTATCATGTCAACATCAGTAGGCGCTAGCATTCCGATTTTGTGCCCTCGGCAGGACTCGAACCTGCGAACTGGGGTTTAGGTATCGACCGCATTTGTACGTCTAGTGCAATTATGTCCGTTTAGTGCGCGTTGCAGTCCGGCTAGTATTGCCTAATATGGCCAATGTCGAGTGTTTGACTCCAAAAATATTCCCAATTGGCCAATGTATGAAATTTCGACTGCGATTACAGAGGCTGAAGTTAATTTTGGAAAATATTATTACCGGTGATCGCACGGGTTATACACTAACTTTAATAGTGGAATGTTTTTGGCATCTTTTCGGAGAATGTGATGTTTAATTTTGAGAAGCCTCCAAAGTACCTGTTAAAGAGACCGCCACTTGCGCGTGCCATTGGGCAAGTTAAATATCCCGTTCTTTCAACAATTAATACTTTGGAAACAATTAATAATTTCCAGAAGCACATTGAAAATATATTTCCATACATGCACTCTTTGTCAGGTCAACAAGTGTGAATAACTGTGAAGCTAACCTCTCATAGCATAACCAGCAATATGGCATCTGGCTGGTCGTTCAAGGATGACTTTGGCTGCAATTTGGACGTGTTCCCTGACAACGCAACGTTATCTGTAGGTGCACAGTATGGTGAGTTCAACTTATTTCAGGAAAAGATTAGTAAAATTTTTGATGAGCTAAGTATACCTGAATTCTAAATACGAGTTCTGTATGCTTACCTCATAGTGGAAAATCAGAAACGGTTATGTCATGGAACTGACGAGCAATGACCTTCTTATCTCTATTGGAATCATCAAGTGGAGGTATGTCCTTTTCTTCAAATGCTATCGTTACTGAGTCTTCATTACTCTGCCAATCTTTAATCCTAAAGAGCTTATATATTTCTCTTGGAAAAAACCAGTTCAAATACTTCCTTGTTAATTTCCAATAAAATCCCTCATCTCAACAGTAGATCCAACGCATAAATTCTACTGGTTTACAAACGCCTCTATTGAGTATGACCCGATTTTTTGCGAATTAAGATTATCATAGAGGTATGAGTAGCGGAAAAGGAGATAATATGTTTACAACACGAGAGCAAACAATACCACTCCCGGAAAATGTTGAAACTCTTCAAGGAATTGAAAAAATTCTAGCCAGCGACTAATCTCATTTCTATATTTCCAGTGACAAAAAAATAGGGGTCGAGTTACCTCAACCCATTATATATTTACTCAAAAATATTGTTTCATCTATGAGAAGAGGGCAAGCAATTACGATTGCTCCTCATGCTATGAAACTGACTACGCAGGAGGCAGCGGACTTATTAGGTATAAGCAGACCAACTTTAATCAAATTGCTTGAAGCCGGAAAATTACCTTTTGAAACACCAAATCGGCACCGTCGTATTCGTTTGCTTGATTTACTGGTTTTCCAAGAGTCAAGACATATTGACACAGAAGAGAGATTAGGCCAATTGGCAAAAAACGCTTTAGAAGTTGGGTCTTATTCCGAGTCTCACGAAAAATATGAATCAGCTCTCAGAGAAGCTCGACGAAAGTATTCATACTCATCGTTTTGCAAGCAAACCATTTAACACTACTCTCCTAGATGATTAACTCCTTGAAAGGCATAATCCGGGAAATCATAGCGATCGAAGGCCGAAACTTCTTATATACCCTTCCGCTCATATGTCACGAAATTGAACGGTAATTCAGGATGGCCTGAGGATTGCAGAATACAAACACGTAGTCCGATAAAAACATATATAACAAACAAACTGGTTGAATTTAAGATGGAATAAATAATTATGAAACTAAAACATATTAACAAGAATCAACAGGGACTTGGACGTTTAAAAATATTGGTATTAGTGATTATTTTATTAATTGTCTGTATTGGGGCTTGGCGTGTTTTTTCTCATCAATCAAAAAGTAATGATGCTACAACTTTGTTTTCTTCTACGACTTCACCTTCTCCCGGTTTTCATGTCAGTGAAAATAAAATTATTGGACCTAATGGCAAGCAATTTGTACCATATGGCACAATTATCGAATGTGCATCTGAAAGAAAGCCAGGGACGTTATGCCAAGGGCAAGGCGAATCAGCCAATACGGGATTTGCCCAAATAAACGCAGCCGCAAAATACTGGAATATGAATATCTTGAGATTTCAGGTGGCACAAGAGCATCTGTTTAAAAAAGATGGCAGCATAAACTATTCTTACTTAAATCTCGTAGACGGTCTTGTTAAAAAGACTAATAGCCTTGGCATGGTCGCCATAATTACCCTTCAGGAAGAACACTATGACGGACCAGCCTTTCCAACCTCCACCGCAACTGCTTTTTGGAAGTTTATGGCACGACACTACAAGAATTACCCTGATGTATTTTTTGACCTTTATAACGAGCCGAGGCTACCTGCTAATGCGTTGGAATCAGGCTCAAATGTCTGGAATATATGGCAGAATGGAGGCAATGCATATCTTTCTAGCGGGACAAAGGGCACAACCAACAAAATCGTATCGTATGTTGGCATGCAGAGCTTGGTCAATACCATCAGAGAACAGGGTGCAAAAAATATCATAATTGCTGAGGGACCGAATTACGATGAAACCCTTAGCGGCTTGCCAACCCATTTATTAACAGGCGGAAATATAGCTTACGGCATAGAGCCAAACCTAAAAAAAGATACTAGTCAAACAACTCAATACAATACCTTTGGTCAATACACAAAGAAATGGCCGATAATGCCTGAAGCATTTTTGAACAATGAGGGAACTAGTTTTTGCGACCCCAACTCTCCTGTTGATCTACCTAGACTTTTAGCATATCTCAAAAGCCTGAACATGGGTCTACTATTCTGGGCTCTTGTACCGGGCGATGGAATCGTAGGCAACAACCTGGATAAGCCTACTTCGTACCCAACAGGAGCAAGCTCAATAAGTTCACCTATGTGTCCATACAAAGGATCAAAAAGTCTATATTTACCAAATAACACTATTGGTGATGGCTCATTAATTATGAGTTACTATAAGGCCAACAGCGTGAAACTATAACTTATGTGCAAAGAGACGGATCTTATATTTGCTGTTGCTAACAAAAAGCTAATGTAAAGACAAATGAATGAGCACCGGGCAATGAGCCAGGTATAATCAAGTCGCTACCAGCGAATTAAACAAATACAAACATCACGAATAAAGCGTGTAACCTACTTCTCCTGCTGCCACCAGCCGAACTCGAACCTGCGACGCACGGTTTAGGAATCAGACCGTATTTGTCCGTCTAGTGCGTTTACGTGCAATTATGTCCGTCTGGTACGGCTTTCAGTCCGTCCAGTATCGCCTAATATCGGGCAGTATCGTGCATTTGATTCCCAAAATATTCCCAACACGACTTCTAAGCCCTCCGCAATTTGCCCTGGCCTTTCCCGACTTGCCATGTGGCGTATCCCTCTCATATTTGTGATATATTGATATAGTTAATATGAATCATCGGACTACCACAATTAGGATTCCAGAAGATATGGCAGAAGCTCTCGAACTTGCTGCTCGTGTAGATGAAGTATCAGTTTCCCAAGCCGTGAGAAACGCAATTGACGACTACCTTGATGCCAAAAAGCTAAATGCAGATTTCCAAGAACGCTTGTCGGCATTATTTGCGTCGGAGAGAGATACGTATAAGAAACTTTCTAGAAAACGATGATCTACACCACGTCAAGGGACGTGTCATATCCGTATGCTGAAATAGAGAAGGACAAACACTGTGGAATTATCTGAGAGAGACAAGGAATTTATAATTGGCTGCATTGAACGAGGAGAACCTTTGCCTTCTCGCTTTCGACAGACCCTCTTTGATGATCCTCAGACTCTCGAATTAATTTGGCCAGGGAAAACTAACGAGATTGAAAAAACAGTGTTGCCTTTTCAATCAATTGAACAGATCGATGAACCTAGGGATGAAAACACTGCTCAATTAGACCTGTTTTCAGTTGATAACAGCAATGGTCGGCAAGCTGGCGGATGGTCAAATAAGTTGATTTGGGGAGATAACAAGTTAATTTTGTCGTCACTTACGCATGGCTCATTAAGACAAGAGATTGAAAATGCAGGTGGACTAAAACTCGTTTATATTGATCCGCCCTTTGATGTTGGAGCTGACTTTTCACTTGATGTAGAAGTTGGACATGACAAGCTAACCAAGAAACCTTCAATTATTGAGGAACTTGCTTACAGAGATACTTGGGGGGAGAGAGGGGAGCTTTACGCTTCATTTATATCGGAACGTTTAAACTTGATTAAGGAACTTTTGAATGAAGCTGGCAGTATTTATGTCCATTGTGATTGGCGAGTAAGTGGACTTGTGCGAGCTGTTCTAGATGAGATATTCGGATCTGCATCCTTCCAGAATGAAATTGCGTGGTGTTATAAAGAGGCGATCAATTCAAATAAGCGGTGGAATCGCAAGCACGATACAATTTTTTTCTACACCAAGAATCCCAAAAATTGGACTTTTAACGCAAACGAAGTATTGTCAGCGCACTCCGAGAGTACAGTCAATAAATACCGATATGAAGATGAAAATGGTCGGTATCGTTTGATGGGTAGGGGTATTGTTGGGAGTCCGATCCAATCCGCTCGAGATGTGAGCACCGAATGGGAAGTGACGCACCCAGAGTTAGTCTATCGGCACTATTTGCGCGATGGCACTTATGCAGTTGACTACTGGATAATTGATGTAATCAACCAAGCATCAATCGAACGCATTCAATATCCTACCCAAAAACCTGAAGCCCTTATTGAGCGCATAGTCAAAGCCTCATCCAACGAAGGTGATCTAGTCGCCGACTTCTTCTGTGGCTCAGGAACGACCCTATCAGTAGCTGAAAAGCTTGGACGTAAATGGATAGGTAGTGATTTGAGTCGCTTTGCAATCCACACTACAAGAAAACGCTTAATTGGGGTTCAACGTGAACTAAAGTCCACAAACAAACCTTACCGTTCCTTTGAAATCCTCAACCTAGGTAAATATGAGCGTCAATATTTTATTGGCATTGATATGAATCAACCAGAAGAGGCACGCAAAGAGCAATCCCGACAGAAACAAGAGGAGTACTTGGAGCTGATTCTTTCAGCATATTCTGCTCAACGATCTACTCAAAGTGCTCCGTTCCACGGATTTAAGAGTTCAACTGCTGTATTAGTTGGTGCAATTGATGCACCCATTACAAAATCGGTAGTGCAATCAGCAGTAAGGGCAGCTAAGAAAATGAATTTCACTAAAGTCGACCTTTTAGGCTTTGAATTTGAAATGGGAATAAAGCCCGCCCTTCAAGATGAAGCAAGAGAGGAAGGCGTTACTTTATCTCTCAAGTACATTCCAAATGATGTCTTTGACAAGAGAGCAATCGCTAAAGGTCAAGTGAAGTTTTACGATGTTGCATATGTCGAGGCAAAGATTGAGAAGTCAAAATCATCAGTAAGTGTAAAACTAACTGACCTCGGTGTCTTCTATCGCCAAGAAGACGCTGATCTTACGGCACTTCAGCTTAACAATGGCGGTTCAAAAGTGGTTGTAGATAAAGGCCAGATAGTAAAGATCACAAAAGATAAAGACGGCAAAGTTTCTCATGAAGTCTTGACTCAAGATTGGAGTGACTGGATAGATTATTGGGCTGTTGACTTTGACTATGGCACAAAACAAGAACTAATTCGGGTAATGGAGGATGGAAAAGAAAAACAAGTCTGGACTGGCGGTTACATATTTCAAAATGAGTGGCAATCCTATCGCACGAGACGTGACAGAACTTTAGAACTTACCAGTGCGCCTCACGAGTACTCCAAAACCGGCAGCTTTAGAATTGCAATTAAGGTTATTGACATTTTTGGCAACGACACGACAAAAGTTATTCCAGTAAAGGTTAGCTGATATGCCCATTTCTCCTGAGTTCCCAAAAGACCCTTACGCCATACTTGATCCTGAAATTAGATGGTATCCGGGAAGCGAAGAGCATAGCCCTGAAGAAATCGCTCAGCTTATGCCACCACTTGTAACTCAAATACGAAAATTAATATATACATGGAGAAACACAGGCTATAAGGGTGCTTCTGACACTTCACGAGCACTTTTGAGTTACTGGTTTGAAGTTCCGCATGAAATCATAGGTTCCAATAACGCAACTAGCGAATTTAAGTATTACTTTGCTCAGCGTGAAGCGGTTGAATCAGCTATCTGGCTATATGAAGTTGAAAAGGCTCGTGACCCATACGGGCTAATGAAATATGATGCCTCTGGTCGAGTGTCACGGGGAATGTTTGCTGAAGACTGGTGTAGGTATGTCTTCAAATTAGCTACTGGAACAGGAAAGACAAAAGTCATGAGTTTGCTTATGGCATGGTCTTACTTTCATAAATTATATGAAGCAGATAGTGATCTATCGACTAATTTCCTATTAATTGCACCAAATATTATTGTTCTTGACCGTCTTAAAGATGACTTTGAGAACCTCTCAATTTTTAGAAATGATCCTGTAATACCGCAAAATGGATACGAAGGTAAAAACTGGCATAGTGACTTCCAGCTCACGGTTCATATCCAAGACGAAGTTGGCAACGTTTCAACATCGGGAAATTTATTCTTGACAAACGTACACAGGATTTATGAAGGCTCATCTCCTCCAAGTGTTAATGATGACAATCTAACAGATTATTTCTTTGGGTCACGCCCTGTCGGAAAGACAACCGATAATAGATTTGACTTAGAAGACGTGATTAAAAGTCTTCGTAATATCGTCGTACTAAATGACGAAGCACACCATATTCACGATCCATCCTTAGCGTGGTTTAAAGCAATTGAAGACTTGTCCTTGAGGCTACGACAAAAAGATTCAAAACTATCGGCACAATTTGACTTTACTGCTACTCCACGACACGATAACGGGGCAACTTTTGTTCAAGTAATCTGTTCATATCCATTGGTTGAGGCAATACGCCAAGGTATTGTAAAAACACCCGTGTTGCCAGATGAGGCTTCTCGCTCAAAACTACAGGAACATCCAAGTGACAATGTCGGCGAACAATACGCTGATCATATAAAGCTTGGTTATATAGAGTGGAAGAAGGCTTACGACGAACTGATTAAAGCTAACAAGAAAGCAGTACTTTTCATAATGACTTCAGAAACGCGTGAGTGTGATGAAGTTGCGGAATACATGAAGCGTGAATTTCCGGAATTAGAAGAATCGATTCTTGTTATTCATACCAAGTCCAACGGTGAAATAAGTGAATCAAGTTCTAATAAGAATTCTCTTAAAGAACTAGATAAGTTGAGAGAAGCAAGCAGGACAATTGACTATCCCGAAGTCGATTCGTCTAATCCTGTCAAGACAAGCAGGTACAAAGTAATAATCAGTGTCATGATGCTCAAAGAAGGCTGGGACGTGCAAAATGTCGTCGCAATGGTTGGACTTAGAGCATATAGTGCAACAAGTAAAATATTGCCGGAACAAACTCTAGGACGGGGGCTTAGAAGAATGTTTCGAGGATCAGACGTCACCGAATACGTCTCGGTAGTTGGAACCCCCGCCTTCTTGGATTTTGTTGAAGGAATTAAAGCTGAAGGGGTTGAACTCAGTTACATACCGATGGGGCAAAGTACCAGCCCACTTGGGCCCATGGTAGTTAGCCCAGATCCAAATAAGGCTGATCGTGACATTGAGATTCCCGAACTAAAACCAAGATATGTGAAACACCTTCTTGATTTCAATGACATAGAGGTTGATGAATTGGAGCATTTGAATCTTGAAATACGACAATTTAGTGAATCAGAGCAGCGTGAGATAGTTTTCAGAGACATTGACACCGAAGAGATAGCATGGGCGACTGATTTAGGCCAAGACATTAAACCTCTTCCGCAAGCTCTCATAGCGTACTTTGTCAAGTCAATAATGAAATCACTAAGAGTTATAGGCGGCCATGAAATTTTGTATGGGAAACTTAAAGACTATATAACCAACTATTTGTTTAATATGCCCGTTGACTTAAATGACTCCAATATCATTCGCAATTTATCTGATGATTTGGTTAGAAACCCACTTATGGGGTTATTTATTAAGACTATAAGTTCCTTGGAAGAAACTCCGGTAGGATCAGGTCATATAATTGATTATATTAAATTCTCAAACACGAGACCCGTAGAATTATCAAGACGTGATTATCTAATATCTTCCAAGTCTATATTTGATCGAGTAGTTTGCGACAACCCCGATGAATTGCGGTTTGCAACTTTTCTTGATAAAGCTAATGATGTTAAAGCATTCCTTAAGAATCAAGTTGGCAGTCAATTCTTTTCGGTGGAATACATTAATTCAAAGGGGCTGCTTAGTCTCTACTATCCTGACTTTATAGCTCTAGATACGAATGATACGACATGGTTAATTGAAACCAAGGGCGATGAAGACCTTGATGTCTTGCCAAAGTGGAAAAGGTTAGTAACTTGGTGCCAAGATGCCACCGCAAGTGATCTAAACGGCAGAGAGTTTCGTTCCCTATTTATAAAGCACGACAAATTCCAGTCCAAACATTTCAGTTCTTTTAAAGAATTAGTTGAAAACTTTGAATTCAATGAACCATTACGACAAATTCCGTAGATATAGTTTCGCACGAGGCGTATGATGACAGTACGTGTCGCTGTTTCACCAGAGTTGCTTGTTTGGGCACAAAATAGGTCGGGCAAGTCAGAATATGAACTTGAAAGTCAGTTTTCTTCACTCGGCGAATGGATAGCAGAAAGAAAAGAGCCGACTCTTAAGCAGTTAGAGAAATTTGCCAATGCAACCTTTACTCCAGTCGGCTATTTTTTTCTCCATGAGCCCCCTCAAGAATTGTTACCAATTCCTGATTTTAGAACAATTCAGTCCAAGAGTCTAGAGCACGCCAGCCCGCACTTACTAGATACTGTATACCAATGCCAACAACGCCAAGAGTGGTATAGAGACTACGCACGAATAAATCAGGAGCCAACAGTACCTTTTATTGGATCTCTAAGTACCAAGGTAGCTGTAGCAGAAGCTGCCTCTCTAATGCGAGAAATCCTTTCATTTACTCGTGAGAAGCGTGGGAAGACGTGGAGTGAGGCTTTTAGATTATTAGTTGACAATGCAGAGCATTTAGGGGTGCTTGTCATGGTTAACGGAGTCGTAGGCAGTAACACACACAGAAAGCTTGACCCAGGCGAATTTAGGGGGTTTGCGATATCTGATGAATTAGCCCCGCTCATCTTTGTCAATGGGGCAGATAGTAAGGCTGCTCAAATATTTACCTTAGCCCACGAACTAGCCCATCTATGGTTAGGCCAGTCTGCTGTTTCGGACTCTGATATTTCCCACATGCCCAACAACAATACTGAAAAATGGTGTAACCAAGTGGCCGCAGAATTTTTGGTTCCTGCCGAAGAACTTCAAAATGTGGAACTAAGTCAAAATGATATTACGGATCAACTGGACAATCTTGCACGTAAATTTAAGGTGAGTACTTTAGTTATTTTACGTAGGCTTTACGATGCTAACTTTCTAAGTAACGCAGAATTCCAAACAGCGTATAGCAGGGAAGAAGAGAGAATACGAACTTTCCTTGCGGCTAGAGGTGGGTCAGGTGGAAGCTTTTACATTACCCAACCAGTGCGCACAAGCAGGCGATTTACTAGTGCTCTTATTGCAAGCACACTTGAGGGTCAAACGCTTTATCGGGATGCGTTTCAAATGCTTGGTTTCAAAAAAGTGTCAACTTTTAAAGAGTTGGCACATCGCTTTGGATATTTGTGATGCCATACCTTCTGGACACAAACGTTTTTATTCAATCCAAGAATCTTTATTATGGTTTTGACTTCTGCCCAGTGTTTTGGGACTGGCTTGATCGTGGGAATAAAAGTCACATCGTGTTCAGTATTGAAAAAGTTAGGGATGAATTAATCGCAGGTGATGATGAACTTGCAGATTGGGCGAAACAAAGAGGGGCTGACTTTTTCTTACCCCCTTCCACATCGACTTTACCGAGCCTTGAGCTAATCAGCGAGTGGGCAAAGAATTCTAAGTACGAGCCTTCCGCTGTCAATACATTTCTTCAAGTAGCCGATTATTATCTTGTAGCTCAAGCGCATGCAGAGCGTTTCACTGTCGTAACTCATGAGGTTGTATCCAATTCTCTCAAGATCATAAAGATTCACAATGCCTGTATTAGCCACAATCTCAAGGTAATGTCGCCTTATGAGATGTTACGAGCGGAAAAGGCACGCTTTGTGTTGGCGTAATACGCCTTTCACAAGCTGCTAGCAACTTTACAGTTCTCGTTCATTTCGTGAAGCATCTTACACGTAGCAAATTGAATGCGCTCACATGATGCCTTGATAGACGTAATTGCGTCATCGCCGCTACCAGCCCAAGTCGTGACATAGCCGAATGTATAATCTGAACTGTTAATACCGAGCATTTGACAAACTATGTAGGCAACTGATTCAGCTTCAAGTTCAGCCAACGAGCGATTCTTTTCGTTTTTGTGAAGGTATGCATGGGCTAGTTCGTGGGCTAAGGTCTTTACTCGTTGTGCTGGAGAGATTGTCACTTTAACCCTGATGCAGCTTTGTTCAAAGTTATAATCTCCGTTAGTCGAATCAGAAAATGAGTGATCGAAAACGACAAATCCAAGAGAATCGGCAACAACGACGAGACGCTCATAGCAGTTATTAGGATCAGAGCCAACAAGTCGGTCGCAAATGCTTGGCAGTTCCTCTCCTTCGGTTTGTGAAACGTCAAATACTGGCACAAATTTAAATCCTGGAATTATTCGTGTTTCTTCATCAGAGTTTTCATCTGAAACTTTATACACTAAGGAGGCGAAGATATAGATTGCCTTTTCTCCTTTTACGACATTTCTCCCAAGCGCTTTCCAAGCACCAAATGATGCAACATTTGTTGCGTGTTTGCACTGGGAAGATATAAGAAGCACGTTATTGTAGCTACAGCGGTAAAATTTGCTTTGAAAATCCAAATAACTCTGCCATTTATCTGATGAAACAAGTTGTGGTATTCCCTCAGTCAGCTTTTCAATAAGCTCTGGGTGATTATTAGTGGTCTTTATCATTGTGTTCTCCTTTTTCGTAGGGTTTCTTTCTTTGAACCCGATAACACCAGAGCGAGGTCGGACGGAATAGCCCCGTAGCGAAGCGAAGTACATTTCAGGGCTTGTAGTCATTGAGACCGAGACTCTGGTAGGGTGACAAAATAAAAAAGAGACCCGAAGTAGGAGAACGCCCCTAAAAGACCAAGTCACCCAGTTGCGTGAAAAGCAACGATACATTGGGAATCACGTTGTCATCGGTGGCAGATACGTTATTTTCAAAGCGACACCGCTTAGCGTGAAGTGCGTAATAATTCCCAATGCAATTCCACATTCACATTACTGCTTGGTTAATTGGGAGAAATGCTAAAAGGTTTTGAAAAGGCTTTGTAACAGCCCCTTGAATAAAGTGGCGGAAAACTACAGAAACGCTCTCATATGAGGACTACATGCCAGTGAGTTTTACAACCGGAGAGAACTTGCTTTGTGTAGAGTTGGCAGCCTTGACGTACTGATAGAGCGTCTCTCGTGATATGCCGTATTCCTTGGCAAGACGGCTTTTAGCTTCACCATTTTCAATTCGACGGATAATGTCTTGAGCACTATCGGGGGTGAGTGACCTCTTCCTGCCACGGTAAACACCCCGAACCTTGGCCAATGCGATCCCTTCACGCTGACGTTCTTTGAGAAGTTCTCTTTCAAATTCTGAAAAAGCTCCCATGACTGAAAGCATGAGCCTTGCCATGGGTGAATCATTGCCGGTAAATGTCAGGTGTTCTTTGACGAACTCAACGGTTATATCTCTGCTGGTCAAATCTTGGACTAGGTGGCGTAATTCATCAAGGTCTCGTGCGAGCCTGTCCATGCTGTGGACTGTAACGGTATCGCCAGCTCGCACGAAAGTTAAAAGAGATTCTAATTCAGGACGACGTGTGTCTTTACCTGAAGCATGATCAATAAAGGTTCGATCACATTCAATTCCTTCGAGCTGGCGTTCGTCGTTTTGAACGAGAGTGCTAACACGAATGTACCCAATACGCTGGCCGTTCATACTGTCAGAATAACATCTAAGACTTGTTTTGTGGCATGTCAGATAAATGTTAAGTGAACGTTATTCTGACGGCTTAGAAGATATTATTTAATGTCTGATTAAAGTATAGGCTAAAGTGACATATAATTTTAAATCCTCAAATTCCTATTCATGTCATTCCAACACGAGTTGAAATCGTCAAACTTAAACACTTTCTCATTTAGAATTTTCTGATTATTCATGACTGTCAAAATCAAATCTCCCCCGATAAAGACACGTTGGCTTTCTCCGCGTGATTCTTGTTCTTGTTTTAATTTCTTCGCCATATTAACCCATTCTTCAATTGTTGTGGGAGCTTGTTCTAAAGGGTTCGTAGGTTGTGGCTTACATCCGAAAGCATTATTTGCCAATAGCTCCGAACTGTATCCGTGTTCAGATCTAAATGCGTAACCCATATACTTTCCCCCACTCTTTTCGGAATATCCAAAATGATAGATCGTTGTCGTCATCGGAAGTTTTCCGAATTCGCGTTCAACATTGTTTGTGATTTTACTCAATTGATCAGGTACAAAACTATTAACGGTGTCAATGTTTTTCCCTAACACTGATGTTATTAAACAATTGAGCCATCTCTGACCCACATCCTTAATACCAGTAAATGCTACCGTCATATCAAGATGAGGTACGGCGACACACTTTGAAGTAAAAAGATACGGTTTTCCATCAGGGTACGTAGCAAGCGTATCCGTCATTATCCATATTTGGTTCTCTTGAATTAAATACATCAATAGGCTCATAACGCATTAGCCATTCCAACTTAGACCGAAGCTGACAATATGCACTTTCTATTATTAATCTTCAACTAGTATATTCAGGATTTTATTCTTTTGCATTGCTGGTAAGTCTTCAAGCCAAGGGCATTCACGTAAACTATCTCCACATCGTTCTACACCCAATTCTCCAGATAGTGCCTGTTCTTTAAGTTCCTCTAACTCATCCAAATCTCCTTCAGATCGACGTAAAATGTCTTGAGCCGTTCCACTACTGAATCCTCGAACTAATTCCCATGCCTTCCGTTGTTTATCAGGAGTTTCAAATTTACTCGCAAGCGTTGCTAAAGCCCCTACGCCTGTAGGGCCATTTGCAGTGCCGGGTTGCATTCGAAGGTCTTCCAGCAATGAAAGCAACCTTAAGTATTTACGCACTGTTGTAAGACTTAATCTAGTTGTATTGGCTTCATCTTTATCTGATCCTAACCGTGTTACAAGACTGTCAAGTCCTCTTGCTTTATCTAGCGGATGCATATCAGCTCTTTGCATATTCTCCACTAAAGAAGTTCCAACTGCATCGTTATCGTCCATACTGGCAATAAACACTTCAAGTTCAACCCATCCCAGTTTCTGACAAGCATGTAGTCTTCGCTGTCCTGCTATTACTTCATAAGTTCCATCATTTGTTTTTCGAATCGTGGGAGGAGAAATAAGTCCCATGGATTCTATGCTTCTTGCCAACTCATCTATACCACTGTCATCTTTCCTGATATTGAGGGACCTCCAGCCCTATTGCAGCAGCTGGGGCCAAAAGTCCCTGGCGCATCGTCTTTGCGAATACCTTGAACTCACCTTCCACCTTGTCAGCCAAGTTCTCATTAAGTCCTATGCCGCCAAGGTCTACAACGCCAAGATTTGGCATTATGCGTAAGTTTTTGTTAGCTGCTTTCTTTGTGTGTAAAGTTTTCATTGTTGTCCTCCGTTTCTGGTAGTTTCATTACCCCAATTCTGCCTAATGGCAGAACCTGAGCTGGAGGACCACCTATCAAATTCCACGGAGCCTGGGACAATCTCAGCCAAAACTACAAGACCTTATTTGAATTTTCAGAATCGACTATTTTTGGTTGGATGCTGGCCAAGGCAAGTAGAGCAGGTGTCAATTCCTTAACATCCATTTGCCCAGAATCAACTGCAGAACCCGCCAATGTTAACCTAAAATCATTCTCAGTCATATTTCTAATTATCTCCTAAGCATCTGACGAAATTAACTACAAATCAGATTTCCGACCCTTGTTTAAGTACCTATTTCGTCGCAAGCGCTACAACACACATTATTCCGACTATTGCGCATACAGTATGAGCCGTGTGCCATCTCTTTCGATTTGTATTTCGATCGGTTGTGAGACCGTGAATCGAAATAAATACAGATGCCACAGACGTGACTACTTGGATCGTTTCAATATCATTTTTCTTCATTAAATTTTCACCTCCTTTAAAACTCTTAGAGGATTCCAATTTGAAATTTCAATTAAGTGCTCTTTATTAATTCCCAAATTGGACGAGACTTTCTCGTATCCACCATTGGTTTTGATTAATTTAGAAAGCAGTTGCCCAGCCATTACCTCGATCGGCATCGGCTCATTTCTCCTCCACTTAGACATCTGAATTTGGAGAGCTCTGTAGCGATCATCGGTTATATACCCGAACTGGTGAGAGCGGTAGATCAATGCAGCAATAGATATTCCCCAATTTGACTTTAATGAAATAAAATCTTGCAACATAATTGTCTTCTTGTCGCCTAATGCCATCTCAAAATATTCTTGAGGAAACAAGAGTTGACTAGCAAACAAATTAGCCTCGTCTTCACTAACCTCGGATTTCTTTCGATGAAACAAAAGATGGGCTAACTCATGGCACAGCGTAAATCTAAATCGGTCACCAGGAATTGTCTGTGAAATTCCAATTACTGGAGTCTCATTAACCCACGAAGACATTCCGTCAATGCCCATTTGATTACCTAATGGGATTAAACATATTCCAGCCCTTTCAAATGATGATGTTAGATTCTGGATAGGTTCGTATAGCTCAATGTTTAATAGATATCTCGCTTCTTCTGCTAGTTGTGAAACGTCATCTAATGATTTTGGAGATTCTAGCCGCTCACAACTAAATCGATTTACACCCTTAAGCGTTGGTCGAAGTTCTGAAAATACTTCTCCGCCAAGCCTGATTAATTCCTTTGCCTTTTTTCGAAAAGTCACTGAAGTAGATGCACGAATTCTATGTAACGGCTCCGACATCTCTGGAAGAATAAGTCGTTCATTTCTATATCCAATTTTTGAGAGGTCTCCATTAAATGTTCGAAGACCTCTTTCAATGGCGGACACCAACTGAGGAGATACTTCTAT
This sequence comes from Actinomycetes bacterium, assembly GCA_021852345.1. Classification (GTDB taxonomy): domain Bacteria; phylum Actinomycetota; class Acidimicrobiia; order Acidimicrobiales; family JABEUL01; genus JAJZNL01. Next base: position 130,447 of record JAJZNL010000001.1, read on the forward strand.
GTATTCCGCAAGTTGTTCCTGAGTTAGATTTTCAATGTATCTAAAGGCTTCCAGCCGGTTCATAGCTCCTCTTCCTTTGCTATTTCGTCCAGGTCATTAAACTTATCGGCCAACCCTTGATCAAATCCCAGTGATTCTTCGAATTGCCAAGATCCAACGTGATTCATAACACCTGTTGGACTCAAGTGATTATTTTTCAAAGTAGCATTCATAGTAAATAGGTTTAAACCTATCTCAGTAAACTCAAAAACCAAATATTGGAAAACCGAAGTTACCTCATCTTCTAGGCAAAATAATCTCTGATCAAACGAGTTGTCAATATCAATTCTTCGTTTCGACCTGAGTCTATACGATTGATCGGGACTGCTAGCAAAAGAAAAGTCGATTCGTCCACATTGCAAATATTCTGAATGTAAAGTAAATTGATCGTTATTTGTGAGCTTACTTGCTAGGATGCCGCGAAGGTTAAATGCACTTTGTAACTTCAGCATTGGTGTCTCATATTTTGTTTCAAACTCAACATTCTCAATACTTAGAATTTGATACGAATCCAGTAAGAGGTTGGCAATTAATTCAAAATTTTCCATAAAATGATATTACTACAATACCTGTAGTAATTCCACATCATTTGTGAGGTTTTTGAATATGTAAAGAAAGTTTGAACGCGCTAAGAACTGGCGAAGGGTAAAGAAGTGAGCCTTGAGCCTTCTCCATTGCAAGGTTTTCGAACCTCGAATTGTTGAAGACTTTAAAACGTACGGGAAAAGGTTGGCGATGTGTAACTTGATAAACGTAAAATATATTAACGTAATGCTTTCTGGTGCAATTGGGTAGGAAATGTTTTTGTCAAATAGTCAAGTGGAGATGGTAGGGCACTCGGAGTCGTTACTGTTGGGTACGTTCGCATGTGAAAATGGCACCACAATGTGTTATTGGAGATGGCTGGACTGCAACACTAGAGAGCCTCAGGACGATCGATAACTCGTAGCCAGGAGCCGTCAGGTTGGCGGCGTAATACTTGTACTCGAACACCTTGATTATCTGCCGAACGTGTCGATGTCAAAGCCAAGTTCTCAAACCTCAGGGTAGGCAGCGGAGCCTCAAGACCGAACTTGATTCCGGCGTTGACCATTTGTTGATAAACCGCCTGGATAGCCTCTCGGCCTGTCGTGGGTGCGTCAGCAGGGTAGCCCAAAATGGCCTGTGGTTCGTACAGCTCGGCCACACCCGCAGCGTCGCCTGCATTAAGCCGCTCACTAACGAGCCGAGTTACATCTTCGGGATCCCTCGCCTGTACATTGTCGCTCATGTCTACATCTCCTTTCCAGCAAAATCAAGAATCATTACAGTAATATAGTAAAGTGAGCTTCCTAACCAAGAGGCTGCTTTTCCATTGTTTGTCTTATATTGAATTTACATGTCCTCGCACGATAACAACTAACGCAGACTTGATTCTCAAGGCCATACTTTCTCGCTTTTGATATTCCCAATAAAGCGTTCGACCTACTATTTCTTTGTGCCCTCGGCAGGACTCGAACCTGCGACGCACGGTTTAGGAATCAGATTGAATACGTCCGTCTAGTAGTGTCCAGTATCATTTTACCTGTTCAGTAGGGGTGTTAGTCCGTTTAGTATCGTCTCGTATCAATCAATATCGGGCATTTGATTCCCATTTGATTCCCAAAAAAAGCCTTTGAATCTCGAACATATGTTTGCTTTCATAAAAAGTCATAGCTAAACTTAGATTAGGCTATTTTAACCCGAAAGGAGGTGAATATATGGTAACAGGAAAAAAACCAGCTTCCGAAGCTGGAAGCATTTTGAGCGATCCCAACTCTACTCAAAGAGAAAGGGAAGTAGCAGCAAGTGATCTAGCTCAAACCCCAAAGAAACCTAAAAAACCATCCAAAAAGAAACATAAATAATCGATTGGGTAAGGTGGTGGTGTGACTATTGGTTTAGACAATTCATGATTAGTGTCACACCCCTACCGTATAATGGATAAATGCCAACTATTCAATTTAAAGGCAAGACGTTCGTCCAGAACCATCACTTGGCGGTTCCACACCATCAGCTTGTCCCGGATAAGAAGAAAAGTCTTACAGATAGAGTAAGCCTTCACGATAATTTAATCATCCATGGTGATAACCTATTAGCATTGAAAGCACTTTTGCCGACATATGCGGGCAAGGTTAAGTGTATCTATATCGACCCACCCTATAATACAGGTAACGAGGGCTGGATTTATAACGACAAAGTCAACAGCCCAATCATTAATGAATGGATAGGCAAAGTCGTGGGCAAAGAGGGTGAAGACTTAACTAGACATGATAAATGGCTCTGTATGATGATGCCTCGGTTAAAGTTGTTGAAAGAATTGTTAGCTGACGATGGAGCAATCTTCATGAGTATTGATCATAACGAGCTGGGCAATTTAAGAATTCTGATGGACGAAATTTTTCCCGACAATTTCTTGGGCATAATATCCGTAGTGAATAACCTAAAAGGACGATCTGACGATGAATTTATCGCAACTGCGAATGAATTTCTGCTTGTTTATGCAAAAAATAAGCGAAAATTTGAAATGGGTGGGTTGCCTCTTAGCAAAATACAATTAATTGAATATGACCAAGAGGACGAATGGGGTAGATATAAAGAGGTGGGATTCCGAAAAACCGGGAAGGGTTGGCGCAAAAAAGATCGTCCCAATATGTTCTATCCTATTTATTTTGATAACACTACAGGCAAAGTGAGTATTACTAGGACAAGCAAAAACGACATAGAAATTCTCCCACTCACGACCGACGGAGAAGAAGGTCGGTGGAGATGGGGAATTGAAACATTTTTGGATCGCAAAGATAGAGATATTGTTGTAAAACAAGTTAGGACGGGTAGATGGCAAGTCTTTACCAAAATGAGACTCGATTACAACGGTGAACATCGAACGCTACTACCAAAGTCAATATGGATCGATCCGAAGTATGACACCGCAAAAGGTGCTGCATTCTTGAAAGAAGTTCTTCACAACGATGCTTTTGATAATCCTAAACCTTTGGATTTTATTACTGATATCCTGCGTGTTTCGTGCAACAAAAATGACCTAGTCCTCGACTCGTTTGCGGGATCAGGAACAACGGCTCAAGCAGTACTTGAACTCAACAAAGAAGATGGCGGTAGCCGTAAGTTCATCCTCGTTGAAATGGGAGACTATGCTGATAAAATTACTGCCGAACGCATACGGCGTGTTATAAAAGGTGCACCAAATTCAAGCAACGAGCTGTTGAGAAAAGGCTTAGGGAGGACATTTAGCTACTTTGAATTAGGCGATCCCATTGACATCTCAAATATTTTAAG
>JAJZNL010000008.1 GCA_021852345.1 Actinomycetes bacterium
AACATGTCCAGTGCTGTCAAGATATGCACCTTCGATCTTCCCTTCCTTGTAACGATTCCATGCGGCTCTGTATTTGATGTTGTTTCGCTTGCCGTACTCTGACAGTTTCATAATTACCATAGTAGTAAATGTAATAAAACTATGTGGGTTTACTATGAAATAATGTACTAGTTATTCACACCGTCTTTTCAGATTTCTCTTTAAATTGCAATCTTTTATCAAAGGATGAAGGATGGCTGCTTCAGTCCACAAAAATAGATGTTAACTTTTTTAAATGAATGAATACCAAATACGAGGCACTGCGGCGGATTCTTAATAATGCGACAGATCCTTAACGAATCGGCATTTAACAATAGAGCTCTTAAGCATCTTTTTGTAATTACCCCCCAATGGAACCCAGAGAACACCATTGCGCATTATTCGTTATCGCTTCAGGGCGGCCATAGAGATATGTAATTGCCTTTACCGCAGATTTATGATGAATTGCCTGAGATACAATAATGCAACCAACGTGACTAGTCGTTATATATCGGTATATCTTTTGCATTGTTGATTCTGAGGGAGGCATTTGATTCAAGTGGAAAATATAGAGAAAATTAGTTAACGGATCTGCGGGAGCCGTATCGGTAATTTTGTGGGCCAGGTCATTTGTACCGTACCCACTGGTAATTCGATAACGAAAGCCACTTTGAGATAGATAGATAAGCGGAGGCCCGTTGACGATGTCTCCAGCGGGATATTCGTAGACGATTGCATCTTTCGGAATTTGTTTGCCGGTACTTAAATTACCACCTGTGGGAATGGTTTGGCGTGAAGTATAAGTGCTCAATGTCAGAACTACTATATTTGCAATTAAAAATGTAACAATAATTCCCTTGATCGGTATATTAGAAAAACGTGATTTGCCAAATCTTGAAATATTTTGTAAGACGGTTATAACCGGTATGCCGATAAGAAAAAGTGCAAAATAAATAAACCTTCCAAAGATTGCTTGAGAGATTATGGGCAATGAGTTTAAGAATAGATGTATAGGGTTGGGAACTACAGAGACATCGGGTAGTAATGTAATCTCCGTGCCAAGTGTGGATACCATAAGTATCCCCGCAAATACCAAGCAGTATCGAGCTAATTTGCTTTGCCATACTTGACGAACTCTCAGTACAACCATTGCTACCAACAGAATCGGGACAGCGATATATGTAAAGTGTATTGAAAATATGTTAATGCTATTAAATGAAGAATTTCTTGCGAACAGTAGATCCGAAATACTCATTGCAAATTCGCTGTTGTGTATTGATCCGTTATTGCTTAATGCATGGCCTGGACCGTAAGCAAAAAAATATGCCGCATAACCGGTTGTGACGGACGTCAATACAACTGCTACAGACGTTACGACTATGAGATCTTTTAATTTATATTTAACTGTTGGATAATTTATTATCAAGGCAATAACCCCCAGGGTGCAACCCCAAAACAGCAAAGTAGCAAACACTTCTAATGATGCATAGAATTGAAGGGTGAGCAAGACGCCCAGCCAAATTCCATACCTATAGGGACTCCTATTTGAAGCCGTTATCACCTTATAGTAAATATAAAAGATCACCGGTGGAGCAAACTCCCAACCGACCTGAAATAACGAGAACGTTGCGTCATTAAGAATCGCCGGCGAAAATCCCACCGACGAAGCAGCCACGAAAGCACCTAGTGGATACTTAGTGATTTTGAAGTAAACCACAAATGCACTAAAAGCAGAAATTACAGGGGTCAAAATAACAGCCAAATTATCACTGGCTACCGGCCCGAACAAAAGTGTTATTGGGGCCATTACGAATGATTGCACGAACATACCAGGTGTACCCATCGTATTAAATCCATACGGAGCGAACTCGTACCCCGAATACAGTGGGTTCTTCAAGTGTAGGGAGGCAAACGGTATCCAGCCCATATTAATAACGCCGATTCCAAAGTCACCTGTAAACATTGACGGTTCAGACGATGCCAGACCATGAAGCCATATACTATGAAACAGCAACAGCGATGCGACAATATATACACCTCCCACGACAATATATATCCTGCCAGCAGTTGAATTGCCGACAGAAAAAGTCGACCCCGTTGAATCGTCGTCTGGGTCGGTTGCTGTTTCAGTAGTTATCGTCATCAGTTATTTGCTTGCACAATTATATTATTATAATGACTTGGATTTGACACCTGATTTTAGCAAAACTGATATCATAAAGTGACTTCAAATAGGAAGTTTCCCTCCTCTTTTTCGTAACCCAAATTTCCGACAGACATAATGATTTTTTTGTTCATTTTAATTTTACTTTGCCCCTTACAACCAGACATATAAAAAGTACGGCATGATAATTCATATCTCAACAAACCCATGCCTTCGATCCTGTAAAACAACGGCACTCTCGTCTAATCGATGTGATACTTCAATCACTTTCTATGAAATTAGTGAAACTCTCGGCTTCTCAAACTAAAGTCAGTGAAATTCGACTTTTTTGTTATGGTTTTAATCAACGCCCCGCGATAAACGACCAAAATATCCCTTTGCAAGATTTAAGTAAGCCTCGCCGACCCGACCTTTATGATGCTCGTTAGTCTAAATATATAGAATTCTACACATATGGACAAAAGGAGTTGCTGCCGCTTGTACCAGAAGTTGTCGATGTAGTTGAAGTTGTCGTTGTCGTAGTAGGCGAACTCGTAGACACTACCGACGACGTAGTGGTGGTAGTGGGCGATACGCCGACAAATAACGTAACGCTTTGACCCGGTGCCGCCGTCACTCCCCCTGATGGATTTTGAGTAACCACTAACCCGTAGTCAGCCGAACAAGTCACTTCATCTACAATTGTAATACTAAAGTTATAAGGGGACCCTTGCAATTCAGTCTGAGCGACCGTTTGAGTATCCCCTACTACTAATGGCATCGTTACTGAACTGGGTCCGCTAGAAATAACCAAATTAATCGGCGTATTAGTATCTACTGTTGAATTTGGTGCTGGCTGCGTAGAAATGACTGACCCCTGAGGAATTGATGTAGACGCCTGCTGAGTTATAGTACCGACGGCCAAATTATCTTTACCAAGCTGATAAACCGCGGCGGACTGGGTCACACCCGTTAGATTTGGTACTACTACAGATGCCGAAGGATCTGAATAAGTTATCGTCACCGTACCTCCTTGGCTTAAAGAAGCTCCAGCCTTGGGGAATTGATTAGTTACCTGATAAGCTGGTGCCGACGAAGCTATACCTTGGGCTGTTACCTTAAAACCTGCCTTTGTTAAGATAGTCTCGGCCTGAACAAGTTGTTTGAAATCTACGGGTGGGACCAATTGAGTTGGGGCACCTTTTGAAACTTCAAGGATAACGGTGTCCCCTTTAGAAACCTTTGAGCTTATCGGCGACTGATTAAAAACTGTTCCAGGTACTGAATCATTAAAATATCGCTTTATTGTGTAATTTAAACCCACGGCGCCAAGATCTTGTTCTGCCTGGGTCAGCGGAAGATTGGTCACCTTGGGCACCGCAAACGATTGCGGAGCTCCAAAATAACCCAAGTTTCTTCCACCCACATAAACCAACAGAGCAAATATCAAAAGACAAGCTGCAATTGCGGCCGCATAGATCGGAGTCTTCGACTTAGGCGGTGCTGTCTCTACCCGAATCGGTCTTCGCGCCGGTCGACCCTCTTCATATTCTCCTACCGCCGATACAACACTAGTCAACCCACCATCACCGTTTACCTGACTTACCGCAGTTGTAGCATCATAGGCAGCTACCGGTTTACCAAGCCTGAACCTATCTAAATCGTCACCCAACTCTCCCGCACTGACATATCGAAGATCTGCATTTTTGCTCATGGCTTTATTAACTATGGCCTCATAAGACTCTGGAACGTCTGGGACTAAAGATTTTAAAGGAGGCATATCATCTTTAACATGTTTTAAAGCTATTGCAACTGGAGTATCTCCAGTAAAAGGAGGGCGGCCAGAAACCATTTCATATAAAACTACTCCCAAAGAATAGATATCACTTCGCCCGTCCGAACCGTGTCCCTGAGCCTGTTCAGGTGAAAAATAGGTTGCCGTGCCCATTACCAATCCGGTCTGGGTTAAATTTTCATCAACACCAGTTGCTCTGGCAATTCCAAAATCGGTAACTTTTACCCTGTTGTCTGAAGTAATTAATACGTTTCCCGGTTTAATGTCACGATGTATAACACCGTGGCTGTGTGCATAAGCCAGAGCCGAAGCAACCGCAGAGCCTATAAATGCGGCATCGGAAACAGGTATGTGACCTTCTGATCTAAGTTTCGAAGACAAAGACCTTCCGTCAACATATTCCATAACAATAAAATATGTATTTTCAAACTCTCCCCAATCATATACCGAAACTATATTTGGGTGATTTAAGTTTGCCGCCGCTTGAGCTTCCCTTCTGAATCTTTCCACAAAGCTGCTATCTACGCTCAACTCGGGGAACAGCATTTTAACGGCAACTTTGCGATCAAGCTTTAAGTCCTTGGCCAAATATACTCTTGCAGTCCCTCCTCTTGCAATCTGGGACTGAAGTTCATATCTGTTTAATACAATTCTGTTGTTATCATCTGCCATTAAAATATACCCTTATTAAATAATAAATTAATGAAACACAAATTCAATTCATTAACCCAATTTTTCATCAAATTTAGCTCTTTACAACCGCTTAGAGATTTATGGCGACTTAAATTAATAAGACTTATCGAAATTATATTCACTCTATAAACCCAAACTAATTGCAGTTTCAAGTACACTTGCGGCAACAGGGCCCGCTATTTGATCTCCGGTAGTATCTGTACCTATTCCCGGGTAGTACGGAACTACAGCAGCTACGGCAACCAAAGGTTTTGAGGTTCCATTATTGGGACCAAACGTCACCAACCAGTTGTTGGATCCCGCACCCGCAACAGTCTGTGCGGTACCTGTTTTGGCGGCAATTTGTTGACTCGACGGGAACCCCAAATTGTTGGCAGTACCCTTGGGTCCTGAGACTACTAGCTCCATATCTTTCGTAACTGATTTTGCCGTAGATGCACTGGTTGCAAATTTATAGGGTTTGGGAACGTAGGTCTGAACCGTTTGACCAAACGAATCAACCACTTTGCTCATCAAATGAGGAGTCATAATCACTCCGCCGTTTGCCACTCCCGCGACCACCATTGCCATCTGCAGACAAGAAGCCTGGACGTTTCCCTGCCCGATTGCCGAATATGCCAAAAATGGAAGTTGGTTTGCAAAGCTGGCAGCAGATGGAAAGTTTGATGCTACGGCACCGGTTAAATCAACTGGAGGAATTTGATCAAATCCGAATGCGAGTGCCTCATTTGACAAATTTTGAGCGCCGAGTGCCAGTCCGATCTGAGCATAACCCGTATCACATGAAACCTCCAACAGCACGGGCATAGTTCCTCCACAACTTTCATAGGCATAGTTGTGTAATGTATTGCTGGTATCTGGAAGCGAGATTTGCGTGACGTAAGGGTAGTAATGAGTTGCAATGCTAGGATTATCCTGGTAAACCGCCGACGATGTAACTACCTTAAACGTAGAACCAGGAGCAAATCTTTGTTGGTACGCCTCAGACAGCAACGGGGTACTAGGTGATGTGGGGTTAAGTGCCTGATAAGCAGCCTGTTCGGCGTGAATGCTGTGTTGGGCCAAAAGGTTCGGGTTAAATGTCGGTTTCCCGTACATAGCCAAAATATCGCCGTTGGATGGGTCTATGGCCACAACGGCGCCGTACTTATACTTTGCCAATGCCTGTTGGGCAACACGTTGCAACTGTAAATTTAAAGTGGTGACGATATTGTCAGTTGTCGGTCCCGTTGTAAGAAGGCCGTGCAGAGAACTTGCAGGCGTATTATGGGTAGTCAATATCGAATCGTAATAATTTTCCAATCCCGAAGTCCCGTAATAAATAGAATCGTAACCGGTTATATCTTCCGTAAGCGAACTCAACGGGTATTCACGCTGATATTTGTAAACATCTTTAACGGGAACCGATTCGGCCAGTACCGTGCCGTCGGAAGCTAAAATTTCACCCCGCGGCAGATATACCTGTTTTGAAACTTTCTGTAAATTATATTTTGAATCCAACAAACTGGATGCGCTTTTATATTGCAAATTATTTAATTGCAAAAACAATATACCGAAACATATGACAAAGACAACGGCGATAATATGTAAACGTTTGTCGAGCACCTTCAAACCGCCATTCTATTTCTACTTAATTCAGGCACGTTTAACTTCGAAAATAACCTATTTACAAAGGCGGGTTTGAGATTACAAACTTGTTGTAGATATAATGACGACATTAATAAAAACCTCATGTTGTTTGCGTCAATAGTTGCTTAAAAGGAATTGTTGTAGTGGTTGTATTCTGGCCGAGTCCCATCTTTTTTTCCTGGGCCTTTAAATCATTCACCAATTGATAAGCTCCGTTCAGCGAAGATACTTCAACACCTTTTTGTAGCGCTGTTGCCTGATTCGGCAATACGTCATTTTTAGTTAGGTTAGTAGTCGAAACTAATTTCGGTTTAAAAAAATATTGACCTCCAGGGCGACCATGATAAACGGCTATGTTATTTCCGCTTAAGCCGACATAGTATGAATTGTCTGCGAACCATCTGATTGCCCCATAAACGCTCAGGGAAACTGCGACTAGCAACGCGACAAAAACTATAGTTCTGAAAGTCAAAAAAGGAACTCTAGTGTCAATCTGGTCAGACTCATCATACTCATCGGAGAGATCATAAATCAGTGTTCCCTTAAGCTTTATCTTGGCTTGCTTAGATTTTGTTTTTAAAACTACAGATTCTTCTGATTCACCCACCGAATTTAAAGGCAAGCTCTCGTTGGCAGTTATCGTGGCCATATTTTCATTAAAAGCGGGAAAGTCCAACAATGTAGCTTCGTCAGTACTATCTTGGGTCATAAATTGCGCTGAAGTTGTATTCAGTTCGGCCGACGACGCTGCATCGGACTGGTAATCTTCGCCTAATGTTCCCAAGCCAGAATCGATTTGTTCATCGGCATCAGCGGTAACCAGTAGGATATCTTCAGCAGAAGATTCACTTTTTACATCAAACGAAGAGGCTGCATCCTTAATTTTTATAATTACCGCCGTAATGTTGTCCTTGCCGCCATGAGCTTTAGCGAGTCTGACAAGATCTTCGGCCTTTTGTTGGGCAATATGATCCGAAGCCAAAAGCGTTACAATTTCATTTTCTGAAAGCTCATTAGACAGTCCGTCTGAGCACAGCAATATGATATCGCCACTTTCAAGATTAACTTTAAAAGAGTCCACAAGAATATTAGGCTCAACTCCCAAAGCACGAGTGAGCGTGTGACGCCGTTTGTCAACTTGCGCCTGAGACTCAGTTAACTTACCCTGCCGAACCAACTCTTCGACAACAGTGTGATCTTCAGTAAGCTGGCTGAGCTCCCCTTCTCGTAAGATATAAGCCCTTGAATCACCTACATGGCTCAGATACAGTGTCAATTGATCCGAACTTTCGGTTAAAGTTCCAGCTGTTAAAGTCGTTCCCATGCCTCTTAAGGACGGATCGTCCATCCCTTTGGTCCACACGGCTAAATTCGCACCTCGAATGGCAGCTGCCAACCCTTTGCCCGTGGGGTCAGTCTTAAAAGACTTTAAAAGTTCTTCTAGTGCCAATTCTGCAGCAACTTCTCCGCCCACGTGACCGCCCATACCGTCGGCCACGGCAAACAATCGACTAGTTGCCAATGCTCTGTCTTGATTTATCTCTCTGACTTTACCTGCGTCGGTATAAGCACCAATATCAATTTCCACTACCTGTAAACCTCAAAAACAGTATTGCCCACCTGAACAATATCTCCTCGTTCTATACTCGTAGGTCTAGAAACTTCTTTTTCATTCACAAAAGTGCCGTTAGTTGACTGCAAATCCTCAATCCACAATTTATCATCTTTTACAAATATTCGTGCATGCACGGACGAAGAAAAATCGTCAAAATCAATCGGTATCGTGCATGTATTTGCCCTACCGATAGTCGCATTATCTACAATTTCAAAACTAGTACCAGCTAAATCTTCTGGATCTATAATTCTTAATTTTAGCGGAGCCAATCTAGAGCCCGAAGCCCTATTTAACCGATCGGCGGCTTCTTCCAATGCCTTACGCTGTTGCCTAACTTCGACCCATACGGCCCTAATCGCACGAATAAAAAATATCCAAAGCAGCGCCAAGAAAATCCATGTAAGTACCTGTATCAGCGAATGCGACATGAAATTGATTTCCCTAAACTATAAAACCTGAAAATAAAATGAGATCGATCCTATCGTAATTTCATCCCCGTCATTCAATCTCTGCCTGGTAATGAGAGCTCCGTTAACTCGTGTTCCGTTCGTAGATCCCAAATCTAAAATCACAACGTCATTGCCCGCTCTGTGAAATTCCGCATGCCGTCTGGATGCCTTTGTGTCGCTTATAACGATATCACACTCGGGCAACCGACCAATCACCAACGGAGCATTGGCAATAATATATCGAGTGCCATCAGGTCCGACCAGCGAAGCGCCGGGAAGTCCGTCCTTGTTGGCCAGCACTTCAGAATCTATATAAAACCGGGAACTCGTCAGCTCCTCATCGACATCCATATCGATTCTAACCGTACCGACAAACAGATATCGTTCTTGACGGGCGTGCTTTCTGGCCGTTTCAACAAGGTCTCTAATTAAAGCGGCTTGAAAAGAGCTAAAACGACTTGCGTCATCCGGCGACAACTTAATAACATACACGTTGGGGACGATAACTCCATTTGGAGCAACCTGCCTTTTTAAATCCATCTCACGCGTTAACTTGCGTCCTATTTCGACAGGCTGGAGCCCGCCTTTAAAGACTTTTGCAAAAGTGCCCTCTACCAAGCCCTCTAATTTTTTTTCAAATTGGAACAGTCCCATAAATATCCTAGATAACAATTTTAGATTGCAAACGATTGCCATAAGGTCCAAAAGAAAACTTTTTTACAGTATTTAAATTTTAAGCTAAAGTATTTAATGGTCCGGGCGAGTGGCGGAATTGGTAGACGCGCAGGATTCAGGTTCCTGTGAAGGCAACTTTGTGGGGGTTCAAGTCCCCCCTCGCCCACCAAAAGGTCGTCTTTCAAACCCTTGCACAACAGAGTAAAATCAAGGTTGTTTAGAGAAGAATTTGGGTTGATTTTAAAGATTTCAGCGGTTTTTCTACGACCAGATAATAAATCTGTCCAAAAGTCATCAATTTTAACTTCAGAGGTCTTTAATTTTGAGAATGCTCTAAGTTCTGAAGTCAGAGTTACTTCATCACTTAGAAGTACTTCAAATGGTTCATTTAGCTCTGAAGATAAGTATCCGCTATCATCAACATAAATTCTTTTAAATATTGCTTGATTTAACTGTCTTCTAATATTTGGCGAAGCACTAATATAGGCACCTTTCCAATTGGATGCAAATTCTATAGATTTACTAAGATTAACTTTAACGAAATCAAAACCAACATCTATTGCATTTATTCTTTCTTGAGCTGATCTTAATTCACCTGTAATTCTTAACTGTTCTATTTTTAGCAAATCTAGAGGAATAGCTTCAGCATAATGAGCTTCTAATAACCTTTTTCTCTCATTATTTAATTTATTAATTCTAATTTTTTGTTGATTAATTTCTACTTGAGAATTATTTTCCTGATTCTTTAGCTCTTCTAGAATTAAAGATTTTAGATCACAGAGTAGTTGTTTAGTCGGTTGGATATAATCGTAGTGTTTTTCAATTAAATCTTCAATGTCTTCAATTAGAATTGCAGACTGTTTACAACTGGTTCGTCTTTGTTGTCTGCCTAAACAAATAAAATAAGGATAGGTTGTTCCGTGACGGTTTTTAGTAAAAGAAACAATTAATCTAGATTTACACTGTCCACAATAAATTGTCCCTTTTAGATAGTGATGGTGACTTCTCTGTTTCTCATTAGTATTTGATTTCTGATTCTGAGGGCTGACTATTTCTAGATTAGACGGAACCTATCAGAAATTGGCAATGAAGTTAAAAACCTACGATCTGCTTATAATTGATGATTTCGGACTATCTCCCATTGGAATGATAAATTCCAGAGAAATATTAGATATCGTCGATGACAGGCTTAACTTCAAATCAACGCTGATTGCATCTCAGATACCCACAGAAGCCTGGCATTCAATAATTGAAGATCAAACCACCGCCGATGCAATAATAGACAGATTGATACACGATTCAATAGACTTGAAACTGGAAGGTGAATCCTACAGAAAACTAAGAGCTATAGGAAACGATACAGATCAAAATTAAATTGAAAATAAAAATAATAATTAAAGATAAAATATAATAAAACGTGCAAGAATTTACTGGTAGAAAATCCTGAATTTGGGTGTGCGAGAGTTACTGGAATGGGTG
>JAJZNL010000053.1 GCA_021852345.1 Actinomycetes bacterium
TATTGAAGAAAACTCAGCACCTGAATTAAATACTGCTCACACGATGATTTGGGATAAGGGTTTGAGGCCTGGAAAGCGTTAGCTTTCTATGGCTTCGCTGGTTTATCTTTGATATTTAGAGCTTGATAGATTACATTTTGTTCGTGTTGTGAAAGTAATGAATTTGCGCTCTATCATTAGTAAATATAATGGTTGATCTTTGGTGAGATAGAATCACTTCCCTGATTGTTTTCCATTGTCTTTTATCTCCACTTTTAGCCAGTTCAAATTCAATTGCACTAAATAGATGATAGGCAAGTTGACTATTCCAAAACCATATGTCATTTAAGGCATTTGCCCCTTCTAAAGCTCACGCACGACCACAGCAAATTTTGACTGCTACGACTATTATCGTACGGCTGAATCAATTTAAAAGATAAAAACACAACCATGAACTGACACCCCTTGGAGAAGAAGCATGTGTAAAATTGTTATTAATCCAATTAAATCCGTTTCATCGCCAAGTATCGTTTATGTCTCTCCCCACTCGATCAACAATTCCAGAATCTTACGGGTCTTTCTCTCTCAGCTCAAAGATCATAGCAGCGCTACGTTCTTTGAGCTGTTTTGCGTATGTCACAAATACCCGCTTTCGTTTGATATCTTCGGCACTCCCATCCTTTCATAAACAATGTAACGCTTATGCAAAACTCGGCACAGTACAGTCTTCGTAAATACACACATTTAATCGAAAACCTCATGATACTAGGCTAAAATCAAATACATGGATGTCACCAAGAGTAACATTAAAGATTTTATATATACACCAAACAAATATTTCCAAATTCCTGACTTCCAGAGACCATATTGTTGGAACGAGCAAAACATAAATGAGTTCCTTGACGATCTGGAATCTGCAGTAAATGTCAAAACTAATCATTATTTCGGAACAATAGTCTTTGTACCGGAAAATAACAATGTGTGGACATTAATCGATGGCCAACAACGAGCAACTACCGTCTTGTTGTTTATGACGGCGATATACCATTTAGTCAAAGCAGATAGCAGCAAAAGCGCAATTCCTCACGATGCTATTAACGAGAGCTTTCTATTTAATAAACACGACTACACCGGAGAGTCTAATCGCATCAAATTACGAACTGTTGTCAACGACAATGCACACTTTGAAGCGATATATGAAGAAGCGTATGAAAACACTGCTAATGCTGCGTGCAAATTTAGTCATCTTTTTAAAGCATACAAACAATTTTTGAATTTTCTTAAAGAAAAGAAGTCAGTAGATCAATACATTGATGCTCTGGAAAGATTTCAAATTGTAACGTTATCCTTAAACAATATGGATGACAATCCGCAACGTATTTTCGAAAGCATTAATTCGACAGGTCAACCCCTAAACGTAGGCGATAAAATTAGAAATTTCGTCCTGATGACGGCTCGACAAAATGAAATAGACATTGCAAAAGAATGGAGAGAAATAGAACAAGCATTAACGTCAGATAATACCAATTATCTTTCAGAATTTTTTATGGTCTATCTAATCGCCGAACTTCAGCGTCCCGTCAAAGCAGACAAACTGTATCCGGAATTCAAACAATATTTCGTTAATGAAATCGATGGTCTGGAAAAAAACGAATTAACTAAAAAGTATTTCCAAAAGTTATCCGTATACCTCAAAGCATATAAATTATTAAAACTTAATGACGAGAATTACCCCCCCTTCAAGTTCCTTCAAAATATCGCATGGAATGTGAACTATTTAAAAATTGAAACAGTATTTCCATTTTTAATGAGGGTGCTGGTGGAATTTGACAATAAAACCTTAACCGCAGACGAAGTTACAGAAATATTTAAATGTGTCGAAAACTTTCTAGCACGTAGAATAATCTGTTCACTACCCAGCACCGGACTTAACAAATTATTCCCAGTACTATACAAACAGGTTAAGGACAAAATGGAATCCGAAACCGATACTTTTTTAGAAATTATGAAGCACCTGCTTTTAATAAAGACGGGGTCTCAACTTTATCCCAGAAATGCCCAGGTTAAAGATAGCATCGCTACAATCGAAATATATTCCAAAAAGCAGAATTATGCTATGTTCATACTAGCCAGCGTTGAATCACGTTCCAAGGAATCTGGGGTTCTGTTGTTGTTGTCAGAAACGAAGAATCAGATTACGATCGAACATATTATGCCTAGAACATTAAATCAAGACTGGAAACGTGACCTTGGGATAGATGCGGACAATATCCACCAAAGATACCTAAACACTCTTGCAAATCTAACACTTACGGGTTATAATCAAGAATTGTCCAATCGTAGCTTCACAGCAAAGAGGGACATGAAAGGCGGTTACAAAGATAGCCAATTTAAAATAAACAAATATATAGCCGCCCTGAATAAGTTTGACGGGGATAGCCTACAAGCTAGAGTCACTTGGTGGTACGATGAAATTTGTAGTACCTGGCCTGAGTTTAAATCAAATTATACTCCACAAGTCGGAGAGTCAGATGACATTATTTCGATCGATGATAGCCTCGTTGGGAAGGAGATCGTGAAACTCGGCTATATGGGTGAGTGGTACGAAACTAAAAACTGGATCACCGCCCTCGAGCTCGTACTAAAACTTTCCCTTGAAATGGACGACAATTTAGCTATGACTTTGTGCGCCGACAATTTGTTTAAAGAATATGTTTCCGTGACACCAAACGCAGACAAAACTAAACGGCTCCAGCTCATTGATGGCACCGAGTTATATTTAAAACGAAATTCCAATAATAACGAGAAGGTAAAATTATTTAAAAAATTATTGGATTTACTCGATCTGGATCAATCAGACTTGCAATTTGAGGTGCGACCCACCAACAGCTCCCAAAAAGATGACGTTCTAAGCTAATCCAACTCATTTTACCCTATGATTTCGGCGGTTATTATAACCGACCGCTGACACCTACATATGCAAATGAATCGAGATCTCGGTTGAACTGCTGCAAAACAGAAGTCGGAAGAGCCGGGGTTATGGATAAGCCCCTGCAAGCAATATGAGTCTTTGTCAGCTGCCAAGCTTTTTATTAACCTCCACAGAACACTTCGGATTGGTATCTACGCAATAGAAAAGTACCTACCCCAAACCCCAAACAAGGCACTCTAACAATTCGAGTGAGCATTACGAATTACAGGCAAAACTCTGACAAGCTATACATCTTCATTTTCAACCAATCGCACCCATGTCAGAACCGCTAACTTACCTAATTTAGGGGGAGTCTTAAAGCAAAAACCGAAAGACAGGCGGTTATTGAAAAAGCTTATGATCCGATAGATGATATTTCAAAATATAAGCAGACTACCTCATACGGTGCGGCAAAATATGTCAAAAATGTCACCGTTGATAATAAAACAGGTGAAATAACGACCTCCAAACATAAACTGGCATTTGATATTGAGAAACTTAAAGAAAAAGAAAAGGTCGAACTATCCGTATTCATTCGTTCTAAACTCAGCTAAAAGCTTACGCGCATCTTTAATTCCACCAGTGATAACTTTAGATCTTTGGAATCGACCGTCACGAACACGGATACGCCAGCAGTTCGAGATATTGCTATTTCGATATATGTCTTTTTCAAATTGAACAAATGCTATATGGATATTTTAGACATTATATATAAGCAAACCACTTTTGCCTTGTGGAGACGGCGGGACTTGAACCCGCGACCTCTTGCATGCCATGCAAGCGCTCTAGCCAACTGAGCTACGCCCCCATTTTTCCACCCACAACTTATTTCTTTGACTTAGTCTTCTTTGACTTAGTTCAATGAAATCTACAAAGTGGTGTCGATTACTTCAACCGTCAACAAGCGATAAATTCAGCTTAATAAACAAAAAATCACCAACGACGATCAATCGCATTCGCAATTTCGATATTGTCTCATACCGCTTACGTAATTAGCTGTTAAAACATTATCATTAAACAACGGTAACTTACTTGACTAAAGTTTACGACCGTTAGTTCAATAACCATTAATCGGCAAATTATAGTTTACTATATAGAATAAGCCGCCGAAATATTTTATTGGCAAAATGACTACTGCAATTTAACTAAATTTGTATGTTATGAACTTAAATTATAATGTTCAAGAAATTGAAGCAAAATGGCAAAAAAGATGGTTGAGCGAAGGTACCTACAATGTGGATATTGATGACCCGCGACCCAAGTCATACGTTTTGTGCATGTACCCTTACCCATCAGGACCGGCTCACCAAGGTCACGTGAGAAACTATACGTTCGGCGATCTACTTGTTCGATATCGAACTATGTTAAATCATGCGGTACTTTCTCCTATCGGATTTGATTCTTTCGGGTTGCCTGCAGAAAATGCCGCCATAAAAACAGGGACACATCCGAGATTATTTACCGAAGCAAGAATCGAAGAGTTAAAGGAAAGCTTAATAAGGCTTGGGTCCTCGTATGATTGGCGGAGAATGGTAAAAAGCCATGATCCCAACTATATTAAGTTCAATCAAATAATATTTAAAAAATTTTATGAAAACGGTTTAGCTTACAGAGCCAACGCACCTGTAAACTGGTGTCCCGGTTGCAACACCGTGCTAGCTAACGAGCAAGTTTTAGCGGATGGAACTTGTGAACGTAGTGGCGATATCGTTGAAAAAAAACAGTTAAATCAATGGTTCTTCCGAATCACCAACTATGCCCAGGATCTCTTGGATGCAATAGATCAACTTGACTGGCCGGATAGAGTAAAAACAATGCAACGTCATTGGATCGGTCGCTCAGAAGGTGCCGAGTTCAACCTTGAAATAGAAAATCAGCAAGAGCAACTTACGGTATTTACAACCCGACCCGACACAGCATTCGGGATGACCTATTGCGTTATTGCTCCAGAACATCCTCTCGTTGATACCTTAGTAACCGATGAATATCGTCACGAGGTAGATGAACTATTAGTTAAAGTAAAGACTACTAGTGAGATCGAACGGTTGTCGACCGAGATAAATCTTGACAAAAGAGGTGCATTTACAGGAAGCTACGCAATAAATCCATTCAATGAGGCAAAAATTCCAATTTATATTGCAGATTATGTATTGATGACCTATGGAACAGGTGCCATAATGGCAGTTCCAGCCGAAGATGAACGCGACTGGGATTTCGCCAAGAAATACAATTTGCCTATAATCCGCACTACCTTACCGGATACGGGCGAGCCAGAAGGACCATACGGAGGCGACGGAATCAAGATTAACTCTGGATTCATGAATAACATGACTGTACTTGAGGCTAAAGAATCTGCTATCGAATTCATCCAGAGGATGAAAATTGGATCAAAACAGGTAAACTATCGGCTCAGGGATTGGCTAATCTCGAGGCAGCGCTACTGGGGTTGTCCGATTCCAGCAATCCACTGCCAAAATTGCGGTATTGTCATGGCTGAAGATTCGGAGCTTCCGATAATCGCCCCCGAAGACGTCGAATTTCTTCCAACCGGAGAATCACCGCTTGCTACCCATCCGACTTTTAAGAAGGTTAAATGCCCGAAATGCAACTCGGATGCGACAAGAGAAACTGACACCATGGACACGTTTGTCGATTCATCTTGGTATTTCTTGCGGTTTTGCGACCCCGACAACACAGATGAGCCTTTTTCTGCCGAATCCGTCAACGTATTTATGCCCGTGGATCAATATATCGGCGGAGTCGAACACGCTATTTTACATCTACTCTACGCAAGATTTTATGCCAGAGCTTTAATAGACGTGGGACTGGCACCTGACGTTATTAAAGAACCGTTTAAACAGCTGTTTACACAAGGCATGATTAGACTTAACGGCTCTAAGATGTCTAAGTCAAAAGGAAATCTAATCGCACCCCAGAAATATTTTGACACGGTGGGAGCCGATGCACTTCGACTTTATCATCTTTTCGCCGCACCTCCAAAAGACGACTTGGATTGGACTTCTCAAACTGATGAAGTTATAGAAGGTATAAGTCGGTTTCTGTCAAGAGTTTACAGACTGGCGACTTTTTACATTCAAGATCATCAGGACGAAACAAACCACGTATTCAAACCCTTAAACAATGAAAGTAAAGAGTCCGAAGCCGACATAAAGCTTGAACGATTAACTCATAAAACCATCGATAAGGTAACCGACGACTTTGAAAAATGGTCCTTTAATACATCCGTTGCCTCACTTATGGAGCTTACAAATGAGCTTTATAAATACGTTGCGGTCGATCCCAACAAGAATACCTACAATTTTGCAGTCGACACACTGTTACTACTTATGGCTCCGATGGCTCCACATCTGACTGCCGAAGCCTGGTATCTACGAAACGATTCGCACGTACACGAACAGACCTGGCCCATGTCCGATAAATCCAAAATCATCGAAAATACTTCATTGGCAATTATCCAAGTCAACGGCAAATTAAGAGACAAGATTGAGGTAAAGATCAACGTCACCGACGAAGAATTGGTTAACCTGGCATTAGAATTGCCAAAGATTAAGGAAGCCATTGCATCCAATAGAATAGTTCGGACAATTTCCAAACCACCGCGTCTGGTAAACTTTGTAACCGAAACCTAATTCTATGCATTTGGACAACCAACACCACAATGCTGTATGATCTAAATTAAGGTTTAAATTAGATCACTGTTTACTCTACATACTAAAGGTTGCTCACGTTGTATTTGCGTAGGATAATTTAAAAAGTTTTGGAGGAGATTAATTGAATTTTCAAAACTTTAATGATTTTGAACAAGCCACACTAGTTGACTTATTCGATTACGCCAAAGAATCAACTAACTCTGTCACTTTTTTTGACTCTGGAATAGAAGACCAATCGGTCACTTATGGCGAGCTTTATAATATTTCATCTAAAATTGCTGCTTATTTTCAAAGTCGAAATATTGGAGCCGGTGAAACCATTGCATATTTTGGAGGAACAAATCTTGCAACAATTTATTTAATTCAAGCTGCATTGATGGCTGGAGCCATACCTGTATTATTACCATTGCCACTACGGGTAAGCTACGTTGAAGAGTTCGTAACCGAATTAAAAAGACGGCTTGTCCAAATTAATCCCAAAATTACAATAGTTGACGACGAGGTTGACGGATATATTTCCAAATCTGATTTTATAACGCCTTTCATAACATCAAATGAACTTATTAAAATCAGTAAGGAAAAGAATCTTAAATACTTTAAACCTAATATAGACCCCGACTCCACCGTATTACTGCAATTTACCTCAGGAACCACAGGTGAGCCTAAAGGAGTCCCCTTTAATACTTCTCAAATAGTAAGTCACATTAAAAGTCTTATTGAAGCCACTAAGGCCAATCCCGCAACTGATACCATTTTGTCATGGGTACCTCTTTATCACAACATGGGATTTGTGGGAATGACTCTCATGCCGCTCGTTTTGGGTTGCAAGCTTGCAATTACGCGCCCTCAACATTTCATTCTTGAACCACTTTGTTGGGCCAAAAATATTGAGCGCTTTAAAGCTACCGTCAGCGTAGGACCAGATTTTGCGTACGGGCACCTGGCGAGGGCCTTAGAAAACAGAGCAAAAGAAGACAGTAGTACGTTTGATCTTTCAACTTTAAGAATTGCCTTAACTGGAACCAATAAAGTGGATCCCGATATTATGAAACACTTTATTTCAGTAGCGAAACTCCATGGCTTCAATGAAGATGCAATTTGTTGTGCATACGGCGTAACTGAATGCACATTGGCGGTAACCTTCCCTGAGCTAGGAGTCGGATTAGATATTGACCGAGTCGACAGATCCGTTATGCAAGCTAAGTATATTGCCGAACCCCCCAGCTCAGTAACTGATGAACTTTGGATAGAAGAATTTGTAGTGCTGGGCAGGCCTCTTAACGGTATTAAAGTACGAATTTGCCACGAAGTTACCGGTGAAATTTTGGGCGAAAGACATGTGGGCGAAATCCAGATTAGCGGAACTTCAGTAGCCACCGAATACTTTCACAATGAAGTACTTACTTCAAGACGATATGTAGAAGGCTGGCTTAAAACTGGAGATCTCGGATATATATTCGATTCCAAACTAGTGGTAATTTGTAAAATATCAGACAAAATCACCCTCAGATCTCAATGGTTCGCTCCGGAGGAGCTTGAAAACTTAGTAGCCTTACATCCTGCGGTACGCCCGGGAAATGTAGTTGCCTTACAGGTGCCAGATTCGAACAGCGAACCTAAAGTTGTAATCATCGCCGAAACCAAACAATTCGAAAACTTTGGACTCGTAACAGAAGACATTGAAATTATGTTACGCAAAGCTTTTGGAATAGATAATGTGACAATAAGCTTCATTCCAGCTGGTACTCTTCCAAAAACAACTTCGGGCAAGTTTCAAAGAAATTTAACTCGGGGTCTATACCTTACCGGTAAACTTCCACGATTGTATTGATATCAATAAAGTCTGCTAAAAATACTCAAATCTCGATAGGCTTTAAGTCAGCGATATCGGCATAAGTACCTTTAAATTTTCATATCGCACTTAATTTATGGTGAACTAGGTTTAACCAGTGACATACCTCTCACTGCAAAGTTTTTAGACCCTTGGTCCATTGATTCATATAGTTAAAACTACTTTTTAAGTTCGGCGATTATCTGCATCCATGCATCGTGATCAAGCTGATACGGAGCATAAAAACTAACTCTGTCAACCACCGAGCCAAATCTTTGTTTAAGCTTATCGGCAATTTCGGAGACTTCACCGACCACAGCAAATGCGTCGAGTATCTCTTCTGTAATGAGATCACCCATTTCGGCCCATTTGCCCTCTTTGGACATCGGGTGAAGTTCGCTCTGAAGCTCCCCCCAACCGTGCGCTTCAAGCACCGGCCGATATGCCGGCGTAGAACCGTAAAAAGCAATTTGACCCTTGACCGCTTTAAATGCTGCTTCTTTTTGTTGATCATTTTCGCCGGTAACTACAAAAGCCGGATATGAAACCTGAAAATCATTACGAGACTTATTACCTTTTGCCATACCTTTTTGAATAGCCGGCATAGTAACTTCTTTTAGATACTTTTCGGTGGTAAAACCGTGAACAAGTATACCGTCAGCCACCTCGCCGGCTGTTTCGGCCATAAGCTCACCGACCGCTGCCAAAAACACCTTTGGGGCACCGTATTCAGACGGTCCTGGATTGAAAAAGGGCGTCATGAGCGTATGCGTATAGAATTCGCCTCTAAACTCCAATTTTGTTCCGTTATGCCAGCAATCCCAGATCGCCCTCATGGCCAGAATCATCTCTCTCATTCTTTTGGAAGGGTGACTCCACGGCATGGAAAACCGTTTTTCGATATGTGGTTTTATTTGCGAGCCTAGCCCTAGAATAAAACGCCCTTTTGACAGTATCTGTAAGTCATTGGAAATCATAGCCAAATTCATAGGATTTCTGGCAAACGCAACGGCAATTCCCGTTCCCAGCTCTATTCGTTCGGTAGCCTGAGCTGCCATAGAAAGTGCGATGAACGGATCGTGTCCAGTTTCAGCAGCCCATAGGCCGTCATAACCTAAACGTTCCTGCTCTTTTGCAATTCCGTAAACTATTGATGCATCCGATCCAAACCCGATTCCGCCGTCAACAAGCATGTTTTTTTACCTTTCAGTTAAAATATAAATTCGAATTCTATGTTCTATGGTCCAGCCCAATTATTTAATAGGCGACTTTATTTTAACTTAAACCAAATAAGACAATCAAAATAAAGTGCTTTTGAACACAAATAATACCTAGGTCGCCTAATTAAAGTCAATCACCCAATACTTTTTGGGCACTCACTGCCAGTGTCAAGATGAGCTGCTGAAAACCCTCCACTCCGCTCGAATCTCCAGCCCTGGCGCCGCTGGAATACCTTTTATGGACTCCTTGCAAAATGCAGGCCAATTTCCAATAGCCCAACGATACGTAATAATCAATATGTTCGACCGAACGACCAGATTGAGCACTGTAAAACTCTAAAAGCTCGTTGGGTTTCATGAAACCGTCAAGCGTTGTCGGCGCCGGCAAATTCAAAGGTGAATCAAGTTCTCTATTACCCCAATACACCAAACTCAAACCCAAATCGGACATCGGATCCCCTATGGTGGAAAGTTCCCAATCCAAGATAGCCTGTACTTTACCCTCTTTTGTTACAACTACATTATCTAATCGATAATCGCCATGAATAATTGTATTTTCCGGATTATTGGGATTATTGTTTTTAAGTTTTTCATAAGTTGAAATTACGGCATCATTAACTGAGCTATCATCGCCTTTAGTCTTGTCAAACTGCCCCATCCATCTTTCCAGCAATCTATCAACGTAGTTTTCATTTCGTTTAAACTCACCCAGACCGGCGGCGGCATAATCAACTCCGTGAAGTTTGGCCAATGAAATAATTAAATTTTCAGACAGCTGCTTTCTTTGCAACTCACCGGGGAAATGCTGTTGTACATCAGCTACGGATCTTAAAATAAGCCCGTCTTCAAAGCTCATTACATAAAACGGAGCTCCGGTAATCTCGATATCATCCACATAACAGTACGGATTAGGTACTTCCACTCCGGTGTTTTTTAACGCTAAAATCATAGTGTATTCGCGATGCATGTCATGTGCGCTACTCAAAACATGACTAACAGGAGGCCTCCTTAAAACAACTTTATTTGACTTAGAGTCTGTTATTAGGTAGCTTAAGTTCGAACGACCACCATTAATCAATTCGAATTCAAACGGCTTTGACAAAAAGTCAATATTTTCATCCAACCAATTAGACAATGATTCTGAGTTAATTCCTATTAAATTTTCCACAAGTTAAGATTATATTGCAGATAATCACAAAGTCAACTCAATATATATTCTTTATGCAAAATTTAATACTTCAAGATTTACTTTATCGCCCAAAAAAACAAGCTCTTAGACTTGCTAATAGTTCGATTGATATTACATACAAACCGATAATTATGGGGATTCTAAATAGAACTACCGATTCTTTTTTTGACAACGGGCAATATTTTGACTTTGACAAATTCCTAGCAAAAGCAGAGTCGTTAGTTCGTGACGGAGCTGATATCTTGGACATCGGAGGAGTTAAGGCAGGAATTGGAGAGCCCGTCACTTTGGACCAAGAACTTGATAGAGTTATACCGGCAATTGAGGCACTCAAAGCAAGATTCGACACTCCCTTGTCCGTTGATACCTGGGATGCCACAGTTTTGGAAGAATCAGCTAAAGCGGGTGCAGTGATAGGTAACGATATAAGCGGATTCATGGATCGACGATACCTTACGGTGGCCGCTAAATATAACTTAGCTGTAGTAGCCACCCACATAAGATTAAAACCGCGGGTGTATGACCCCAATCCTCATTACGACGACTTAATTAAAGAGGTAACCAATTTTTTGCAATATCGCATTCAATTGGCAATCGATGCGGGAATTAGCAAAAACTCCATTATGGCAGACATAGGACCGGACTTAGGTAAGTCCACCGTACAGTCATTACAATTACTAAAAATGAGCAGGTATTTTAGGGAGACTTTGGACGTTCCGATGTTTTTGGCAGTCTCTAATAAAGATTTTGTGGGTGATATATTAGGGCTAAAAGTAACTGAAAGGACGGACGTTTCAAATGCAGCCATAGCAATTGGCTATCTCAGCGGTCATAGAATATTTAGAGTGCACGAAGTGAGTTCGGCTGCCCATATGACTACTTCGCTGTCACATATATTAAAGAGTAAGTTTGAAATGAATGAAACCGAATATGACTGATTTTAAAAGTGTCGTCATAATTAAAAGCAATGACGAAGCCTTGGCTTCTCAGGAGGCCAAAGAAACAGTAAGACAGATCGCCAAAGACAGGTCGGTTCTAGAATTTGAAGAATATTCTGCGGCCGAAGAGATGGATCTTGACAACATTCTGTCAAACTTAAGTACGCCTTCGATGCTTGGCGATCACAGATTCGTCCATATAAAGAAAGCCCAGACCATTGACAAGGCAGGATGGAATAAGATCCAAGAGTTCTCGGATCTAAATCTAGACATTAGCACACTTATATTGTCAACCGACGGAGGTTCAATTCCTCCATCAGTAAGCGCAAAACTGGCAAAAACCGCAACTATTACCGAGATTAAGTTGGATAACGCAAAACTTAAATCCAACTTTATCCACAAAAGTCTTAAGAGATGGAATCTCAATTTAGAACCCCAAGCAATACGATATCTAGAACAAAACATTGCAGACAATTTGGCTAACTTAGATTCCATTTTGGGGATATTGGCAAATACCTACGGCAATCAGTCGCAAATCACATCGAATCAATTGGAGCAATTTCTCACGGTGGGCTCGGCGACTCAACCTTGGAAATTATCTGACGCTATCAATACAGGCAAAACGGCGGATGCGTTACAAGAGCTATACTCCCTGGTCGTATTCACAAAATTAGCACCTATGGCAGTTATAAGTACCCTGTTCAAGAATTACGAACTTATGCTGAAAGTCTACGACCTAAAAATCACAACCGATGACCAGATACGACAAAGCGTTGAGGGCGTGCATCCTTTTGTAGTTAAAAAGGCATCCGCTTCGGCTAAGAATATCGGAGTAAAAGGAATATTTAGGGCCATTATGCTGCTAGCCGATGCCGAATTACAACTTAGGGGAACTACAGGATTGGATGAAATGTCAGTTATGGAAATTCTTATAGGACGGTTGTCTCAAATATCAAGAGGTATCTCTTGACGCTGCAATATTTGATATTTAAATGTAACTTCAGCCTAGATTCCTATTTTAAAAATTATTAACAGTGTCAGCAACATCTAGTTGGTTGCCGAATAGAATTAACTGTTGAGGATGCCGACGTTAGGTTATTAAAACAATATGATTTTAATAATTACTCTTTGGAGTTATCGTCAGCTTCGCTGGAATTTTGCTTATCGTTGACAAACTTCATTAATGACGATTTACGATTAGCTGCCTGATTTTTATGTATCACGCCATTCGCTGCGGCTGTGTCAATTCTACTAACGGCTATTCTGAGTAGTTGCTGTGTCTCTTCCGAACCCTGCTCGGCAGCATTTCTCGCATTCTTGATACGCGTTTTTAATTCAGACTTAACCGCTTTATTCCGTTCGGTTCTCTTGATCGTCTGTCGATTTCTCTTAAGCTGGCTTTTAATGTTTGCCACGTTTTGACCTTTTCCTTAAAGATAGAATTTTTATAGACTTATATTTTACCGTATTTTGAATACTAGTCATTGCAAATTGCAGTTACTGAGTAATTTTCCATACCAATAGCAGCGCTTGCGTCATCGTCGACATTAAATCAATGCTACGTTACGCTGCCGCTAATTGAAATACTGGGGTTCGGTCGCTCTAAAACTACATGCTATAACCATCTGATATTCTTTAATAAGTTAATTTTGTTCCAATCAATTTAAAGATCTTGCGTCTTTTCATTCAAAATTGAACTGAAAGTTAAGCCATACGAAGATTATTATCGGTTTTTAGCTCACAATAAAACCAATTTAAACAAAACCTTGAATAAACCGTCGCAACATAAAATAGATCAATCTAAAATTCGAAACTTTTCCATAATAAGTCATGTAGACCACGGAAAGTCTACGCTTTCTGACCGGATATTGGAAATTACCAAAGCAGTTGACCCGCGAAACATGCGGGCCCAGTACTTGGATTCCATGGACATAGAAAGAGAACGTGGAATCACCATAAAGGCTCAGAACGTCAGAGTACGCTGGAAAGACTATATCTTTAATTTGATCGATACGCCCGGTCACGTTGATTTTGGTTATGAAGTGAGTAGATCACTTGCGGCATGTGAAGGCGTAATTTTATTGGTCGATTCAACCCAAGGTATCCAAGCTCAGACTTTGGCCAATTGCTATTTAGCCGTTGATAGCAATCTCGAAATTATATCAGTTCTAAACAAAATTGATTTGCCTGCATCAGATACTCAGCGATGTAAAGAAGAGATTGAACAGACGCTCGGAATTCCCGAAGAAGAAGTACTTTCCATTTCAGCAAAAACCGGCGAAGGCGTAGCCGCATTGCTCGATAGAGTAATTGAAAAGATTCCACCCCCGATCGGAGATCCAAACTCTCCTTTGCAGGCACTTATCTTTGATTCGTACTTTGATCAATTTAGAGGAGTCGTGAGCTCTCTTCGAGTTATCAACGGACAGATGTCAAATAAGACCAAACTGCTATTTATGCATTCTAAATCCACCCACGAAGTGGAAGAGATAGGAACGCGTAACCCTGATCCTACTCCATGTAACGTTTTGTCAGCTGGAGAGGTCGGATACGTAATAGCCAACGTGAGAAACGTCAGCGATGCCCCACCGGGAGAAACCATAACCGATATCGGTAAACCGGCCACAGAGCCGCTAAGCGGTTACAAGCAACCTCAACCAATGGTGTATTGCGGCATCTATCCAATTGACGGAGACGAATTTACGGAATTAAAAGAAGCTTTAATTAAGCTCAAATTAAATGACGCATCGGTCACCTTTGAACCAGAAACTTCAAGTGCTTTGGGTTTCGGTTTCAGATGTGGTTTTTTAGGTTTGTTGCATATGGAAATTGTGAGAGAGCGATTAGAAAGGGAGTTTAACCTTTCGTTGATCGCAACTTCGCCTTCAGTTAATTACAAGATCAAACTAACAAACAATACCGAGATTGAAATCGACAATCCAAATGATCTACCTTCCGCAAATCAAATTCTCGAGATCCAAGAACCCATTCTATCGGCAACAATATTAACTCCCGCAGAATATACCGGAACCGTAATGGAACTCTGCCAACAGAGGCGGGCTGAAATGATCAAAATGGAATACCTGTCCCAAGATAGAGTCGAACTCGTATACAGACTCCCTTTAGGCGAAGTGGTTGTGGATTTCTTTGATTCCCTAAAGAGCAGAACAAAGGGATATGCTTCTTTAGATTACGACCAAGCCGGCTATCAAACCGCAAATTTAGTCAAAGTAGAGCTGTTAATTAACGCAATCCCAGTAGATGCCTTTTCTACCATTGTTCACAAATCAAAGGCTCAAGATTACGGCAAAAAAATGACAGAAAAACTGAGAGAATTGATCCCTAGACAATTATTCGACGTACCAATCCAAGCTGCCATCGGTGGCAAGATAATTTCAAGAGAGACAATCAAAGCCCGCAGAAAAGACGTATTGGCCAAGTGCTACGGCGGAGATATCACCCGGAAAAGAAAGCTACTAGAAAAGCAAAAGGAAGGGAAAAAACGAATGAAAAATATCGGTAGAGTTGAAGTTCCTCAAGAAGCTTTTATATCCGCTTTGAAGATCGATTGATTTAAACAGTAAATTAAAGTCGCGATGACTTCACTAAGCCCTATTGCGTCAAAATGACGTTATCTTCCTTCGAATTTAGGTTCTTTTCTTTCCAAAAACGAAGTTATTGCAGTAGCACAATCTTTTGTCGTAAACACCAACGATTGGCTTTGGGCTTCGTTTTCAAGAGCTGCCTCAAAAGAATATTCAAACGAATGATTAATTAAACTCTTGGTTAGCGATACCGCTACGGTGGGCAAGCTACCTGCACGTTCCATCTGAACTTTTATATATTCATCCAGATCCGCAGTAGGCAATACGCGATTTACGAAACCGATTTCATATGCTTCAAAAGCACCGATCATATCTCCAAAAAATGCGATCTCTTTAGCCTTCTGAAAACCCACAAGCCTTGGCAACAGCCACGACGAACCACCGTCAATAGCCAATCCCCGCTTAGAAAATATTTCACAAAACCTGGCTGTCTCGTCACAATAGATTAGGTCACATGCCAAAGCCAACCCCATGCCTGCACCGACGCTCACGCCTTTAACTTTTGCAATGGTAGGCTTGTTGATTCGATGCACACTTAAAATTGAGTCACCGATTACTCTCATTCGGGATAACCCATCCAAAAGTAACGAATCAGGATCGGAAAGATCCGCCCCCGAGCAGAAGTCGTCCCCATCGCCCTGAACCAGCACAGCCCGTATATTTGGGTCATTAGATACCGACAGACAGGCATCTCGAAGTTGGTTCCACATAGCCTGCGCCATCGCATTTTTTCTTTTAGGATTTGATAAGGTAATTGTGGCTAAGGAGTTCTCTACATCTAACAATACGTTTCCCATGATACTCTAGATTAGTCAAGAAATGCCTAGAAGAAAAAATAAACCGCTAAAAAGTAACAAAGTAAGGTCCAAGACCTCTGGCTCAAATATTCCAAACAATACGATAACTTTAGGAGTTGGTACTGACCCAGTTACAAATTTGGAATCGCAAATCAGCAAAATACCAGCCGGCCGATCCAATAAAGAGTATCAATGTCCCTATTGTAATCAAATTATACCGAAAAGTGCATCGCACATTGTGGTAGTGCCAAACGAAATGCCTGATTTAAGGCGTCATTGGCATCTGGCTTGTTTTAACAGAGAATACAAACCGTAAGATTGTTTGTAACGATCAAAAAGATTTGGTTCGTCTTAGGTTTAAGCGATTTAAATTCGCTTCTCTTTAATCTTTGCGGCTTTACCGATTCGATCTCTCAAGTAATACAGCTTTGCACGACGAACATCACCTATGGTCACTACGTCAATTTTCGAAATCGTCGGAGCATGAAGCGGAAAAGTTCTTTCGACGCCTACGCCAAAACTTAATTTTCTAACAGTAAAGGTCTCACGCAATCCTGTCCCCTGACGTCTGATGACAGCCCCTTGAAAAACCTGCACCCTCTCTCTAGTACCTTCCACAACACGTACGTGAACGGCAACCGTATCTCCCGGCTTAAAATCCGGAATATCACTACGTAAACTTTCTACATCGACTAAGTCTGTTGGATTCATGTTTCTCCTAAGTTAAATCAAGGTATTCTACCCATCGCCCGGCAAGTCAAAATTGCTTTGATAACTGCAACCGTTCGGGGACTGCCAATAACGCATGATTGACATATCAATTTTAGTACAAAACCAACAAGGTGAGTTAAAGGATTTAGTTGCAATAAAGCAAGGTCGACGATTTGTAATGCAATTTTCACAAATCGGTCAAGAACTCATCGATTAGGCTTTGTTCTTTCTCTGAAATTCCTCCGCGCAACTCAATTAAATCAGGACGAGACTTTATGGTTTTATAGAGCGCCGCAGCGATTTTGTATCTTTTTATCGGACCATATCCACTAGAAATCATCTCGTTGCCGTCACCTGCATCAAGTAAAGGTTCAGCACAAGATAATTACCGTCTGTCAAATATTTGATCCTGTAAAGAGCTAATTGCCAGCACCATAATGGCGGGTCGACACACAAACCACATGGAAGATTATATACTGAGGATAGGTCCAAGACCGAACTAGTTATGGTATGAAAAATTACGGAATTTCAATTTATCAACGGCCGTAAGAGTGGATATACATGAATAAATAGTTTTCTGAAACAATAAGCAGTGTAAGTTTACAAGCCGACTATGAGAATGAACTCCAAATCAGCGACGTTGTGGAGTTGCGTAGCCCAAACCAACTACAGGTGTAAAAACAGACAGCAAGACAAAAGATGCCTTGACAAAATAGCTAAAGCTATCTAAGATTGACCAGGGGAAAATGTAATCTGTAATTGCTGACATTAAAAATCCACAACAATCCTTCAGTTAGATTGTCAGCATGTCTAATTTTACATCGATTCAAAGAAATTAGATTCAAAGTATTTAACGATTGGAAAAATAAGATGAAATGGATGCTGAAAAAATATAACAATAGATATAGACATGCAGTTCGAGACATCTCTTTGGCCATAATTATCTTTCTGGTGTTGCTAACTATCTTGTTTGACCTAAATACTACTATTACTTATCACAATTATGATTCGGTATTAGGTACAGTAAAGTTGGCGTTACCTTTTTTTACGTCCTTATTTGTATGGTTTGGATTGAGTCGCAAACAGGACGCAGATAATCAAAACCTAAAAGCCAGTGCTCAGAAATGTCTGCTTTATTTGGACTTACATTGCAGTCGACCCAACTCATTTACATTTGAATCTGTAATTGCTACTTTTTCGGATCTTAATTCAAACTGTATTAAATATTTTATAGATGATCGTTTTAAAGGCAAGAAAACAAAAATTATAGGTAAACAGAATTCCACCGAGTTAAACAATCTACGGTTCTGCAATATAATTCTTTTTAAAAAACACCTCAAACGTGACTTAAAAAACTTGGGCTTAATAGATTAAAACAGCTAAATTTAGGACAAAACAATGAATCAGCGCAAAGTCCTGCTGAATTCTGTTTCGAACAGCAAGTCCAACAAACAAAAAATCTTAATTCTATATTTAACAAAACTTATAACTGATGATCATCATCTAAATTTGCAACACAAATAACTGCTAACTGCTCATTTAAATTGCAATTTTAATGGCACGCTGCAATATTCATAAATCCGTCAAGAACTCATCGATTAGGCTTTGTTCTTTCTCTGAAATTCCTCCGCGCAACTCAATTAAATCAGGACGAGACTTTATGGTTTTATAGAGCGCAGCTGCGATTTTGTATCTTTTTATCTTGGCATGATCTCCTTCGGTTAAAACCTTTGGCACACTGAAACCACCATAAACTGCTGGTCGGGTATATTGAGGAGATTCCAGCAAGTCGTTATTAAAGGATTCCTCTATAACTGACTCCCCATTGCCCATAAACCCTGTCAACAACCTAGCAACTGATTCAATCACAACCAGTGCTCCTAATTCCCCGCCAGCTAAGACAAAATCACCTACTGAAAGTTCTTCGTCGGCCAAATGCTCTGCGATTCTTTCATCAAACCCTTCATAACGACCGCATATCATCGAGAACCCATCAGTATTACTTAATTGTCTTGCCATTTTTTGATCAAACTTTTTACCGGTGGGGGATAATAAAAACAGTGGACGTTTAAGCTCCTTAACATAATTTACGGCATTAAAAATTGGCTCGCAACGCATTATCATACCTGCCCCGCCGCCATAAGGTTCATCGTCAACAGACCTGTGAACCCCTAAACCATAATCCCTAATATCATGCAGATTGATACTAATTACATTTTCTCTCATAGCCTTACCCAACAGAGATACTCCGCAGTATCCGGATATTAATTCGGGAAATAAAGTAAAAACGTCTATCCTCATGTGTGCTTACGTCTTTTATTAACTTCTAATTCATTGCTATTAATTTGCGTTAACCCTTCGGGCAAGTTCGCAAAAGCTATCTTAACTATCTGTTCACCAGAGTCAGCAGTTAACAACCGTTTCAACTCTGCTGTAATACTTTGCAATTCTATACTTGATTCCTGAATCGAAAGATCAACTTGAATAAGCTTATAAACGAATCTAAAGGGAATTAATATATCGTTATCCAACTCTAAAATATCACTTGCTGGGTTGTCGATTATGCAAGTTACCTTACCGATTATATCGCCGTTTGATTCTGCGATATAGCTGTCAAATAAGTCAGATACCCAAAATTCCGTTGAGATGTCGTGTGGAATTCCTTCAGCCCAAATGGATTTGCGAACAATATTTTTAGCCAGATCAACGGTTGTCAAAGATTCAAAGGACACAATAAATCGATCTTTAAATTTTGAAACGGTGCCGACTACGACTTCCTGCTTTTTGTCCAGATAAAATTTACCACCGGGTTTAATGCGATCGGGAACATCGGTGGTTAAATATACGACCACCTTACCGTCTAAACCGTGTGTTCTGGTTATAAATCCAATTTTGACAAGAGTGCTTTCACCGCAGTTCAATTGACATACCAGTTTAAAGATTATGCATTAAATTTTTAGACGGACAAAATACAAAACATTGAAAGTGCTCAATATTTTGTTTGTTCGTAACGAATTATTAATCGAGGATCTATTGATCTACGATGTCAACGGAAGTTTTTAGACCTTCACGATGAGCCACTGCAGATGCGACGACTCTGATAGCTTTGGCGGTTCTACCTTGTCTTCCTATAACACGTCCCAAATCACCTGGAGATACATGTAGAGAAAATTGGATGTTGTCTTTGGCGGTTTCTTTAGATTCCACCACTACAGCATCTGGGTCTTTAACCAGAGATTTAACCAAGTACTCGAGTACATTCTTGGTATTTGCGCCAACGATCTTGTTTATATCGGCATCCGACAAGTTTTCGTCGTCATCAATCAAATTATGATTGATTTCATCTACAGATTCATCTTCGGCCTGATTAATGTTGTTGAAATCTGACATATAGTTTCTTTATTTACTTTTTGGTAATTATTTACTTTTTGGTAATTCCGGCAACCTTGAGTAATTTACCTACCCTCTCGGTCGGAATAGCACCATTGCTAAGCCATTTGTTTACCTTTTCTGAATCGAAATTTACTTCAGACGGTTCCTGTCTCGGGAAATAAGTACCAACTATTTCGATAAACCTGCCATCCCTAGGCGAACGTGAATCTGCAGCTACGACTCTGTAGGTCGGTTGCTTTTTTTTGCCCATTCTAACTAAACGAAGTTTTACAGCCACGATAAAATATTTCCTTAAAATTTTTCTTTTCCAAACGGTATTTATAATTTTACAATAAAACCGACTCTACTATTGACAGTTTTGGATTTAACCAAGTTTTTTGCAAATTATCGTCTAATTATTACAATGGCTCATACCAAAACTTTTTGATCACAAAAATATTAAAAAATATAATTGGTGAGCTGATGCATCTTTGGCATCGAAACTAGGCAAATTGAAATCAATGTTAATAAACTTAGTTTAACCCTAAAAGTTCACTTTATTTTAATTTTAAGCCTTAGTTCCCTTGGGTGTATAACGTCCTCCGCCGGTTTTTTTCTTATTCGACCCTGCTTTACGTTTGGCGCCTATTTTTCCAAAGCCCCATGCTCCAGCCAGTTTTTTTGCTTGATTGAACTGATTTATTAAATTGTTGACCTCCGTAGTAGTCGCGCCGCACCCCTTTGCAATTCGTAGCCTTCGGGAACCGTTTAAAATCGCCGGGTTGATTCGCTCTTCAAGCGTCATAGATCTTATGATGGCTTCAATCCTTGAAATATCTTTGTCGTCAATTTTCGCGTTTCTCACCTCTGCCGGCAAACCACCCATCATTGACAACAGCGATCCCAAGGATCCCATCTTTTTAATTTGCTGAAACTGCTCCAAAAAATCATTTAGATTAAAAGTACCTGAAATCAGCTTGTCGGCTGCCTCGGCGGCGACTTCTTGATCATAGGCCTTTTCCGCCCTTTCAATAAGCGAAAGAATATCACCCATACCCAATATTCGAGATGCCATTCTCTCGGGATAGAATACTTCGAATTCCGATATTTTCTCTCCGACTGAGGCAAATGCTATAGGTTTACCGAGGACACCTTTAACTGAAAGTGCGGCTCCGCCTCGTGCATCTCCGTCTACCTTGGTTAGAATAATGCCATCCAGTTCAAGTGCTTCATTGAAGGCAACAGCAGTAGATACGGCGTCCTGGCCGATCATCGAATCGACTACAAAAAATGTATAAGTCGGATCAGTCGCCTGAGATACCGCTTTAACTTCAGCCATTAACTCTTCGTCGATAGCCAGCCTACCCGCGGTGTCCACAATCACAACATCCCTGCCCAATCGCCTAGACTCGACGATCGATTTTTGAGCAACTTCAACCGGATTTGTCGCTTCGGAAAACACCGGAATATTGATCTGTTGACCCAAAATCCTCAGCTGTTCGACAGCCGCTGGTCGCTGCAAGTCTGCTCCTACTAACATGGGGCTTCTACCTTGGGATTTAAACCAGTTGGCTAACTTTGCTGCTGCCGTTGTTTTTCCGACCCCCTGAAGTCCCGCTAACAATATAACAGTAGGCGGCTTGGGCGAATAATTTAACTTTAACTCGGCTCCTCCAAGTAAGTTTATTAGACCTTGATTGACTGCTTTAATGACTTGCTCGCTTGGAGAAAGACTCTTAGATAGTTCTATTCCAACTAAAGTCTCCTTTAGTGACTCTACTAGCGAGTTGACCACACGTATGTGAACGTCGGCTTCAATTAAAGCTACTCGAATTTCGCGCAATGTTTCATCAACATCGCTCTGCGACAGTCTTCCTCTGTTCTTTATTTTGGCAAAAATGCCACTAAATCTGTCTTGTAGGTTATCAAACACAATAAATCTAGATTATCAATTCCGTAAAATAGTTTTAACCAATTCGACAAATTGCAGATATCTGTGAGGCACTTTGAAACTATGAATCTGAGGTCGATAAATTGAAATTATCGCCACACAACTACGACATAGCCGTCCAAAAGCGAATTTTAGAAAGTTAAACCGTCATTTATCTCTAGTTTCGTAGGGAACGCATATCTTGATGTTTATCTTGACAAGTTCATAGTATTTGACCCGCAAGTCAAAAACTCAATTAAGCAAATTCATAACGATAGTAAAGATCCTTATCTCCATTGTTATTTGGCATCAAAGTAGCATTGTTTGTGTCCGGTAGGAATCCATATTTTTCAAAAAATTTCACTGCGTTTAAATTAATGCTCGTCACCTGAACCACAACAGAGGTACACCCCGCCGATTTAAGTATTCCCAATGCGTAAATCAACAGTATCCCACCGCCGCCTCTCTTTTGAAACTCGGGGGTCACATATAGATCAGTTATTTCACCGCCCCTTTTTGAATTTAAATCGTCATTTGAACTCATAATATTAATTATTCCAATTAAATCATTTTTATGGAACAGACCAAGCGGTCCCTTGTGGGGAAAATTCTGAGTATCGATTATTTCATGCCACTTAGCCAGGGCATCTTCTTTTGTAATCTCGGCACTGGCACCGTCGTTTCCTAAAACTGCATAATTAGCTAATTTCGCTTTAAAATATATATCGGCGGCGGCAAGTAGGTTGTCGTTAGTCAGCTTTGAAATGACGAATTCTTTAACCAAGGCTTGCGGATTTAATAAAAATTTTGGGTTATCTCCTTCTTCGTCACCCAAAACTAATCTACCTATAGTATCTTGCGGCTCATCTGGAGTCTCGGCGACTTGAACTATTTCATCAGCATTAGCCTTGCCATAATAAATCTGCCACAACGCCATCATCGCAGAGCCGACCGCCTGCCCGCCAGATGTGTGGACCAATCGATTCATCGGACCCGGAATTGGTTCCTCTTGGATATCCTCGCACCCATCTTGCTGGTTTAGCCATTCTATCCATTGGTCGTCCGTCCAATCATCCGCATTTAGAGGCGGTTCACTGCTGGTCATATCAAAAGAATACCATATTGAACTTTATTAGCTCGGACACTTTTCCCGTTTGTGCTCAGAGGCCCAAGAGATATAAATACTTGATATCGGTTGATTGCATATATGACATTAACTTTATCTTTAAAGGTTTTGAAATTGATGGATTGACCGGATGATTTTTATTAAACTACTCAATATAAATTCTTTTAATGAAGTTTTTTATGCCAAATTGAGTAATCAAAGATAGACAAAAATATCAACTTTATTAAAACTGTGTTAACTTAGTTAAACGGCTTAAACAGAAACTGTAAAAATAGATAAATGAGTGTAGATAAAGTACTTCTTGCGACCCCTAGAGGATTTTGTGCCGGAGTAGAAAAAGCCATAAAGGCGTTAGCATGGATGGTTAAGATATTTCCACCACCAGTATATTGTTATCACGAAATTGTCCATAACCACTACGTCGTCGAAATTTTCAAAAAAAACGGTGTTATCTTTGTTGATGACGTGATGACCGTACCCGCATTTGCGCCTTTAATGTTAAGTGCTCACGGTACGGCTCCTGACGTTGAAGAAACGGCAAGAACAAATTACAGGGTAGTTATTAATGCGGTCTGCCCACTGGTCACTAAGGTCCATCACGAAGTAAAAATTCGCTCTAAAAAGGGATTTAATATAATCTACGTCGGCCATAGCGGTCACGAAGAAGCTGTCGGAACCATGGCGGTTGCACCCGACTCTGTATATTTGGTGGAGACGCCCGATGACCTTGAAAAGATACCGGTGGCCGACTTTGCCCCGACAGCATTATTGGCTCAAACTACCCTCAGTCAAGACGAATGGAAAGACATACTGGATAAAGCAATCATAAAACACCCCGACCTGTGGATGCCCAACAGGGGCGACTTATGCTTTGCCACTACGAACAGACAGGATGCGCTTGCTCAAATTTCGCATATGGCAGATACTGTCATCGTGGTCGGCTCCGCAAATTCTTCAAATACGGTCGCTCTGACGAAAGTTGCCAAGGCTCGCGGGGCAAAACAGGTAATACGCGTAAACTCAGATTCCGAAGTTCCCGACAACTTATCTGGCGTAGTTGGGTTAACCGCTGGAGCGTCCGCTCCAGATGAACTTGTCTTTAAAGTCATTGAAAAATTAGATCCAATCAAGGGCTACGAAGAAGTCGGCAACGTGATAGAAGAGGAGTACTTCCCACCCCCACCAGAGCTTAGGGAGCTCCTAAAAGCGATGATCAAAGCTGTGGAAGTAGGCGTAAAATTCGACAAAGTCGACAAAAACCCGCTGGACTTTGACCGAGAGATAAACGCTTCCAATTCTCTAGCTCTTTTAAGTAATTAAGTTCCTCATTTTCTTAATAAGATTTATAAGTGCCTAAAAGTTTTAAGATCATCGGTAGAGTGCAAGCTTAATGCTTTACAGCTTCACCTTATTTCATAAACCGCTGTCTTTAAACACAAATTATTTATAGTTACAGAGCCTAATTGATGCCGACGATCAAAAAGAGATTAAGTCAATACGATATCGAAAATGACATCTTAGCCATAGACGATTATATTGCCAATAATTCTGACACGAACCTTCAGGAAATAGTTTTTTTGATACCGGCTTACAAAGAAAGAGATAACATCAAATCCGTCTTAGACTCACTTCCTAGCACTATGTTATCCAAACAATGCACTTCGCTTGTAATCGTCGACGGAGAAGACGACGGTACCGCACAGATTGCCAAACAATGCAATGCAAAAGTGTGTATTGCGCCCGTCAACCGAGGACAGGGAGCGGCTCTTAGAATCGGCTACAAGATTGCAGATAGATTTGGCGCAAAATACATCGTCACAGTCGATGCAGACGGTCAGTGCGATCCAAATGATATTGAAATAGTTGCAGAGCCGGTAGTCACGGGAATTTGTGATTTGGTTCTGGGCTCGCGAATCAAAGGCAAAAACTTCACAAAAGACAAGACGAGAAAGCTCGGAGTGACGTTCTTTGCCAGATTAATTTCGTTTTTGGTTGGCCAGCAGCTTACCGATACGGCAAATCCGCTTCGTGTCATGACTACTGGTCTGGCTTCTTCCCTGACCCTTACACAAAATCAATACCAGGCTTCAGAAGTTATTATCGACGCAATTATAAACGGATTTAGAACAGCCGAACGCCCCATGAATATGCTCGAAAGGTCAAAAGGAACCACCAAAAAGGGAAAAAATTTCAAATATGGAATCAACTATTCGAAGGCGGTATTAAATACGTATTTGAGAGAAAAATTTAAATGTAACTAGAGTGTTTGAACCAATCCCAAGTGAACTTTAAACCCTCACCTAGATCGGAAGTCTTGTCAATCCCTATCGACTTTAAGCTACCGTTGTCTACAATCACAGCCTTCATCTCCCCCTTTTTGGCATCCTGATATTCAACGCTAAACTGAAGGCCGATTGTTTCTTCAACTAACTTGACAAGCTCATTTACCGAAACAGACGATCCAGATCCCACGACAATTATGTCGGGACTATCTAAAGACAATACCCGTTTAATTACCCCGATAACGTCATCTAAATATACGTAATCACGAACTTGAGTACCGTCGCCGTAAACGGCTATTTTCTTGTCACCTAAAGCTGCCTTACACATTCTTGCTATAAATGAATCTTTGGTTGCCATATCTTTACCGTATATGTTGGTAAAACGCAGGCGAACTGCTCCTAGCCCATAAGATGATTTATAAGCATTTAGCATCATTTCGGATGCGGCCTTATTTGCCCCATACGGGCTCTGGGGGAACAGTGCATTGTTTTCGTTAATGACAGAATATCCCACATCGCCAGCCACTGCATTCGTCGAGGCGAATAAAAATTTCTTTACCCCGTGCTTAATTGCTTCTTCAGAAAGCCGTTGAGTGACTACGACATTATTTTCGAAATACTCCGATGGTTTATTCACTGACTCCACTACCCTGGTAAAAGCCGCCAAATGAACAATATATTCAATAGGTCTATCAAACAAGGAACGCAATACATCCCCATCTCGTAAATCTCCTTTTACAAAGGTAAAATTTTCGTCAGATAAATTTGAGGTTTTTGTTGGCGTAAGTAAATAATCAGGGCAATCCTCAATGTCTATCCCTACTACCTTGTTTCCGTCAGACAAAAGACTTTTAACAAGATTTCGTCCTATAAAACCCGATGAACCAGTTACAAGAATCATCCCACTGTTACTTTTTTAAGATTTCAAGCTTGAGTTTGGCAGAATCATATTCAAACTGCAGCCTGTCATACAATTTTTGAGTCAACTCTGTGACTTGCGATCTGGGAATTCTCTTATTTGGATCTATTTTTGGCATCTCTACCGGCTTGCCGATTGTAATTACCACCTTGGAGGGTCTTATCATCTTTGAACCCTTGGGCATCACTTGCTCGGATCCAGCAATTCCAATAGGAACGAGCGGTGCATTTGTTCTCAAGGCTAAAAGTGCCGCTCCATCAAATAGCTCGGCAACTTTGTCTCCGTGTTGCCTCGTTCCCTCTGGAAATAGCACCAGCACGTCTCCAGACAACAGACACTTTTCAGCAAACTTAAAAGATTCGCGATCAGGTTTTCCCCGAGTTACCGGAAAAGTTCCCATGGAGTAGAAGAACTTCGATATCTTTTCTCCTTTAAAAATTGAGTCTTTTGCCATGAATCTCATTTGTGTCGTACAAATTGTCGAAGTCAAAAAGAAATCTACGTTAGATCTGTGTATGGGCGACAATATATACGGGGTTTTTTTAGGTAAGTTTTCTTTTCCTTCAATATGCACCCGAAAGCCCAAATGACATAAACCCGATGCTATTTTGCGCAATATAGAATAAGTCAATTCATGTACTTTTACGGATTCGAACTCTTCCATAATTTCAATATCTCCTCAACTATTTCATCGATCTGCTTATTAGTAGAATCCAACACAACTGCGTTGGTTGCCACCATTAACGGTGACTCGGCTCTATTTGAGTCACGTGAGTCACGCTCCAAAATGTTCTTCTGAACACTATCAACGTCTTTATTAATCTCAAGACTTCGCCTTAACGATCTTACCTTATCGTCAGCTGTTAAAAATATCTTAAGCCGTGCATTAGGAAAAACAACAGTAGTAGTATCTCGTCCTTCCACCACGCTTGATCCGTTAAATTCAACCCACTCCTGTTGCCACCTAACTAGATATGACCTCAACTCCTTTATTTGAGCGATTTTCGACGCTACCTGAGATATATTTTCACTTCGAATTTTTTCAGAAACATCCTTTCTGTTAACATAAACCTTCCCGTCAGAATACTCCAAATCAAAGCCATCCAACAAATCCAAAAGTTCTTCGATATCATCCAGATCATCTGCGGCGTAAAATGCCAAATATGCAAAAGCACGATAAGTCGCTCCCGTATCAAGATAGTTAAACCCCAACTCGCTGGCCAAACGTTTAGCAACCGTAGATTTACCCGAGCCCGATGGACCGTCAATTGCCAATATATCAACCATCTACAACACCCAATAACCTTAAATCATCCAAAAAACCGTTATAGCTTGTGGATACACAATCAAAATCCTTAATTTCAACAAAGCTTTCTTTACTTTGCAAACCCAAAGCAAATATTGCCGCTGACATTGCTATTCTGTGATCCAAGTAACTATCAACCGCTATTCTGTTCGGATTTACTTTCGGTCTTCCCGCTATAATTAAATCGTCTCCTTCAGCGGCTATGTCAACTCCGAAACTCTTAAGCAGTTCACATATCGTCAATATGCGGTCCGTCTCTTTAACTCTCAGTTCAGCAAGCCCCATAAATCGAGATACTCCCGATGCATTTGCAGCACAAACCGCCAAAATCGGAATTTCATCTATCATATCTGCCACTTCGTAAGGTTGAATATCCGTAGCAACAAGCTCAGAACTACAAGCCTCAAGAACGCCTACTGGAAATGGTTCGGCTGATGTAACGTAAACATTTACGTTTGCCTTCATGCGTTCAAGCACCCTCAAAAATCCGGTTCTCTCTTTGCCTAAGTACACATTTTCCAGCCTTACATCTGAATTCTTAGTTATCAAAGCCCCCGTAATAAAAAATGCCGCCTGAGAAGGATCACAAGGTATATTCAAACTAAATTCCGTTGGCTTTACCGGTCCTTCAATTTTAATAAAATGCCCCAAATCAGTTTCCTTTTCCTCAAATTCTATTTCAGTCAAAGCAAACAGCTCTTCAGTGTGTCTTCTGGTAGTTTTGGATTCGAATATTTCTGTAACGCCGGCGGCGTTAACTCCAGCAAACATAAGCGAAGATTTTACCTGAGCAGAAGGTGTGGGAAGCGAATAGCTAATTCCATGTAACTTCGATTGCATTACACCAACTGGCAGTCGGCCTTTGGGTTGTGAGTCGATTCTAGCCCCCATCGCCTTTAGCGGTTCGATTACTCGATCCATGGGTCGTGACCGAAGCGATTCATCGCCATCGAATTCAACGTCTACTCCTATCCCCGAAACTACACCCATACCCAATCTAACCATCGTCCCCGAATTTCCGCACCACACATTTAACATTTTGTCAGGATACTTTAAGTCAAAAAAAAGAGCAAAATCCGTG
This sequence comes from Actinomycetes bacterium, assembly GCA_021852345.1. Taxonomy (GTDB): domain Bacteria; phylum Actinomycetota; class Acidimicrobiia; order Acidimicrobiales; family JABEUL01; genus JAJZNL01. Next base: position 28,929 of record JAJZNL010000053.1, read on the forward strand.
TGACTTGAACGATCAACCATAACTCCCAAAGATCTCATAAAATCAAGAGTGTTTAGCACATCCTGACCCAAATTTAAATTTGATACCCGACAATTTCCACCTACAAGGCAACTCATCATAAGTGCCCTATGTGAAATTGATTTATCGCCGGGAACAACTAAAGTACCGTTTAACGACTGGTTCGTACCGATTTTAAGTATTGACATAACTACAGGTTTACAAAAAATTTTAATGCACCGAAACCGGTGCATGAGGCATTTTTTGCAAAGCCGACAAAATCCCCTATAATCCGATTTCGCTTTCCAATGTTGTAATGTGTCCACCGTCGGCAATCGCATCATAAAGCTTTTCGGAGTCACGTTGATCTACGGCCAGGTGCAGAATACCCGTTTGATCAATTGAACCGTCTTCAATAGGACGATGCGTCAGCTGCACATCTTCGATATTTACATTTAATGACTTTGCGATCGACAGTATTTCTAGCAATTCACCGGGCTTGTCTTGAACCGCAATTCGAATTGTGGCAAGTTTGGAGGGTTTAAATCTTGATTTAATAAGTGCTTCTCTCCCTGATTGAGCTTCAATCAGCTTTTTGAACAAACCCTGTTTATCCTTTGACTCGATATCGGTCTTTATAATATTTAAATACTCGATAAGCTTCGAAATTACCTTGGCAATCTCACCCGAATTTTGAACGCAGACATCAGGCCACATGTCAGGAGAACCCGAGGCGATTCTGGTCATGTCCCTAAAACCACCTGCAGCGAGCTTTAACAAAAATTGCTCCTGTCTGGAACTCTCAGAAGCCAAATTCATTAGCGACACGGCTGTCAAATATGGTACGTGAGATACCAGAGCAACGAAGTTATCATGTTCGACGACCGACAAAGCAATTGGATCCGCATCAAAAACGTCTCTTATGATTCCCGCAAGCTTGGAATAAAGATCCATAGAGGTGATGTCGGTCGGAGTCAAAACCCAAGTTGCTCCAAAAAATATTGATGAATTGGCATTTTCGGGACCAATCTTCTCGGATCCAGCCATAGGATGTCCCCCGATAAATCTGGGGTCCCGTATCTGATCTACTATCTCGGATTTTACCGAAGCCACATCTGTTATTATGCAAGACTCCTTTAAGTGATCTGACACCTGTCTGTACGCAGAAACGACTTTGGATGCCACAGTAGCGATAAATACTATGTCGGTTTGGCTATCGACACCGACGTGGTCTATAAGACCTTTTGAAAGCGATACCTGTTCTCTCTCATGATTTGTATCGATTCCCCAAACCTCGCAACCCTTATCTTTAAGTGCTTTGGCAACGGATCCCCCAATTAATCCGAGTCCGATTACAACAGCCTTGTTTAATGAATGTTCTGAATTATTGTCCGCCATTTTTTTTTCGCTGAAGTAGTTTAGTCAGGTCCTATCTATATTTTTTCTGCCACATTAATAAAATTATTAATCAGCATGCGTATTTCGGTGCGTATTTCGAATTATGCAAATGAGTGCAACGGTCTTAGATTGCATTGGCATAAGATATCGACACTCTATTCACGATTACAATTTTAAACCTTAGCTACGCCGAAACAAGACATTTTAGAACGGCACTCATTAAGGTCAAATGCTACAATATTCAACTTTTATCAGGCTTCCGTTACTAATCGCCGGCTAAATCCGGTCGTAATTTTTTTGCTTCATGCAAATAGACTGATTTAAGCCGCATCTGGTTTGCATAAGTGTGATCATCCGAAATATTAACGTGCAAAAGCACCCTTATGCAAAACGGGAGACAGCCTTCGATATCAACTTCTTGCGCGCCTAAAATTGGTACGTCTTCTAGCCCTCCAATTCTTGCTGAAGTGGCTGGAAACTTAGATTTTATGTCAGCTGTTGCGGTTACGAATGCACTGACAACTTGCTCTTTGCCAATTAAATTGACTCTATATATTTCCTGAATCAATTCTTTGACCCTTTGATCCATCTCTTCAGAGTCATCTTTGGTAAGGGTAGTTGCGCCTCTTACGGCCATTACTTTTGACATAATACTAATTCAAACTTTCAAAATAAGTCACACAAAATTGCTTTAAATTTACAATTTGTAATCGTTAATCAATTTGATTCAATCAGCGCAAGTTTACCGTTTTTTAGATTGAAGTCAAATCAAACCAACTCAACAACCAGTTTAAATCCAACAGCCCAAACCTTAAAAAAAAATCAAATTTTTTTACACAAATCGACTATTGGATCGGTTCATCGCTTAAGACTCAGAATTTCCTCTAGGTAAATTTAAATAGCAAGAGTGGCTTTTAAACACTACCAGAATCAAAACGATAATTACCGACCATTTAGAATTTGCAGTGGGGACGGAGGGATTTGAACCCTCACTGGAGGCGGTTTAAGCGCCCTGCCTCTACCGGTTGGGCTACGTCCCCAAAATGCGAATCATTTCAATTTCGGACTTCAAATAATTTAGCAAATAAAAAAGTACTCTTTTTTATATTTTTTGTCATCTAGGTCCAACTGTATAAGCAGATACATCTCACCTTAAAATATTAACTACTCATGTAGCAACTTGCACTCCGTCTAAATTTTTAATCCCAAAGTTTTGTGAACTCATTCAAATCGTCTTTTACGCATTTTGAATCTGCATTTATAATCATAATTTTTTGTGAAGATTCATCGTAAGCATCCCAGCGTGCGCTGGGAATTCCGGTTTTTGCAAAATTGTACCAAGCAGAAGTCATAAACTCACTTAGCCCTTTAGCCTCAGGACGGTCTGCACCGGCAAACATACCGATAAATGGATGGTTCAACAAGTCAAAGACAAATGGAATTTCTAGACCGTGGCATGATCCCAAATTGCCGGACAAAAATGACGATACCCATTCAAACCGATAAAAATATGTTTTCACTTTGTCGTCAACACTGTGATTCGAACTGTGAGCTTTAGCTATACATATGCTGGGAATCCTAAATGCAACGTCAGTAGCCAAACTGCACCAAAGTTCCAGTGGACTTATATCATCATCCAACAACTCGCGATATTTATCAATCAAGCTAATGGGAGGTATGTCCGAATATCCACTAATTAAATCGGGGCTTTTTGCAAAAAGCCCGGGAATCATTTCAAAACTCAGTTTAGCGAGATCAGGTATCGACAGCGAGAACAGATTCATCTCGTCTTTGTTGGTTCCTATCAACAGATCTACAGGATTCTCCTCACCCTTTTTATATGTTTCATACGGGTGCTCTTTTATTAAAATACCGTCGACAATAGGCAGGAAAGGTAGTGATATATCATAACCTACCTGTGTAGATATATCATTCTGAACGGACAAAATATCGGCGGCGGAAACCGACAAAAGATCTTTATCGTCTTTTAAACCCAAGGTGGACAAAAACTGCTCTTTCAAACCCACGGCTTTATCAAAATCCATAGTAACCGGCGCACCCGACTCGCAAATAGCCCTGTTAAAAAGCCCCTTGGCTTGTGGCAGCGCGACAAGTGTCGATACGCTCATCGATCCCGCCGATTCGCCAAATATAGTTATATCTTCAGGGTTGCCTCCAAAAGCAGCAATATTATCTTTGATCCAACGAAGAGCGGCTAATTGATCCAATACACCAAAATTACCTGTAGACTCCTCGCTACTGACCGCCAAAAACCCCAAAGCTCCCAATCTGTAATTAATCGTTACGACGATAACATCACCTTTTATGGCCAAATTGGTTGGATTGTACATCTGCCAAGAAGAAGCCCCCGAAAGTAATCCGCCGCCATGAATCCACACCATAACTGACTTTTTTAAAGAATCGGATTGACTTAACGGCTCTCCAGGAACGTAGATATTTAAAGTCAAACAATCTTCACCTATATTGTAAGGATCATCCAGAATCGAAAGACTCGGATCTGGCGGAGGTTGTATTGAAATTTTCGAATATTCAAGGGCTTCGAGCACCCCCGCCCAACCAGGATGAGGTTTTGGGGGAGCAAATCTTAACTCCCCGACTGGACTTTGACAGTACGGTATGCCCAAAAATTTCGTAACACCTTTATCACCGATATTTTCCTTAAAGCCCTTAACCTTACCCTTTCCTGTTTCAACTATCAATGTCATACGTAACTCTCGCTTTCTAAATATCAATCGATTAATAAATTATAAAAAACACTTCAAAGTTTTTCAAATCAAAATAAACAGTTGACTTTTGGTCATATATGCCGATATAATAATTAGTGAGGAAGTGACTCAACAAACTGACATTCTGAATCGATGTATCAGAGGTCGGCACAAATTAAAAAGACTAATTAAAGACTAAAAAGACTGATAAAAAGTATTACTGGTCAAGGTAGGCTCATAGAGGGTAAGCCAGATAAAGGTAAAAACGAGAGAAAGGACAGAATATATTATTTTCTGTTACTTAGGTCGGTTTCGTAAGGTTGTAGTTTGTGTCGATAGATCGATTAGATGGTTTAAGGTTGGCGCCATAATATTTTGGTGTGGCCTGAAATTAAGTCAATTTGTCGGCCATGGCGGAACAAGATTGTTTGTCTAAGACGAACCTAAAAACATTTTTTGGTTAAGTTTTAAGGGTTTGCTATTGGATTAACAATAAAGTTATAGACATCTTGAAAATTATGACCGCCGACCAAATCTTAATTAAAATTATATTATTTGGCAAATTTGCCTATAGCAAGGTTGTTAGACACAAAGCAAGCAATTTAAAACGCAATAACTTCGCCAATTTAACTTCATTTTTTATAAGTTCAGACCATGGTTTGTCTGTCAACCTCTTAAAATTTAAGAAAAACGTATCGACAAATTCCAGGTATTTCAGAGACAATAATTTTTTTCTGCTTTATTTCAATTGCTATTTTTGGAAAGTGACAATTTCTCAACTAGCAGATGTTTTTGGTCCACATATAACTGAACGGTCAAAACGTACAATGCGAGGTCTTACATAATGATAAAAGACGGAAAATTATATTTAGGTGTTGACATAGCCTCAGATAAGGGCAGCTCAGATACAGACTTTTTAAAGTTTACGCCTAAATACGTTAGCAACCAAAACTCGAAAAGCCAACTATTAGGTTACAAACTTAGGTCGTCTCATTCATCAACTGAAATTAAGCAGCCAAAATTGCTGGCGAATCTTAAATTTAAAAAACTGTCGAGCGGACTAAAGGGTAATTTGCTAGCTACATTGACATTATTGGTAACAATAATGCTTGCATTGTCAACTACAAATCTATTTTTAGGTACAAACAATGCCTATGCGGCTACCGCCGCACCCAATTCATCACAAATTACATCGCTACAACAACAGGCAAATCAACTACTGAGTCAAATATCTTCTCTAAACAATCAAATTAATTCAATAAGCGAGCAGTACGATCAAACTCAAATCCAAATGACACAAGTTCAGAGTCAAGTTCAGCAAACGCAGATTCTAATAACCGCTAAATCAGCGCAGGTGAACCAATCCAAAGCCAATCTTCGAAAAGCGGCTCTTACCGCTTTAATCATTGCGTCCCCTTTAGATCAAGTGTCCAATTTTTTTCTCTCTGACCAAAAAGACTTTGGATTTAAACAAACATTTGCAAGCCAAGCCACATCAAATTTGAACCAAGCGATAGCAGTTATGAAATCGGATGAAAACGCTTTAAACGGACAATTGGAGGTGCGTCAGGGCGAACTAATAAAGGTCAAGCAAGAGTCCAATAACTTAGTTTCGCAAAAGGCTCAGATCACCACAGCCAACAACGCTGCTCAACAAACATTGGGTCAGATAAAAGGTCAATTAGCTACTGCATTAGCTCAGCAAGCTGCACAACAGGCTCAGCAAGCCGCTTTAGCGTTACAGCAAGCCAAAAATGCCCAAGCGGCTGCTTTGGCACGACAAAAAGCCCAACAGGCTGTAACGGTTGCCGTAACGGTAAGTTCTATAACCGGCAATACAAACGTCCTTTCAAATGTATCAAACTCCTTGGGTACAACCTCGACCTTATCCAACCTTACCCAAAGCGGATCCACGTCGACTTCAACCAACAAAAGTAATACAACCGCGAGCTCGGAAGGTTCAAACAGCTCAACCCAAACGAGTATTCCCGGATCGGTCACTCCTCTTCCTGACGGACTTTATCCACCAGGATCCACCTATAACGAACTACCTGAAGCAACTGCGGCTCAAGGTCTTGCTGCAGTCAAAAATGCAGAGACATATTTGGGTGTACCATATCTTTGGGGAGGCGCTTCCCAGTTTGGAGTTGACTGCTCTGGCTTAACCATGTTGGCCTGGGGTTCTGTTGGCATAAAACTATTGCATTCTGCTTACTATCAATATACCGAATCCACACCTGTTTCTGCAAGCGAACTAAAACCCGGAGATTTGTTGTTTTATAATTTTTCATTTGACAATGTACCGTCAGATATCGATCACGTTGTAATGTATGTGGGCTCGGGACCTTATGGAGTAAATACGATCATTCAGGCCGCCTATACTGGTACGCTTGTTTCATATGCACCTCTGTATACCTTTGGGTTAGTTGCCATCGGACGACCGTAACGGTCGCACCATTTTGATGAAGCCATAACTTTCTACGGTTACCCGTAGCCTTTGGCAGTGAGCATAGCCTTTACAATGAATTAGTCTGTTGAATTATCTACAAACTTTAATTGACCTTTTGAAACCCTGCTATTCATTACGCAACCGCATAATAGTTAGAAACGAACCACACTTCCAAATTATTTATTAAAATTGTCATTGGTATGGGCAATAGTTTCAGTAACGATCATATAGGCGAAATACTCAGCGAATGGAAAAGCTCACTTGATGAATTAATCAAAGCAATTGGCTCTAACGAAGCCAAAACCGTGTTGCGTGGCTTAAATGCCTACTCAACGACCATTTACGGCGATACGTATGCATTATTCAACACTCCTTACAAAAACACGATTGGCGTAGAAGAAGAGCCAGACTATCCCGGCAATCAAGCGATAGAAAAGACTATTAGAGCTTACCTCAGGTGGAATGCCGTATCGATAGTGTTAAGGGCAAACCATAAGATACCCAACATTGGGGGACATTTGGCCACCTACGCTTCGGCTGCTACGCTGTACGAAGTTGGATTCAATCACTTCTTTAGAGGACAAAACAGCAAAAACAGAGATTTTGTTTATTTCCAAGGCCACAGCTCCCCAGGGATCTATGCAAGAGCTTTTTTGGAAGGCAGGCTTACGGAATCCCACTTAGATCATTTTAGACAGGAAGCCTTTACAGATGGGCTTTCCAGCTACCCACATCCACGGTTAATGCCAAATTTCTGGCAGTTTCCGACGGTTTCAATGGGATTGGGTCCCTTAACTGCCGTCCATCAAGCTTATGTATTAAAATACCTGACCAACAGAGAAATAATACCAGCAAGCTCCTCTAAAGTATGGGCTTTTGTTGGAGATGGCGAAATGGATGAACCGGAATCATCGGCAGCATTAGCTCTGGCGGGCAGGGAGGGATTGGACAACTTAATTTTCGTCGTAAACTGCAACCTTCAACGGCTTGACGGTCCAGTAAGGGGCAATACAAAGATCATTCAAGAGCTCGAATCCATTTTCACAGGTGCGAATTGGAACACAATAAAAATTATTTGGGGAAGCAAATGGGATCCACTATTTACCAAGGACCAAGATCGGGTTCTTGAAGACAAACTGGAAAGTACCTGTGACGGTCAATACCAACAAATCGCCACCTTGGACGGAGCTTCTTTGCGCAAAGAGTATTTTGGAACCGACCCCAGACTTCTTGAGTTAGTAAAAGACGTCAGTGATACTGATCTTGCCAGATTACCGAGAGGAGGCCACGATCCTAAAAAAGTATATGCCGCATATCTTAAAGCCTTTAATCATAGCAACCAACCTAGTGTAATCTTGGCAAAGACAATTAAGGGATGGGATTTAGGTGTCCATATCGAATCCAGAAACGCAGCTCATGCCGTAAAGAAGATGGTATCTGGGGACATAGTAGATCTGGCATTAAAACTTGGGCTCGAGTCCAAAATTGACTTAGACAGGCTTAAGGATAATGGCTATATTCCCGACTACCTCAAACTTGATCCAGAATCGCAAGAATATAGTTATTTGATCGAAAATCGAAGTAAATTGGGTGGATTTATACCGCAAAGGCAAAACTTTAAGAAATCTATGGAGTTCTTCGATTCAAAACTGTTCGATGAATTTTACGAAGGATCTAAAAGCGCTGAGGTATCCACAACTTCAGTCATTACAAAAATGCTGCGGAATTTTACTCGCGATAAGACGAACGGGAAATTTATAGTTCCTATTGTACCCGACGAGGGTAGAAGCTTTGGACTGGAACCTCTGTTTGCAGAACTAGGAATTTTCAGCCAGTCAGGACAACGTTATAAATCTGTCGACGCTGAATTGATATTGAGATATAAGGAAACTACAAAAGGCCAGGTATTAGAAGAAGGTATTTCTGAAGCGGGAGCAATGTCGGCGTTTAATGCTCTAGCGACAAGCTATTCGACGGTCAACAGACAAATGATTCCATTCTTTTTGTTCTATTCAATGTTTGGATTCCAGCGAATCGGTGACTTAATTTGGGCCGGACTGGACATGAGAGCACGAGGTTTTTTGTTCGGTGCCACTGCTGGCAGAACAGCTTACAACGGCGAAGGCCTACAGCACGAGGACGGACAGTCTCACCTGTACGCTATGGCATACCCACATTTAAAAGCCTATGACCCCACTTTTGCTTACGAAGCTGCTGTAATAGTCGAACAGGGTTTAAAGGATATCATTTCAGCAGATAAGGATTTTATCTATTACATTACGACCTATAACGAAAACTACGCAATGCCTAAAATTACTCCTTCAAGATTAAAACAGATTCGAAAAGGGATAATCGAAGGCGTCTATCTATTTGAACATCGAAACCGAGACAAAGACTTACCAAAGGTAGCAATTTGGTTTTCGGGTCCTCTGTTTAAAGAAGCCATGAAGGCTAAAGACCTTTTGAAGTCTTTTGACATCAATGCGGAGTTATGGTCTCTTACGTCTATAAAGCAATTACGGGAAACTGCAATGCGTCAAAAACGTTTAAACGAGATATCCGGTGAAAATAAGAAATCATATTTAGACACGGTTCAAGACAAAATCGAAGCGCCCATAATTGTTGTAACCGATTTTATGAAGGCGGTTCCAGATCTTCTAGCCCCGTATATGAGGTTGCCTTATGCCACTTTAGGAACCGAAGGTTTTGGACTTTCAGACAGTAGAGATGCTCTAAGGGACTACTTTGAGATCGACTACCGATACATTGCAACCCAGGCAATCAGAATGTTAGACAAAACGAATCTGCTAACGGACCCGGCCTTCAAAGACATGTTTAAGATTCAACAAGCGCTGATGGATCGACATTAGTTCAATTATTAAGGTACAGGAAATAACAATATGACATTTACGCCTACATTTGACGATAAAGCCGATGCGCTTTTAAATACCAATCCTTTCGCGTTGCTATTGGCGATGATGTTGGACCAACAGATACCCCTCCAAAGAGCATTTATGGGTCCGTATCTCTTGGAGCAACGACTCAACGCGCGATTAACTCCCAAATTGATAAACAAAATGGATACCTTGGAGCTGGTATCGGTGTTTTCTGAATCGCCTTCATTGCACCGGTTTCCAAAGTCAATGGCCGAACGAGCCAAGTCTTTGACTGAGACAGTCATAAAAGAATTTAATTCTAACGTTGAGCTAATTTGGGACAAGAATCTGACCGCCGAGCAAATTTTAATCAACATAAAGTCACTGCCAGGTTTCGGAGAACAGAAAGCCAAAATATTTTTAGCTCTGTTAGCTAAACAGTTCAATATCAAACCATCAAACTGGCAAAAAGTCAGCGATCCATACGGTACTAAAAATGTGTACCTTTCAGTTGCTGATATCGATTCCGAACTTGCCTACCATAAAGTGAGAGAAATGAAGAAATCCTTAAAGGCGCGAAGCGTAAAATCATAAATTCCAAAATAGCGAAATATATTTATTGTATCGACCGTTGCAAACAACGATCATTACAATTTAAAGTGCGCCTATCTGCAAATCAGAAAACCTGTCAATATGAACTCAAATTCAATCAAATTACTGGACGATAGAAAGCTATATCTCTGCTGTCCTTATATATCCAATATGAACAGCTTTTTGGAAGATGTTTTAAGAGGTGGAGTAGATATCGTTCAATTACGCGACAAGACGCTGAACGATAAAGAGCTTATTGCGGCAGCGTTTGAGATGAAAGCGATTTGCAAAAGATACGGGGCGTTGTTTATAGTCAACGACAGACCCGATATAGCAGTACATGTAGATGCCGACGGTGTACATGTCGGACAAGACGACATACCTCCATCCGTATGCAGAAAGATCCTCGGAGACAATAAAATTGTGGGTCTGTCAACGCACAGCCTTGAAGATTATAACTCTTCAATCAACGAACCGATAGATTACATTTCAGCGGGTCCAGTAGTGGAAACACCGACTAAACCCAATAGGCCTGGTACCGGTATTGACTACATTCGTTATATTGCAGATACTTGTAAAATTCCTTGGTATTTAACCGGAGACGTCAACATAAAAACAGTAGATGGCTACATAGATGCAGGCGCATCGCGCTTTGTTGTCGTTCGCTACTTAACCAATTCGACCGACCCTAAAAATGACGCATCAAAACTTCTTGAACACATTGATGGGTCTCGTCGACTGCAATAGGCAGTGCGACCGTAACCAGCACCAGTTGTGCTCCCCGATTAATGACCTGGAATTAAATTCCCAATCTTTGAAGCATTAGCTCGCGATGGTAGCTCGGGTCACCAAGCATAAGTTCCGAAGACTTAGCTCTCTTGAAATAGAGATGGGCGTCGTGCTCCCACGTAAATCCGATTCCACCATGAATTTGAATATTTTCACCTGCACAGTGAAAAAAAGCTTCGGAGCAAAATGCCTTCGCCAAGCTAGAGACCACAGGTAATTCTTCTGAATTTTCCTGTGCAGCCCAGGCAGCGTAGTAGGCTGCTGACCTAGCTGATTCTACCTGTAAAAGCATGTCGGCACATTTATGCTTAATAGCCTGAAAAGATCCGATAGGCCTACCGAATTGAATCCGATTTTTTGCGTATTCTACGCTCATATCCAGACACACTTGTGCGCCGCCAAGCTGCTCGGCCGCCAAACATACTGCGGCGAGTTGCAAACCTTTTTCAACAGTATTCCATCCGTTTCCTTCCTGACCAATCAACCTGGCTGGAACATTATCAAACTCGAGTCGCGCCTGTTTTCTGGTCTGATCCATGGTGGCCAAAGGTTGCTTATTCAAACCCGCGGCACCAGACTCCACTCCAAAAAGCGATATTCCATTCGACGTTCGACCAACAACCAAAATTAAATCTGCTGTATGTCCATCAACCACGAATGATTTATGTCCGTTAAGTACAAAACCATCACCTGACTTATCTGCCGTCAATGTTATCCCGTCTGCATCAAAGCGACCAGAATCTTCAGAAATTGCTACAGTGGCAATTTTATCTCCAGATGCGATTAAGGAAAGATAGTCTTTTCTGGCATCAGCATCGTCTGTCGATAACAAAGTACCCGTGGCAAGGCCGACTGTGGAAAAAAATGGAACGCATGCCAATGTTCGTCCCAGTTCTTCGAATATAACGAGAAGTTCTACATAGCTAAAGCCTGATCCTCCATACTCTTCGGGTATAACGATCCCTTGAAGACCCAGCTGATTGCCCATCTGAGACCATATGTCTCTGTCAAAACCTTCTTCGGACTCCATCAAATCGCGCACGGCAGATATGGGAGATTTGTCTTCCAAAAAACGCTTAATTGATTTGCGCAACTCTTCTTGCTCATCAGTAAATGCAAAATTCACTTTTCACTCTCCATTTAAATGTAACTAAACTTTAGACTTTTTGCTAGAACACTTCAATTCTACTATTAATACGGTAACTTTAAATTCGGATAGCAAAGACTTCAATAAGTGGGCTTAAGACTGACTTATTCCCAACGAGAGAGATAAAATCCGTATAAAACTTATCATTTTGGACTCTAGAGATACTTTTAACCCCATAGATAAAGTCACACATTATCGATTTTTAATTCTAATATTACCCGAATCAAGATTTCAAATTTGGTGAAGCATTATTTGATGGAGATTTGCAAATATAATGTTTATTGAGATTTTATTTATTTACTTTGCAAATAGTTTGCCTACTTAATGACCCTAGCCGCCAAAATCACACAAGCTTCTCCCAGTTCAAAATTCAGAATCAAAGTAATTTTGCTGATTGCGCTTGTATTAATCGCCGGCGTGACAGTCTTAATAGATAAGACTCTGTCTAGACATCCTAAATTAAATTTACCGGTTGAAATCTCCAAAATAAATCAAACTTCAACAGAACTTGTAAATTCTTTTAATTCCCTTAGCTGTCCTACCTATGAAACATGTTACGCAGCCGGCTCTTCAGTATTTTCACAGTCTCCCGTTATTGTTAAATCTACAGATTCTGGACGCAATTGGACGATATTATCGATCCCCAAAAAAATAGATGTTGTCAACTCAATCGTGTGTCCTACCGCAACCGACTGTATGGTAGCGGTGAATACATTTTTAGGGTTAGCCGGTTACATAATGTACACCGTAAATGGAGGCCTGACATGGACTTTAATTGCTTTGTCGTCAAAGCGCCCGCTGCTGTCATCTTTAAGCTGCAATAGCACTGAATTCTGTATTGGATCAGTAGACGTAGTTACCAACGGAAACATACTTGAGAGCACTTCCAACTTTGGCCAAACCTGGACCCCCATTAAACCGCTGGGAAAAGACATCGGCCTTTCATTAGAACCAATCACATACTGCTATGCCCGCGATTTCTGTTTAATTTCGGGCACGGACAGTGTTCCAAATAATAGATTACTCCTAAAGACAACACTTAACGACTTAAAAAACTACATAGGATTCATTAACTCACAAACAAACACGGTAAACTATATTCAATTACCGAACTATATTTCAATTGTCACTTCAATATCATGCGCAACGTCAAAATTGTGCTTTGCAGTCGGAATGGCCGACAGCACGATTCCTGTGATAATTAAGACTTCAAATGACTTCAAAACCATTACAACTGTCAAATTGCCAGCAAATATCGGGTCTGCTGCAAACATAAATTGCAACAAAAACTTACTATGTTTAATTACTGGGGGTACTAAAACAAACAAAAGCACGGCTCTAAATTATTTTGCGAAAAACAATACCTTCAATCAATTAAATAGCAACTTAGTCAACGTACCAGACATAACCTTTCAGACTTGTAACAAAAATCTTTCTTATTGTATCTTCGGAGGTTCGAATCAGCACCTTACCTTTACTGCGGTAGATATTGCATCAACAACAACCACATCTATAAATCCGATTAAGCTCGCACCCTTTGTCCCTCCCAAGTTGAAACGATATTCCAGCTATCAAAAGATGCTAATTGTCGGCGACTCCACCGCCACGGTAATGGCAGTTGGCTTTCAAAAAAATCAGCTTAATTTTGGTTATATTTTAAACGACGGATCAATTGTGGGGTGCGGATTGGTAACGAATTCGCCCCAAAGATATACTGGAAAAACACTGCCGACTGCATCTAATTGTTATGGCTGGCAACAGGATTACGCCCAATCGGTTGCTACTACGAAACCGAGCATATCGGTACTATTAATCGGTCCGTGGGATGTAATTTCGAGAATGCTGAATGGAACATTTCAACACGTAGGCGATCCACAATACAACCAATTATTTATGGAAAATCTAAATCAGGCGATTACCATTCTTTCGGCGAACAATTCAAAGGTCGTCATATTGAATTCACCTTACTTCTATCACGGGTTAATGTCAGAGACATCTTTGTGGCCACAGGATGATCCACAAAGAGTAAATAGCCTTAATCAACTTGAGGATCAAGTTGCCGCACAACATCCAAATACAGTTCGTGTGATTAAGTACGGTGCTCATATATCAGCGCCTAATAATTATATGAGGGTGGTCAACGGCGTAGAAATACGTACTCCAGATGGGATACACTACACCTATCTGGGCTCAATATATGAAAGCTATTGGTTGCTCCAACAAATTGAAAAATTAAATTGGGTGCCATCGATAAACCACGCCAAATTAAAAAATGCTACTTCAGAGAAATAACATTATCAACTGTCCAGCTGCGCCCGACGCCCATTACGAATCAAGTAAATAAGTCACGATTCATTGAGTCTGACCCATGACACAATGAAAAACACATTTGCATTTAATCATATTTGTACGTGTGAAAACTAAAACTTCACTTACCCAAATCGAATTGTAGCTACAGAATTTTATTGCTGAGTTTGTTCGGCTTCGACGGTTTCAGATTCACTTGAAGTCTCGCCTTTAGCTTCAATCTCTTGCTCCTTAAGATTTTCGGGTGCTAAATGACTTTCTCGAAAATCTTTTAATTCTGCTTTGCGTTTAATGATAACTATCAATATACCCGAAATTGCCACTAAGACCAAACTGAATACCTCTACAGCGTCCCACAACCTCTGTGGTCTATCTAGATATAAGAACTCATCGAAAAACCGAGTAATATCCCAAAAAAACACCGCCGATAGAACTACAATGAAGTCTCGCTTTTTTCCGGCTCGTTTTTGGCGCTTAACAATGTATACTAATATCAAGAAAACAATAAAACATTCAATTGCCTGAAATATGGGAACAGGTAGTCGTTTCCCAACTTCTCCAGCATATTCCATTCCGATCCACAAACTCGTTCTTCGTCCCCCTCCCCTATACATTACCTGGGGACCTAAAAGTCTTCCTATGCTCCAACATATAACCAATATCGGAGCCACCAAATCCAATGCTTCAGCAAGCTTGAGTTCCGGAAGTTTCCGTCGAACAAGAGGCAATCCTATCAAAAACCCTCCTATCAGACCACCGTAAGAAGATACGCCTCCCTGCCAGATCTCAAACACTTGAACCCAGTCGCTAGAATAATACTTAATATTGGCTACAACGCTTACAATTCTTGCGCCTATAATCGCCGATACTATTATCCAAATAAAAGCAGTAGAAAGCCATTCGACATCGTAATGACGTTTTTTTAGAGCCCGCTCAAATAACTTATAACCTATGTAAAAGGTAATTGCTAAGCCTATTCCATACGTGTGTATCGTTAAAAATCCAATTTTAAAAGATACTGGAATTGGTTTCATGGTTGCCCGATGGCCACCGGAGTACCTGCATAAAACAATGAATCAACCTGCACTTGGGTTCCAGTTTGCAAAGCTTCAACTACCTGTCCTCCACCTATATACATAGCTACGTGAAATATATCTGAGATCCCATAACCGTAGAATACCAAATCTCCAGGCTGCCACTGACTCGGATTAGTAAGCGCCACGTGAGCAGTTGCATAATACTGCTCCTGTGCAGTCCTCGGAAGTTGCACTCCAGCAGCCTCCCATGAAATCATAGTCAGTCCAGAGCAATCAACGCCATTTCTCGAAGTTCCGCCCCATTGATACCAAACTCCTATATAAGACATTGCGGCTCTAACAGCAGCTGCCCCCGCACCAGAACCAGCAACTATCGGAATATTATAGCTCGCTCTATTAGAATTTATTGCCGCTGCCGCCAAGGCTGCTGCCTGGGCCGCTTGCTCCTGTCTAAATCGCGCTGCTGCTGCTGCAGCAGCGGCAGCTCTGGCTGCAGCTTGCTGTTGTGCAACCATAGTAGCAATTTGTCCCTTCAAACCGTTTTCGGTATTAACCAAATTTGTCTGAATTTGAGTAGCTTGATTTTTGGCTTGATTTAAACTATTAACTTGCTGTTGTTCAGAAGCTTGTTGCTGAGTTAATGAATTCTCTTGAGCATTCAACTTATTCTGAACATCAACCAGTTGTGCGACCGATGCACTTAAATTTCCTGTAGCTGATTCAAGATATGTTTCTTTAAGTCCAATAGTAACGGCATTAGAATTTAACACCGAGCTAAGTCCTTGCCCCGATTCAGCTTCGACATATGCAGCTAAAGCTTCCTGTCGTATTTGCGCCTTAATAGCAAGCTGTGATTTAGTCAACCCTTCTATTTGACTTTGAGTATTGGAAATATTCTGGTCAATAACTTTCAAGTTTTGCTGAGCTGTCAAATACTGTTGATCCAACTGATCTAACTTATTATTTTCAGTGGTAATTTGATTGGCAATTTGAGCCGCCTGTTGCTGCAAAGACTGTACCGTTGCAACTTTAGACATTGCGACAGACCTTGACCTGCTAGAAGGATACATTGCCACCATTACACACAAACAAATTAATGCGAGTATCAACTGCTTAGGCAGGGTAGACAATACGTTACTGCCGTCAGAAAATAGATATCTTCTTGGCGACCTATGCCTTCGTCGATTTTTTTTTCGCTCAAACTTATCGGCTTGATCGACTATTACAAATTTACGTAGCTTCATAAATACAAATTTTCTCGCGATTTATACTCGTCTTCAATCAAATTAAATTTCGATCTAATCCAGTTCACAACCATAAGTCTGAGCATTTAATTAGGTCGAGCTAGATTTACTTAAACAATCTCCGTCGTCCACTAATATCTTGACAAAAGACTACTTTAGATTAAATTCCACTCTTATTTTTTATATTTGTTTTTTATATTTGCTAATTCAAAAAAAACTATTTAAATACCACAAACTTAAAACTCACTGCTACTTTTTAAAGCAAACAGCAATTTTGGTTAAAATCGCAATTTAAACATCTTACTACAACTTTAGCGTCAACCCCTACTCAATTCAAGAATTACCCAGTTTTTATCGACATTGCGTATTGATAAGTACTAAGTACCGCTAGCGGAATATTCAAAACAAGCAATGTCCAGTCGATTTTAATCCGGTAAAATACAAATTTATTTGCTATTTTAAAATTAATTGACCAAATAAGCTTCAATCGAAATACATATTAAAAGCGATCTTGACACAATAGTTTCATGAAATAAAATTGAGAATTAGTCAAACGCCTAAATCATAGATAGCTCCGTATCTATTAATCATATTCTTAAGCAAATTTAAATACTAGAAAACTCACAATATAAAGTTGGTCTCATCGTCAAGTAGCACTACTAAAGTCTAAGCGTAGTAACCGTATACATCCAAGATTAGGTTTGTTGATCCAAATGCATTGGTTAAGTTAATCTTTCCTTGGTTTGTTGATCCTACAGGAGGCAGTGTAATATTATCGGCATTTGCTACAGTTTGATTTGCTCCAGTCCAGTTGACGTCTGAAGTTATAGTTTCGGTTGTTAAATTATCCGGCCATACTGTCATAAAGCTCCAAGCA
>JAJZNL010000016.1 GCA_021852345.1 Actinomycetes bacterium
TGAATGCTAGAGATGAATGATATCGGGAAGCCGTGTGCCAGAGAACGGCATGCACGGTTTGATCGGGGGCCGCTGGCAAGGTGATGGTAATGTAAGTTATCCACCGAACCAGTGGCCTACCTTACAGCTGCCTCTTGAATATATTGAGTATTATCGTATTCCATGGAAACCGTTGCGCACGAGATAGATGGAGGAGAACTTCCCATTTGAGACATTCACTCCTTTAGGATAGTTTCCCAGGTCACGTTGCGCTTGAACTGTAAGGCTGGTTTTTGTTGTGGTATTGGCAACCAGATTTAACAGTACTTCAGGGCTGATCAGGGGCTTTGTTCCAGTTTATGGAGTGCGGGATTTCTTAGAGATTTAATGGGATTTCTTAGTGAGCCAGTATTGCAAAAATAGGCATTTCCCGTGCAACCATAGCTCTAAGTTTTGTAATATTAACTTTTGATCCAATTGGAAATATCTTGCTTGACGAACATAAATGACCGTCGCGTCACTAAAATTTACCATTATCTATCCCAGTCTTTCCAATTTTATTTAAGCTTTTACTTAACGGCTTGTCTCGTAGCTATTATTGTATTTGGCAATTTTATGGAATCTATGGTTTAGATAATTTGAAGCTTTACGAAATTGGTTGAGATATATTGAATTTATTAGACAGACATCTCCGAAAACGGATACATACTAGTATGGCAATGATACAATCGTCGATTGTTTGTGAATGCCAAAGACTTAAGGCTGAGTATCTCAATTGCGTAATTTATTTAACAAACGAGGATACAGAATGTCTTTAGGCGAAGCACCCGAGGCAGAGATTTCAAAAGAGAAAATTAAAGAGTTAAAGGTATTAATCGCTGGCGGGGGAACTGGCGGCCACATCATGCCTGCATTGGCAATTTGTCAGGCTTTGATTGTTTGTGGAGTGAGTGGAGCTAATATTGAATTTTTGGGTTCTAAAAGTGGTCAGGATAAAAAACTGCTTGAAGGTACGAATTTTAAACTTCACGAACTTGACAACAAGCCTTTAAATCGCAAATTAAATTTAGAGCTCTTGTCGGCAATAGTTTCAATGTTAAGATCCGTTATTCAGGGCTATAAAAAAGTTAAATCCATCAACCCAGATGTAGTCGTGGCTGTTGGAGGATTCGCAAGCGTGCCGGGAATACTTGGGGCAAAGTTAAATTCAAAACCTATTTTGCAGATTAATTTAGATAAAGCGCCCGGTTTGGCGGTTCGATTTGGGAGTATTTTTGCAAATATAGTGGCAGACGGATTTAAAGATACCGGTTTAAAAAAATCTCAATTTGTCGGTATACCTCTTAGAGCCGAAATTGTCGACACGGTCGATAGAAGGGCTGTAATAACAGAAGCAAGTGCGCTTTTGATTAAAAGCGAGCTGGGTATCACTGGCTTTAATGGATCGCAATTGCCGGGGAATGGTGATCGTAGCGATGGCACCGGCGATAAAACTGTGGTTGTCATGGGAGGCTCTCTTGGAGCTAAAGCTTTAAATGATATGGTGCCCGAATTGGCCGCTAGGCTCAATCGGGCAGATTCTTTGGCAAGATGTAACTTAAAGCAAATAAATGTCTATCATATTGCAGGCAACCGTGGGATTAATGAAGTCGAACCGCCAAAAGAGCCCGTAACTGGCTATACATTAAAAGGCTTTGAGCTCAAAATGGATCTTTTGTATCAAATTGCAGACTTAATTATATGTAGATCGGGGGCTTCAACCGTAGCTGAAATATTAACTATCGGCATACCTTCGATTATGGTGCCGCTACCCAATGCTCCCAGGAATCACCAGTATTTTAATGCAATTACCTATGAAAAACAAGGAGCATGTCTGGTAATGGAGCAAAAAGACTTACAGGTCGAACTTCTAAGCGACACTATAATTAATCTGTTGGCAGATCCCGCGAAAATGGGTGAAATGAGCCGCAAAGCATTAAGTGTCGGTGTAAAAGATGCAGGACATAAAATTGCAAAAATTATTATCCGACTAGCCGTTAGAAATTAAAATCAACATTATGAACGTTTCGCCAAAAGTTGGAACAAATTCGCTGATAGACCTTACCGAACCCAAACGAATTCACGTAGTCGGAGTCGGTGGAACAGGCATGAGCGCCTTGGCTTTAGTATTAAATGAAGCTGGGCACAGGATTTCCGGTAGCGAGATTAAAGATTTATCCATTCTAAAAAAATTGGAAGCCAACGGAATTCAGGTATATAAAGGACAGAGCGCCGATCATGTTACCGACAAAGATGTGGTTGTGTACTCGACTGCCATTCCTAAAGATAATATTGAGATTGTATCGGCCGTGGACCAATCCATACCCTTAAGACACAGAGGGGAAATCCTAGGGTCGCTGTCGACCTTAAAAGATACTATTGGCGTGGCGGGGACACACGGGAAAAGTACGATTACATCGCTGATAACTTTAATATTACATAAAGCCAATGAAATGCCTTCTTTCGTAGTCGGAAGCGAAATAAATGAGGTAGGCTCTTCGGCAGGTTGGGATTCGGGCAGATATCTTGTGTTGGAAGCGGACGAAAGCGACGGGAGTTTTCTTCACTTAAAATCATATGTAGGTGTGGTGTCTTCGGTTGAGCCGGATCATTTAGAATATTACGGAGATTTCTTCCATCTTCAGAAGGCCTTTTGTAAGTTTCTGTCGGACTCGAAAATTAAGGTAGTGGGAACTGGATTTATGGATCAAGAAGAATCTGACATGCCTTTAATTGGAGATGGCAAAAATGGTAATGCCAAACAAAGTTACGACTATAGACCGACTGAGATATTAGATAATGTTGTAGACAGGCAAAATCTCTATACCGTTGGTTTCAGACCGTCGGACGATTTTAGGATTGAAAATGTAGTATTCGATGAAGATGGATCAAAATTTAGTCTTAACATTAAAGCTGAAAAGGCATCTCAAAATTTTGAAATAATGCTATATGGTTATCACAACGTTTACAATGCTGCCGTGTCTGCTGCTACCGCAATTGCTTTAGGGATAGATTTAAAAGCAGTTAAGTCGGCATTAAATATTTTTGGTGGGATTTCTAGGCGTTTTGAATTTCGCGGAGTTAAAAATGACATTACGTTTATTGACGATTATGCCCACCTGCCTGGAGAAATTCGCCCCACAGTTCATGCGGCAAAACAGTTAAAAAAACAAAGAACTATAGTGGTATTTCAGCCGCATCGTTATACTCGGGTTAAATCTATTTATAGAGATTTTGCCGAAGCCTTTGATGAAGCCGACGTTGTATACATTACTGATATTTACAGTGCCGGAGAACAACCGATTCCGGGGATAAGCGGAGAATTGGTTTATGATGTTGTAAAAGATCATTTTCAAAAAACTCAAAAGATCACACAGGCTTATTACATTAGCTCAAGGGCCGAACTTATTCAAGAGCTTTTAAATGTAATTGACAAAGATGATATCGTATTGACGTTAACAGCGGGTGATCTGACAACATTGCCTGATGAAATAATGGAGCGTATGTGAAAAACTTGTCAATTATAGCTTTGAACTTGGTTCTTGATCGAAACCGATTAGGGGCTTTTGGGCTAAAAAGATTTATTCAACACCGAAAATAATATTAAATGACCGATTATTCCTCCCACCTTTTTAGCTATCGACATATGGATCGTATTTGCATAATCAACAGTTATAAAGACAACGTGGTCGGTGCTAATGCTACGGTTGGTTTAGGTGCTATTGGATGTATCCTCAATGGCCCACTATTCAATATGCAAAGTATATAGAAAATGTCGGCCGCAGATATTAGAGATATATCAGATAGATTAAAAGTTCTTAAAGATGCTCTGGTCGAGTCCTATCCTTCGAAGGTAATTGAAAACTTTAATTTAGGATCCCGAACTACTTACAGGGTCGGAGGGAATGCGGCCGTGACATTTGTTTACGGGAATTGCGAAGAGTTGGATGCAGTATCAAAAATACTTGACGAATGCGAAGTGCCAATTTTTGTATTGGGAGCTGGAAGTAATGTATTAATCTCAGACAAGGGTTTTGCAGGGTTGTGTTTGATCGCAGATGAAAAGTTTAAACGCGTTAATACTCAAGACGTTGACACTTCTCACCCGTTGGTGAAAGCATCAGGTTCCGTTATGCTTCCGAGTTTGGCCAGAAAATTAGCCGCATTGGGTATCTCCGGATTTCAATGGGCGGTAGGGATACCCGGAACGGTAGGTGGTTCGATCAAAACTAATGCTGGCGGTCACGGTTCCCAAACAGTCAATACATTAGTCGAGGTAGAAATTTTTGACTTAGGTTCGGGACTTGTAAAAACTGTAATGACCGGGGATCTAGATCTGAGATATCGGTTTTCGAATTTAGCCAATAATCAAGTCGTGTTGTCGGCTACACATAAGCTTGAAATTGGTGATTCCAAAGAGCTTAAATGGGAGATTGATGAAATAGTTAAGTGGAGACGCGAAAATCAGCCAGGGGGACAAAATGCCGGTTCGGTTTTTGTCAATCCGGCCGACAGGTCTGCAGGTCAAATCATCGACGAACTTGGGTTGAAATCTTACAGGATGGGAACCGCAGAGGTTTCTTCAAAGCACGGAAATTTCATACAGGCTGACAAAAACGGTAAAGCGAGCGACGTCTACTCTTTAATCAATTATTTGATAGAAACTGTAAAAGATAAAACTGGCTATGAGCTAAAGCCTGAACTTAAACTAATAGGTTTCGACTGATGGGTGATACTAAAAAACAGCAGAAAAAAGTCAGGATACATCCAAAGATACGACAGCGCCGAAGCGAAGTTGTCAAACAGAAAAATAAAAAACGCTTAGGATATCTGATTGCGCTCTGCGTATTGTTATTAGCTTTGTTTGCTTACATTGTCGTAATCTATTCTCCGATTACACAGATTACTGATATTGTTATCCAAGGCAATCAGCATGAAACAGATAATCAAATATTGATAGCGGGCAATCTATATGCACAGAAGCCTCAGCTTTTCTTGTTAAATTACGGACAAGTGGAAAAACAGATTGATGCCCTACCGTGGGTTATGTCCTCGTCAATTAAAAGAGACTGGCCCAATCAGATAATTATAACAGTTACAGACAGGGTTGCAATCGCACAAATAAACCTAGGTAAGCTCGGATATGCCTTGGTTGATCAGTTTGGAAGAATACTGCAAATTCAAAGTCAACCTACGCCAAATTTGTTTGAAATTGATAATTTAGGATCAAATTTGACAGCCGGACAAAACCTAGGTTCTTTTGCCATCGGCGCTTTAAATGTTGCTAAAATTGTACCAAGCATACTAGGTCCTATTGCCATTAAAGAGACTGTCCAAAGTGACAATTCTCTTTCGATTGTGTTAGGATCAAATAACACTATATATTTGGGATCTGCAAACGATATTAAAGAAAAACTGTTGGAGGCTCTGGCAATTGTGAATCACGGATCACTTTTACCAAATCAGACAATTGATGTGAGTATTCCAAATTCGCCCGTAGTAACGTCAAGTAGTATAGTAAATAGTCGTAAAGGCTGAATTTAAATATAAACCGTTTGTTTAGGTTTAAAATTTATTAATTAGAATAAGGAATCCGGGGAGGCAGAGGCTTCAAATGAGCATATCAGGAACTCAGAATTTTATAGCTGTAATTAAGGTCGTCGGAGTAGGCGGCGGGGGTGTAAATGCCGTTAATCGAATGATTGCCGCCGGTCTGCAAAATGTAGAATTTATTGCGGTCAATACTGATGTACAGGCACTTCAGGCTTCGGATGCTTCTGTGAGGTTGGACATAGGTCGTAAACTTACCCGTGGGCTGGGTGCCGGTAGCGATCCAGCAGTCGGCGAGAATGCCGCAAAAGAACATTTGGAAGAACTTAAAGATGTGTTAAACGGCGCGGATCTTGTATTCGTCACTGCAGGTGAAGGCGGCGGAACTGGAACTGGAGCTGCGCCAGTTGTAGCTGAGATTGCAAAAGAAGCAGGGGCTTTGACAATTGGTGTCGTAACCAGACCGTTCAACTTTGAAGGCAGAAGGCGTGCTGTGCAAGCCGAAACTGGAATTCAGAATTTAAAAGAAAAAGTCGATACCTTAATTGTAATCCCCAACGAGAGGCTTCTTTCGGTTGCTACGGAGTCGACAACCGTTGAGCAAGCATTTTCAATGGCCGATGATGTCTTGCTTCAAGGCGTAAGGGGCATCAGCGATCTTATTACAATACCGGGTTTGGTTAATACTGACTTTGCTGATGTAAAGGCTATTATGAGCAATGCGGGTACTGCAATAATGGGAATTGGAGTTGCGTCTGGAGAGAACCGTTCTGTGAATGCGGCTCGCCATGCAATTACTTCACCTCTGCTTGAAGCTTCTATCGAAGGAGCAAAGGGAGTTCTGTTGAATATAGCCGCTTCTCGTGATTTGGGGCTGTTGGAACTAACCGAGGCCGCTCAAATTATTCAAGGTGTTGCTCATCCTGATGCAAATATAATTTTTGGTAATGTCGTGGACGATACTTTAGGCGATAAGGTACGGGTAACCGTTATAGCCGCTGGTTTTGATCGCTGGGACGATACGAGGCAAAAGCAATCTGCTTCGACCAATTCCGGTCTAGGACTTTTTGACGCCGAAACAGAAGATAGCTCGCAAAGCGACTTTGATTTTGCAAGTGGCGATGTTCACGTCGACGACGACGACCTCGACATACCATCATTTCTAAAGTGATATCTGGAGCCAAATTATTACAATAGTTTTAAACGAACTTCCTTTCGGAATAAAAGCAGTAATAACTGATAAATCTGATGGAGATTTAGGCTATTTTAATTTAGATAGGACAGAAACCGTCAAACTTCGACACGAAATAGTCGATAAGCCTTGGTTGACGCTAAACCAGATCCATTCAAACAATGTTATTGGTGTACCTCTAGACTGTCACACAGACGCAGTTCTTGGAGATGGGGATGCGCTTATTAGTCAAAATAAAAACTGCGCTTTGGCGGTATTTGTGGCTGACTGTGGAAATGTGGGACTAATCGGCGACAATGGGACTATAGCAGTTGTTCACTGTGGTTGGCGAGGATTGGAAAATCAAATTATTCAAAAAACCGTTAATGAATTAACCATGACCGGGGCGAATGAAATTTATTCCGTTATCGGACCCAATATAGGACCGGAATGCTATGAATTCGGTGAAGAAGAACTAAACAGATTAATTTTACTTTACGGGCATAAGGCAAGGTCTAAAACAGCCGACAACAAAGCTTCTTTGGATATTGGCTATTGCATTGAAAGGACAATGCAAGAACTAAACGTTAGCATGGTTTTTAAAGTAGATGATTGCACCAAGTGCAGCGGAAAGTTTTATTCTTACAGGCACGATGCTACACCTAAGAGACAGGCAATGGTTTTGTACTTTAATTAATTGGCATTTGTATCTTCTAGTGCGTATAGATATCCGTGGATTACCCTAGTAATGATTTGTTTTATTAAATGTCTTATTACGACGTTTCTTTAAACTTATCGAGTACATTTTGTTAAGTCAAAGTATATGAACTAGCAAGACGGTTTCCGTCTAAGCTATTTTTAAAATAATGGCTTATCTGTTAACTAGCATTCAAAAACTCATTAAAACGACGTTCCAACCTTTTTTCGTCCGGTCTTGAAGGCTTATGTTTTGGAATATGAATTTTTTGATCATTAAGTTCCTGTATTCCGTGGAGCAACATGGGACCATCTTTTTCTAGTAGTAAATCGCTTCTGACTTTAATTGTAAGATCTGGTTGTATGCCGATAAAGTTTCTGTCGAAAGCAGCGTGATGGATTTTACAGAGGGCCAGACCGTTTGGAACTATGGCCAACCCGTCTATTCTGCTGTCGGGAATTATGTGGGCGGCATCAAGCAACTCGGAATGCCTTAGCTGACACACGGCACATTTTGTTTCATATGCCGACAGAACGCGTTCTCTAAAAATAGGTTGGTGAACTCGAATTTTGACCAATTGCTCCCTGTGGCTCTTTAAAATCAAGCCCGATGATGTCACTGTCGAATTGTAAGTCGTAATTTCACCGATTTGTACGGTTATCTCTGATTTTGAAGGCTCGTCTGAAATAATTTGAACTGGATATATCGGCAGATATTGCCCCGGTTTAATCGTAAAAAACCATATAAGTGGTAACCCAAGTTCGAATGCAGTACGAAGCGCGACATTTCCCCAAGCCTCAGCGCCACCATTCATATATTTATAACGTAAAAATCCGTCCTCGCCAATTTTGTCTTCATACAACGGGTCTTTATCGGCAGGAGTATGACCGGTGCGAATTGAAAGCGCTGCAGCAAAAGTTCTTGGTTTACATATTCCGCCTTGTGAATTTAAAAGGCTGATTTGTAGGCCGTCAAAAGCGAAGCTCCTTAATTGAGATTGATTTACCAAATGTTTTCCAAAATCAGTAATACCATCCAACCAAGAAAAGGCTGATTTCCTCACTTCACTTTCGTAATCTATATCTATCGCAAAACCTCTTAGGTTCAAGCTACAAAAATACTGACTGCAGTACTTTTGCGGAATTAAAAATTAAATATTATCTTACACATTATTCAACATATGTGCCAGTTAAAAAAGTGATTGTGTTTAACCTGTATCAGAAATTGAAGTGATCGGCAATAGTATTTTGTAGCGCGTTGCCGCCGAAAGATCATGGATAATTCGAAAAAAGGATTGGTGATGATTCCAACTAAATTATGTGTAAGAGCGTGTTTGCGTCTTCACAGTAAAAAATAATTTTGTGATGATGATCACTGGCGAAGCAACAAAGTTAGTCGTTCTAAATTTTAGAAACAAATTTCAAGATTGTTTGCCACTATAATCAATTTGTTGTAGTCATAAATTTTCGTAAGTCAATCTAATAAATAAGTGCTAAAGTTTAATTATCGTTTAACGCGGGGTGGAGCAGTTTGGTAGCTCGTCGGGCTCATAACCCGAAGGTCGTAGGTTCAAATCCTACCCCCGCCACTAAAGAAAGTGCAGGTTACGGCCGGTACAAGAGCACTGGCTCTTATTTTGCCTGAGAGCGTTCATTGCGCTGAAATAGTAAAACCATGTATAGGTAAGAGCAGTCATCCGTTGCCACCGAGTGATCTAAGCGATCATTCACGTGGCGTTCCCTTGCGGGGTTTTGATGCTCGCCTCACCACGACGCGCTCCCGTTTTCACAGGAGTCTTACAGTCACTCCTCCGCCCATGAGTGTCCTCATAAGCCGAGCCAGGGTCTGTACCGCCATCTCTGGCGGTCTGGGTATCCACTGGGGCGCTGGACTTAACTGGTCCAGAATTGGCGTTTAACTCCGGCCAATCGCGGAGGTTCTTTGCTGCATTGTGATCACGGTCAGCCAGTTCGCCGGTAACGGCGCAAACCAGGTACTTGGCCAGTTTGGTCGGGGCAATGAGACGGCACCCGCAGCCGTAATGGATCTGGCTGGAAGGGAACCAACGATCTGCAACCGTAGGTGCATTCCCGTACTTGCCCATCTGGTGAGCAAGCTGTGGTCGGCACATACCTATTGCAGCATCAGAGACAGAGCGCCTAAAGGCGCGCCTACCCATGGACCGCTTCATAGCCGCAAGATCGAGGTCTTCGACAACGACCTCTTCGTATGTGGCAGCCAGCCAATGCGTAAGCTGGCGCCATGCTTCTTGACGCAGATGTACGGACCTTCGGTCAAGTAAGGCGATCTTGGCTTTCGCCGCCTTATGACCTCTAGAACCCGGTATGCGCCGAGACATTTGTCTGTTTATCCTGCGCCGCTCGGTTAATGTATCCCGAAGGGGAGCAGGATTTGGAAACTCGATGATGTTATTTTCTGTGTCCGATACTGTAGCCAACGTCCGCAGGCCAGTGTCTACGCCTGCACGGACTCCTGGCTTTTTTACTTGTGGCGTAGTAGATGCACGGATAGCATAGTTGACCGACACAAATAGCCTGCCCCAGCGCTCAGACAGCGTCATATTCAAGATCCGCGCACGGCCATTGGCGAAAAAGGGCGTTGAAGTAGACGGGTGTTCTCTTTCGATCTCAGAGCGCCTATAACAGCAAGGACGATGGTGCGCCGGTCGGCATCGAA
>JAJZNL010000039.1 GCA_021852345.1 Actinomycetes bacterium
CTTAAAAAAAGAGCAGAGAAACGGGTACAAATTACAAACTATACCCCAAAGTACTAAAACCCTTGTCCCATAAGGGGACAACCCCGTTTATTTGTACAAAATTACCCACATTCATACCGGAAGACCCTAAAATATTAAGCTATAATTAAAAACATGGTTATATTGTGGCTGATTGTTATGGGCGTATTTGTGATTGTTGAGATTTTTACAAACGCCTTTTTTGCGATTTTTGTTGCTTTCGGGGCCATCCTTGCTCTGTTGTGTAGTTTAATCGGGGCTCCTTTTGTCGTTCAGCTTGTCATTTTTGTGATTGGATCAGTGGGAACCGTTTTGTCGTTGAGAAAACGAATATTAAATCGATTTAAGGTTCCTTACTATAAAAGGCTAATTTCGGGGATAGACGGACTTGTCGGTACCGATGGTATTACTACGAGAGTAATACAAAACAATATCTTGCCGGGCCGAGTGAGGATTCATGGTGAAAACTGGATGGCCATAACATACGACAAGGCTCCAATAGAGAATAGTCAAAAAGTTACAGTAGTAGCAGTTGAAAATGGAAAATTAGTAGTATCAAAAGTGGAGGAATTAAATTGACAACGGAGTCAGCAACAATAATTTTGGGATCGGCAAACGGTACAGTTATACCTATAGTTGTAACTGTCGTACTATTGGTGATAATAATTTTACTGATAGCAAAATCTATAAATGTAATTCAACAGGGGAATGTCGGCGTTGTTAAGCGTTTGGGTCAATTTCATTCTATTCGTGAACCGGGTCTGACTTTTATTACACCTTTTGTCGATTTTTTGGAAAAAGTTGACGTCAGGGAAGAACCGTGGACCGGCGACCATCAGACTGTGATCACAAAAGACAACGTGAGTATATTAGTGAATGCCACTATATTCGCTCAAGTTGTTGACGTCAAGAAAGCACTTTTTGAAATAAGTAACTACCAAATTGCAATAAACAATGTTGGTGAAGCTGCACTCAGAAGCGTAATCGGAAACATGACATTGGACGAGGTCTTGACAGAGCGAGAATTAATTAATAACGAGCTTCAAAAGCACATGGAGCCGCTTGCTGAAAAATGGGGGGTTCACCTTAACCGGATCGAAGTAATAGATATAATTCCGCCCAGAAATATTTTGGATGCTATGGCACTTCAAAAAGAGGCTGATCAACAAAAAAGAGCTCTAATTCACAAATCAGAAGGGGAGCAACAGGCAGCGATAAATATTGCTATTGGCCAGAGGCGGTCTGCCATAGAAATTGCCGAAGGTCAAAAACAGTCTGCAATCTTAAAAGCCGAAGGAGATAAACAGTCACAGATTCTTTCGGCTGAAGGTGAAAAGCTAAAGCTTTCATTGGAGGCCGAGGGAAAGTCAATGGCCATAAATCAAGTTTATTCGGCAATTCGCGAAAATAATCCGACTCCTGAAATATTGGCGATACTTCAGCTGGAAGTACTTAGTAAAGTTGCGGAATCGGAAAATTCCAAACTGGTTGTGCCTGTAGAAACTGCTGGTTTGCTTGGAGCCACAAGCGTCATAAAAGATATTATGGGAGCCGTTACTCACGGCTCTGGATCAGATAGTCAGCCTAATATGTAGATGCGATCCTTAAAGCTAAATTCGTTAGCTGCAAATTCTGGCATGTCGTAGTATGGTCGAAATTTAAATTTGGCTGACGGTGTATTAACCTGCATAACGTAGTTTGGGTGCTTTGAACTCAATCTGAGTTAGAGGTATTAAGGGATATAA
The DNA here is from genome assembly GCA_021852345.1 of Actinomycetes bacterium. Lineage (GTDB taxonomy): Bacteria > Actinomycetota > Acidimicrobiia > Acidimicrobiales > JABEUL01 > JAJZNL01. The sequence goes on from JAJZNL010000039.1 coordinate 1,764, forward strand.
TTTTTGATTTATCCAGCACCGCATAGGTGCTGGACAAATCGTCTTAGGGGCAATTTTAACGAGATTGCACTGAAATCTAACTTATATAGAATCAAGTTAGACGCAAAAGAATAACAAACTTTGCACGGTCAATTTGTATCGAATTCAAATGATTTGATACAAATTTTACTGTTCCCATTTTTTTGGCTACACTGTAACTAGATTTACATGATTTGTTGATTTTTGGGTTATTTGTTTTATAGTCGGTGAGCGAACAGAGTGACGAGGACTTGAGGCATCATGGATCTTATAGAAGAAATTTATTAGAAGGCACGGATGTGGCTTGGGCAAACATATTAAAAAATATTATCGTAAAGCAGTGATTCACTTACAATTTGACCTTTCTGTAAATACTGCATCAATGTGGGTCAGCAAAAAATTAGTTGTCGAAGCAAAAAATACTTTACATAAAGAAAATAAGTTAAAGGTGGCACTTAAAAAATGGAAAGAAATTGTCCAGGACATTTAGCATCAATGAGTATTTCACGCAGTTATCGAGCTATAGCGGTTGTCATAGTAGGCGCCGCGTTTCGTCTGGGTGGGTGTTCCATTCGCGAGGCTGCAACTCCGCCACGCAGTGGCGTAGAATCGTCTCGAAGAAGTTCTACAATCTGGACGCAGTCTAATTCTGGTGGCAATAGTTTGCCTTTATCTGGCTCGGTTGACACATGGTCATCTGGGCATCGACTAGGTATCAACAGCTGGCCTGAATCAGTTTCATGTCCCACTACTATGTTTTGTGTAACCGTCGATGCCGGCGGTTACGAGTACACTTTCTCAGGCGGCAAGTGGTCAGCTGGCAAGTTTGTAAGCACCATGACTCACGATGCTCTCAATTCTGTTTCCTGCCCCTCTGCCATTTACTGTGTGGCGGTTGACGCCAGCGGTTACGAGTACACTTTCTCAGGCGGCACGTGGTCTTCGGGTCAGCGAATAGAAACCAAAGCATTCGATTCCCTTAACTCAGTTTCATGTCCCACTACTATGTTTTGTGTGGCCGTCGATGGTAATGGTTACGTGTACACTTTCTCCGGTGGCACATGGTCATCTGGCTTACAGATTGGAGCTGTAGTGCATGACTCGCTCGATTCTGTTTCATGTCCCACGACTAAGTACTGTGTCGCAACTGATAAGAATGGTTATGCGTACACTTTCTCCGGTGGCACATGGTGATCTGGGTTACAGATAGATACCCTAGCTCACGATTCCCTTAGCTCCGGGTCATGTACCACCGTCACGTTTTGTGTGGCCGTCGACGATAACGGTTATGCGTTCGTCTTCTCCAATGGCGTGTGGGCTGCCGGCCAACAGATCGACTCCAAGCCTCACGACTTTCTCGATTCTGTTTCATGCGCTACTAACAATTTCTGTGTTGCTGTGGATGATAGTGGTTACGCGTATAATTTCTCGGGTGGCAAGTGGACTTCCGGCCTACAGGTAAATACTCACAGTACTGACTTTGGCAGTTTCGTCATCACTTCTGTGGCATGTTCTACGACTAAGTTCTGTGTGGCGGTTGCCGTTTCGGGTTATGAATTTACTTACAGTTGATAACGTCTGTTGATTGAGGTCCGCAAACAAATGAGGTTTTTGATATAGTCGTTGGTCATTTGGAAAATTCCCATAGATTAATATCATTTTTTTGCTCTGAACCCGGTTCGCCGTAATTGAAAATTACGGGGTAATTTATGCAGTTTGATAATCATTTTCAAGCTTTTATATCTTAATTAGACTGCAAACTGTACATGGGCAGCAAGCTTCGGTCAATTTTTTTACTGCATTTGCAATGTATTTATTTGTTTGTAAATGAATTGTCTTCTAATTAAGTTATTATCTTGGCATCCATCAATTCGCCTTTATTTGCTATCTTTTTGGAGTGGCCATCTTTAAAATTTATGTTAAATACTAAGTAAAGTAAGTTTATTTGAATATAAAGTGTCGGTAAATTTTTGCTTTTTATAAGCAGAAAAAATATCCGTATGTTAAAATATTTTTATTAATAGACAACTAGAAGTTTGTTACCCATGCGAGTTAACTTAAATTTTGGTGAACTCTAGAGACATACCAGAAACTAGAAAAAATAGAGTTACTCTAGAAATCTGAAATATTGAGTTTTAGCTTAGTTTGAAGCTGACATTGATTACTGATTACTTAGAAGGGACCTTAAAGTATGTTAGGAAAAAAGATAAGAACAGTTATTAGGGCTATATTTTTAGTATTTGCCTGCGTCATAATAACAATTGGTTTTGTGTCCGTGTTTAACTTTACGTCATTAAAACAAGCCAAAGCTGTCACAGGTCCTGCTCCGGGCTGGACGACTGAAAGCGCTACTCCTCTTGCAAATAAAGGCATGTATCAAACAGTATGTCTAACAGCTACGAATTGTTTGGGCATAGGTGTCACCTCAATAACCACCATGCCTTTTGCATTATATTCGAGTTCCGACGGCGGTCAAACTTGGAACATAAATCCTTCTATATCGATTAACGGTCAAAACAACGGGAGTCAGTTCTCTCCTGTAAATGAATTAAGTTGTCCTTCGTCAACGGTATGTTACCTTAATACCACTTTGAACGGTTCAACTTTCGGTTCTCCCATATATGAAACTACTAACGCCGGGACAACATGGACTAACGTATCGACATCAGCATTCTCTGGGTATACCGTCGATTCTCTGTCTTGCGTTTCGACTACAGTATGTGTTGTTACGGCAGCTTCTGGTTCAAATGTACCTTCGATTCTTGTTACCGTCAATTCAGGGACTACTTGGACTTCGGAAACCGTACCGTCTTCGATCACTTCCAGCTATTCTTTCGGCGATTCCAGCTTGTCTTGCAACACCGCTGGATTGTGCATGATAGTTACTAAAACAACTCCGGGTATTTCGACCTCCAGCATAGTGATTCTGTCGACTGACTCAGGTTCAACCTGGACGGATATAACTTCGGACTTTGGGTCCAATGTAATTTATGGGGTTAACTGTTCGAATTTTAATACCGCCGAATGTCTTGCAACTACTACGGGAGCCGTATATATTTCAACCAACAGCGGTACCAGCTGGACTCAGACTACCTCAAGTCCTCTATCGGGGATACAGCTTGTAACAGCATTTTGTGCCGCTTCGTCACAGTGTTATGCCATAGGCAACAGCTCGAGTCTTATCTTTGAAACTACGAACTCAGGTTCAACTTGGACTCAATTAACCGTGCCAGCTTCGGCGACTTCAAGTGTGTTAATTTCAGGAGCTTGTGTAAATGCCAGTGACTGTGTAGTTAGCGGAGGTTTGGCATCAACTCTTGAGACTGGGTTTACGTTGGTAACTTCTAACGGTGGATCTACTTTTAGTTACTACGTAATTTCTCCCACTGGAACACCGAGTTTCTTAGGCATAAGCTGTCCTCTTACCACAACCTCGTGCTATGCGTTGACATCAACAGGGGTTGATTATTCAAGCAATAGCGGTGCCAGCTGGATTAATGAATCTTTCCCGTCATCTTTTTTTGGACTAGGAATTTCGTGTCCCAGTGCTTCGACATGTTATGTGGCCGGCGTTGAAAGCAGTGTTAGCGGGACCACTAACGGTGTGCTGTATACATCCAATTCGGGAACGACTTGGACCTACCAGGTGTTTGGTAACGGCAGCTTCACCAATATAATTTCTATGGGGTTAATTGCTTGTAACTCCGTTACCAGTTGTGTCGTGGCTAATATGGGCAATACCTCATCGGGAAGTCAGCAGGCACTGTATTACACTACTAATTCTGGAGGTACCTGGAGCTTGGGCACACCGCCATCTGCCGTAAATACTTCGCCTATTTTTACGGGTATTAACTGTGCGATTTCATCTACGGACTGTATGATCACGGGCATATCCGGCTACTATCCGAACTCAACTAATTTCCTTGAGGAAACTACGAACTCAGGATCTACTTGGAGTGTACTTTCATCGAGTTCAACTACTTCATTAACGGACATTGATTGCCCATCTAGTCAAGTTTGTTATGGACAACAGCAAGCTAACGGAACTCCAGCTTTAGTGCAGTCGACAGACGGGGGAATTAGTTGGACAACTTTGAGTACCACACTGGTTCCAATCGGGATTAGTTGCATTAGTACCGCACAATGTTCTATTTATACAACAGACGGCGGACCAACATCCTTCCAAGTATATACGACTTTAGATTCAGGAGCAAATTGGTATTCTTCGCCTCTTCCTCAGGTACAAAGTGAAAATGTTAACCTTAATTCAAATTCTATATCGTGCTCGATATCTACTGATTGCCAGTTGGTTGGGACGACCGCAACTCAAAATGTTATTTTGGGGTTGAATTTTGCAGCACCAAGTGCTCCGCTGTCCGTGTCGGCAGTTGTTAGTGGAACTTCGGTTGGTGTCTCATGGTCTCCGCCTGCAAATGACGGAGGCGCTTCACCAAGTTCCTATACCATAAGCGGTACGGACACAACTACAAGCACGTCCGTTACTTCGGTAACTCTAAGCGGAAATCCTCCTGGAACTACCGTCAACATTCCGTCGCTGACCGAAGGTGACTCGTATGTTTTTAGTGTTACTGCTACCAACATTTTTGGAACAGGTCCTGGAGGAACAAGTAATTCGGTAGCGATTCCGCTTATTCCTGTTATTTCAAGTTTGTCACCAACTTCAGGTCCTGCAGCTGGTGGAACTTCGGTAACTATAACAGGCAGTAACTTCACTAATACGGATACGGTTAACTTCGGTACTGCATCAGCTGCTTCGGTTACTTTTGTTTCATCGACTCAGCTTACGGCTGTTTCTCCAGCCGGTACTGGCACAGTTAGCGTAACCGTCATTTCGGGGACGGAGGTTTCGAACTCAGTTTCCTTCGGTTATATTTCGTCTGGCAATTCTACAGTCTATAATCCCGTCTCTCCCACACGAATATGTGACACCAGACCCAGCTCTCAGGTTCAAAACCAGTGCAATAACGGCACAATCCAAAACGGTCCGTTATCTGCCGGTGAGACATTAAACATAAAGGTTCAAGGAACATTTGGTTCAGTTACTGTACCTACCAATGCGACTGCCGTAGTATTAAACGTAACGGTTACCGGCACTACTTCAGCTGGGGGATTTTTAACGGTATATCCAACTGGAGCAACCCAACCGAATACCTCTGCTATTAATTTTGGTGCAAATGATACCATAGCTAACCTAATTCAGGTGGGTGTAGGTTCAAACGGCGAAGTTTCCATCTATAACTTTAACGGTAGTACCAATGTTATTGTTGACTTAGAGGGCTACTATACCTCCGCATCATCTACACAAGGTTTATTTGTTCCGATAGCCCCAGTTAGGGTATGCGATACCCGTTCGAGTTCGTCGATAGGTCCAAATCAGTGCAACACAGCTCCTAATGGGACTATGACCGCAAATTCCACTTTAACGGTAAATGTAGCGGGAACCACTTCTCAGTCGAGTTACCCGGGGGGCTATGCCGACGGCATACCTTCAAGCGCCATTGCCGTAGTTGCTAACATTACCGCCACAAATACAACTCAAGCGGGAGGATTCCTGACGGTGTATCCCACTCCCACAGGATCAGGATCTGTTCCTGTGGCCTCAAATCTTAATTTTGGATCAGGAATGAGTATCGCCAATAGGGTAATAGTACCCATAGGAGCCAACGGAGATATTAATATCTATAACTTCAACGGTTCAACGGATGTAATAGTGGACATAAACGGATACTTTACCGGACCAGTTACGACTACAGGCAGTAGTTCATTTAACCCTATAGTACCGACAAGGATATGTGATACTAGGCCTGCAAGCGGAACTTCTGTGGTTTCAAATCAATGCGATAACGGTACTGCATCCTCAGGCTCATTAACGCCGCAGGATACCATATCGGTCCAGGCCTCAAATATATCTTCAATTCCAAGTAATGCCACAGCCGTTGTACTTAATGTAACGGTTACTAATACTACTTCAAACGGCGGTTTTCTAACGGTATACCCAAAACCGACATCTGGATCTTCGACTCCGTCCAATTCGGACTTAAACTGGTCGCAAGGAGAAACTATAGCCAACCAAGTAGTAGTCGAAATCGGATCAAATGACTCAATAAATGTCTACAATTCAGTGGGCAATACTGATCTAATTATAGACGTGATGGGTTACTATTCTTAGCTTACGCTAGTTGCTTTGATCTGTAATAACTAAGGTTTATCTCTGCTTAAAAAATGTTATTTGTTAAGTTCTGTTATTAACAGTTGGTTGGGTGCCGATATGTATTGTGTAGTAGTCACGGCTGAAATATTAACTAATGAACTTGCGCTTTAAATAACGACGATTGGAAATAACGAAGATTGACATCTTATTCGTAAAATTCTGGATACGTTACTTAAAATTATTCTCTTGCGCGCTTAGTTAAGGATATTTAATAGGCACATGCGGTTATAGTGGGTTGACTAAAAATGGCGCGATCGGGTTTTGTTTAAACAGTATCCTATTTAATTAAAGCTATAAAAAATACGTTTTCACAAAATTGTAAAAATCTTTTAATCATGATAATACTGCAATTGGTCAATTAATTTCCTCAATTGCAATGAACCGGATTAATTGAACCGGATTAATTGAACCAGATTAATTGAAACTATGCGATTTGCCCGCTTTTCAGTTTTATTCTTGTACGTGCAAATTCTGAAACTTCGGGGTTATGGGTAGCTAGAATGATGGTTACGTTGGAATTTTCGTTTTGGAGATTTTGCAATAGGTCCATTACCTGAGCGGAAGTTTCTGAGTCAAGGTTACCTGTGGGTTCGTCGCCGATTAATACTTCCGGCGAATTTGCTAAAGCTCTGGCGATCGCGACGCGCTGTTGTTCGCCGCCTGAAAGTTTCGAAGGTAGATGGGTCATTCTTTCTGCTAAGCCAACTTTTTCCAAAAGCTCTTTTGCCTTGGTATGTTTTGCTGAATTTGAATCTTTTATCGGAACCATCGCTATTAATACATTTTCAATCGCGTTTAAGGTCGGAATTAAGTTGAACTGTTGAAAGATGAATCCAATTTGCTGCGCCCGAATCGATGTCAACATATTAGAACTTGCTTGTTCCAAAAACTTATCCATAAACTGTATTGATCCAGAACTTGGAGAATCAAGTGCGCCCAACAGTTGTAAAAGTGTGCTTTTACCGGAACCAGAAGGTCCTTCAAGCGATACAAAATCCCCTTTCTTGATAGCCAGGTTTATTGGCTTGAGGGCGTTTATCTTATTGTTACCCATTTGATAAGCTCGCGTTACGTCTTTTAGCACGTAAAGCTCTTGAGTTCCACTAGTTTCTTCTGTAGTTTTTTCAACGATATTTGTCATTTCAACCTCTTTTTGATATATGGTGTCTCTTTAGCCCAGATCCCTTAAGGCTACAGCTGGCATGAGCCTTATCGCTCGAAGCCCTCCGAATATTCCCGCAATTAAAGCACCCGCAATCGCTGAGAGGATACCAACTAAGATTACTCCTAAGCTTATGGGTGCCGTTACTTTGACATGCAGTACTGTTGTTCCGCTGGTGGATTGATGGAATAGTTGCCCGACAGATGATGCCCCAACTGCAAGTCCGTTAGTAGTTGATGTTAAAGTTGGGCCGACTGCGGCTACTATTTCGCTTATTGCATATCCCACACCGAGTCCGATAATCAGACCTACAATTCCGATTCCGATTGTTTCCACAAGAATTTGCAGCAGAACCCGGCTCTTTTTCCATCCTATCGCCCTGAGCGTTCCGATTTCTCTCGTCCTCTTGTTGATGCTGGAAAGCGTTAATAAGATCGTAATTAAAAATGATGCCAATAAAACGATAATAGCAAGAGCTGAACCCAATGTGGAAGCTAATGTGTGAGCGTTATTTAAGCTGCCCGAAACTTGGTCGGCTAAAGAAGCCGTAGTTAAAACTTGCGCTCCTGGAAGCTGCTTTTTGATTGCAGCAGCCACTGCGTTAACTTGCGAGGAATTGTCTACCTTAACAAGTATTTCATTAATTCTGCTGGAGTTAGAAGACATTGATTGAAGTGTCGTTAAATCAAAGTAAAGATCAGAAGTGTCACCCGTTAGGGTTGGATTGACTATTCCAACCACCTTAAAACTTTTACTGTCTATTGTCAGCGTTTGCCCTACGCTAATTTTGTTAGTGTTCGCGTAAGCAGAATCAACTAATAACTCGTTGGCAGGACTTGTAGTAAACCAAGTTCCTTTTGTTAGCTGATTGGTCGTAATGAGTCCAGATGAAGTATCGACAGGATTCACTCCAGCAACCGTGTACGAACTTGTTTGCGTATTTGTAGTTGGCGGGTTTAACACTCTCGTAATTGTCTGCTCTGGAACTACGACATTGGTCTCATATTGTTGATAGGAAGCAGGTAAACAGTTTAAGAAGGCTTGCGAAAAACTACTCGATGATGGAGGTGCACTAGCAGTTGATGAAGCACCTGAGTTTCCCGAATTACCAGAGTTGCCTGAGTTTGTCGGGGTCTGATTTGCGCCGCTTTTGACGGCCTGTTTGAATTGACGAAATGTCAAACCCTGATTTTGAAGACAGGCTCGCAGCTGTTGTCTTTGGGTTTGAGTAAGTGGCGGGGGAGTAGCCGTTACTGCAAGACTTTGACCCCCTGTCGTGTAAGTGTCAGTTATCTGGGGTACCGTCCCTGTTTCGTGTAGGGCCTGTAATGAAATGGCAGGTACGGCCTGAGTGACTCCTTTTACTTTAGATACAATCGTAGTCGCTACTTGCGGGAATGTAATTAAGGTTCCCGGTACAAAAAAGTCATAAGTAAATTTAGTTCCTGGAGGACCAAGTTTAGCCAGATCTGTCAGTACGGTCGAATTTGCTTGCAAAAGCGCACTTGTGTCACTTGAATTTAGATTTTTTAAGCTGGTACCGTTAGGTCCGTTACCGTTTGCTCGGAAGAAGCCTCCGCCGCCGACAGCACCTCCACTGGGACTGAATCCCTGAGATTGGGCCGGATTAGTGGGTGTTGTGGCCGTAGCTGACGTAACGGCGCCGACTGTTCTGGTCACAATGATACTTGTTCCAACGGATCCCAAGGGAGACAAAACCTGTTGCTGGGCGTTGGAAAGTCCGTTCGCTACACCCATTATCGACATTACCAAACCAACACCGACGGCCAGACCTAAGGCCGTTAGAACGGTTCTGGTCCATCTAAGCGTTAGTTCTCGTCTTGCATATTTAAATAACATGTTTCTCTCCAGAGGTTTTCTAACTTATTTGACCTAGTTCATTAATTAACGTTCATTAATCAAAATGAATTTGTGGAAAACCCAATCACCCTTTTATTAAATCTTGCAGAATGAAAGTTTCTTTATTCAATAACTTTACACCTTACATATTAAAAATTGATTAAAATCCAATCATAAATGACATATAATCATTTGTTTTTTAATGATTAAAGCCCATATTTTGAAAAAAATGAGATCCAAACATTTTTTGCATCACGACTTATCTGATTCATCATTTCTTAAATTTAAAGTACTTAGATTTATATCCAAAAGATTGATCCAAAATTCGCCGACTGTGGGAAGATAACTTTATTATTTGCAGTTAATCTTAAAAAGCACTAGCAGTAAGATGCACCTAAATGCCAGGAAAGAGTAATGGCTGTCGGCTTTTAAGAGAATTAATGATTTGTAATAATTTATGAACAAAAATTAAGCTTAACTTTATGAATTTTAAGACATTGCTATATGAAGTAAAAGATCGAAAGGCATACATAACTCTAAACCGACCAGAAGTGTTAAACGCTATCGATTTAGATATGCCGCGGGAGATTGAAGAGGCCGTACGTTTTGCAAACTCGGATTCAAACGTGCACGTGATAGTTTTAAGCGGTAACGGCAAAGCTTTCTGCTCTGGCTATGACCTTAAGGCATTCGCTGAAGCAGGACTGGGTACACAAAAATCGGTTTGGGATCCTATGTTGGATTTTCAATTTATGAAACAAAATACGGATCAGTTTTCTTCACTATTTAAATCCCTTAAGCCGACAATTTGTAAGGTTCACGGCTTTGCAGTAGCAGGTGGAAGTGATATCGCCCTATGCTGTGATCTTGTTATTGTGTCTAAGCAAGCCAAAATAGGTTACATGCCCGCAAGAGTTTGGGGAACTCCGACTACTGCCATGTGGGCTTTGAGGGTTGGGCTTGAGAAAGCTAAAGCAATGCTGTTTACTGGTGATGTAATTGACGGCCAACAAGCTAAGGATTGGGGATTGGTATTAGATGCGGTTGACGATGATCTACTGAATCAAAAAATAGAAGAACTGGCTGAAAGAATTGCTGGAGTGCCTATCAATCAACTTATAATGCAGAAACTAGTTTTAAATCAAATGGCAGAGAATTTGGGCATCAATACAATGCAGTCTATGGCTACAGTATTTGACGGGATCAGCAGACATACCCCAGAAGGAAGATGGTTTCAAAAATATGCTTCTGAAAACGGATTTCATGAAGCTGTCAAGTGGAGAGATTCGGGAAAATGGATACCAGACGAATCTAATTAGAATTTAAAACTTACTTTAGACAAGTCAGAATATTCAAATGATTTTAAAGTTCGACCGTGCCCTTTCCAAATCATTATTTGAATTTTTGTTTGTTCAATGTAATTGCTATCTGATAATCTTTTGGAATGTCTAACATAAATTTATTCAGCGTCGATCAAGCTAGAAAGAAGGCAAAATTAAGGTTGCCTAAAGTGGTGTTTGACTATATTGACGGTGCAGCCGACGACGAAGTCACTATGAACTTAAACACACGGGCATTTGACGATATTATGTTGAACCCTAAGATGGCGCAGGGAAAGTTTGACTGCGATCTTTCAACCTCAGTGTTGGGACAGGAATTAGCATTGCCTGTGATACTTGCACCATGCGGACTCGTGCGCGTAATGCATCCCGACGGTGCAATCGGTGTAGCAAAAGCTGCAATAAACATGCAAACTATTTCGGTATTGTCAACCGTAGCTGGTAACCCGCTATCTGAGGTAGCCGAAACTGGAAGTCATAATCTGTGGTTTCAATTGTATTCCTCCCGCGGTCGTCAAGAGGTCGAGTCTCTACTTCAGGAAATTCATAAAAACAGAGTTAGTGTATTGGTCGTTACCGTAGATACACCTGCTTTGGGGAATCGATTGAGAGATATATATAACGGAGTTTCGACTCCGCTACGGGTAACGGCTTCTAATGCAGTCCAACTTGGCTATCAGGTTCTTTCGAAGCCCAAGTGGAGTTACAATATGCTGAATGACGGTCTGAAGTTGATGAAAAAATCTAAACCGTCTGGCTCCGATTCGTCTAAAAACATGCTGAACATGGCTGCCTCACCGTTCAGCTGGGAAGATATTAAATGGATAAGATCACAATGGAGGGGGAAACTTGTAATCAAGGGTATTTTGAATGCCAGTGATGCAAAAATGTGCGTGGATTGCGGAGCTGATGCAATTGTTATATCGAATCACGGCGGAAGGCAGCTTGAAGGAGTCAGTCCAACCATTAAAGTTCTCTCCGAGGTCGTAAGCGAAGTTGGTGATCAAACTGAGGTCATCTTAGACAGCGGCATTAGGCGCGGTACTCATGTTATAAAAGCTATTGCCTTAGGTGCCAAAGCGGTAATGATCGGCAGGCCTTATTTATACGGTTTGGCAGCTAACGGTCAAATGGGAGTGGAAAACATATTAAGAATATTCCAGTCCGAATTGATTCGAGACATGACTCTTCTGGGCTGTAGAAGTATCAAAGATCTCGATAAGTCGTTCTTGGTATAGACATTGAATTGAAGATGCCTCAAATCATAGGAAAGCTAGCCAAAAACAAATGCTTTTAAACCTTGGAGTTAAGTTCGCCCAACAGTCCAGCAGTATTTTCAATTTCTTCTTTAGTACCAAACAAACCACCGATAAATTTTGTTGCTCCAATAGCTTTAATTTCCATTAGCCTCTGTTCTACCTCTTGTGCAGAACCAATAATGGCTACGTCTTCAGGTCCTTGGGCGTTTTCTTTGTCCAACATTGATCTATATGAAGGTAGAGAACCATAGATTGAGAATACTTCGGCTGCCATATTCTTGGCACCAGAAGGGTTATCGGTTACGCATACGGGCAATCCCGCAATAATTTGAGTTTCGGTTTTACCGGCTTCTTGTGCAGCCTGAAGTATAGTGGGGACAATGTGAGACTTAAGTGTTGCGGGACCCGTCATCCAAGTCGCAGTACCGTCGGAAAGCCTGCCTGCAATTTGAAGCATTTTGGTTCCTAGTGCGGCAACAATTATCTTTGGGTGATTGTCAAGCTTAATTTCCAATTTTCCTGCGAATGAAACATTGTAATGTTCCCCGTTATAGGTTGAACCGTTGCCTGATATGAGGCCGTTTAATATGACCAAATATTCTTCCATCTGAGTAGCCGGGTTGCTAAAGTCTAGTCCGTATATATTCTCAATAACCATTTTGTGAGAAAGGCCGATGCCCAAAGTAAATTCTTTTGACATCGAAGCGCTTACTGTCATGGCCTGTAAGGCCATCGCAAACGGGTGCTTAGGTTGAATTGGAACCACAGCAGTGCCAAAATTCGCGTCTTTTAGATGTTGACTGAGAATTCCGATCAAAGTAAGCGAATCGTAACCGAAGATTTGCGAAACCCAAAAATTGTCAATTCCGGCTTTTTGGTATCCGTCAAGAGTTGATACAATTTTATCTATTGGTTTGTTGGTGTCAATCATTATTCCGAAGTTCATGAGATAGAGTTTAGCCTTTCAATTTCGAAAAAACGAATTAAGTATACCGAATATATTAAAATCCGTTGAGAATTTGAATAATGTTGTTTATCGGTGCGAAGTTAATTTATTGTTAACTGCGGAAAAAGGGTGTGCTTGTCCCATCGGGGTCTTCAGGTGTGCGATTTAATACTAAAGGTGCAGCTTCTTCCTGCCCTTTGAGGTGATATCGAACTCCGCTCCATGGAGCCGAAGGAGCTGCGATGTATAACGCGAGGCTAAAAGCTATAGACTCATAATTAACGCGCCAACCTTTAAAGTGCTCATATGCTTGGTCCACCGATCTCTCGATTGGGAAATTAACAATTTTTAATTGGTCGACTTGTTCTTTGAATTGTTCAAAAGATACGGAAATGGGAGTAGTTGGCAATGGATCAATTTCAAACGGTATATCTACGGATCTGGCGATTTCTCGAAGAGCGCTAAATCCCATTCTGATAAAAAGTCTTGCTTGCACTGGCGCACGATTGGGACTTAAAGAAAGATAAATAGCGGCACTGTCCATGACTGCCAGCAAACTTGTAAGCCAAGAGGCCTCAATCTTTGGAGACCTAAAGAACAATAAAGATCGGTAAGTGGTGTGAGTTTCGGCAATGTCTGCCGCCCAGTCTTCCCAAGTAGAATAAAATTTTGGTAAATCTTCCAAAAGCCCTACTGAGGCATGTCGATTTAAAATTATTGGACCGAATGCGGGCAATCCCGCCCTGCTTTCGAGAATTGATACGAGTCTTTCCCGCCGACTGTATGATGAGTACAGAGTAGGTAAGAATCCAATCAGCAAAGCCACAACGATTAAACCGGTGACTGCGGCAAAATAGAGAATAAATAACGACGGATCCTGCCTGGGCACCGCATTGCCCAGAGTAAATTCTCCAGATGCGCTGTATTCGACTGCTTTTAAGAAAGAAACTCCCGTAATGGGCCACAAGATTAAAGCAAACCCAAAAAGAAATATTGTTAACCAAATACCTAAAAGCAGTATTAAAAATATCGGTTCCTGCAGAGATAATATTCTGTGTTTTGTGGACGTTCCGGAAATTATCTTTGCAATGTAGTGGAATAGTTTGCGCCAAACTTTTCGTAGCACTCCCATCCCCGTTGAGTTGAAGCTACCTGGAACAATTAGAGTCCTTATTATGTTTAGCCAGTTCCCAATTACAATAAGTATTCCGAGAGCAAGGCTGAGCCAGAGAGCGATTTTCATATTCCAGTTCTACAAGTTTTAAATTATCGGTCATATTATATATCGGATTTATGCCGTTAAGATAATAGCTTATAGACTATCGAAGCTAAAGCTAAAAAAGATTCGAAACTTTATGGATAAAGTAAAGAATTCACAAGATATCTTTTCTTATAAAATTTGAATGTTTCATTGATCGTATGAGTCTTGTGTTAGCTAACTGAGGAGGATTGTGATCACAGTTAATCCGATATTCTAATGATGTTTTAATCTGAAACCGAGTTGAACTTTACATTAAAGGTGTTAAGCTTTAATTATGCCCCCTGTCGGAGTAATCTATATTAATAAAGGCAAAAAGGTCGCTCTCGGATATAATTCCGAAATATATGGAGTGTGGCCTATTGATGCCGGCGATAATGCTAAAAATCCAATAATCTGGTTCCCCAAGAATGACGATGGTTGGAGAGCGATAAATCAAGAATTCTTAAGAATTGAAAATGGTCCGCAAGGTTTTACTCCAATGAATTCTGCAGCGGCTTCTGGCATTCCCGGGTCAACTGTACCTAACTGGTCAGGCCAGGCTTCAAATTCTCCTCAAAACAACTCGTTTCCGAACGGGCCGAATGTTCCTCCAGCATACAGACCAACTGGGCCAGTTAATCCAAACAATGGTGCCGTTCAAAATACAGGCATGCCTTATCTCCCTGGCAACGCCGTTAATAATTACAGTGACCCGTCTGCGCAAAATAACCCAACCTCATCGAATCAAACAAATGTAAATCAACCGGGATTCTCTAGGTATTCAACTCCGACGGCACAACCTCAGGGTCCTTCGCAAAATTTTGGAAATCAGCAACAGTATCCACAGCAACAGTATCCACAGCAACAGTATCCACAGCAACAGTATCCACAGCAACAGTATCCACAGCCGCAGTATCCGCAGGGACAGTATCCGCAGGGACAACCCGGCCCATACCCTTATCCGTCAAATCCGCAGCACTTTGGGCAGCAATCTTTTAACCCTTATGGCTATGCACCCCAAAATTACAACAGCTATCAGCAACCTGGATTTTATGGTTCACCGAATTCTAACGTTTATGCACCCAGCGGTAATTACTACAATCATATACCCAAGGTGGCCAACGATAGACTTGCCGTGCTATCTCTAGTTTGTGGCATTATCAGCATTCCTTTCTTTTTCGCATTCGGGATATTTGGTATACTGGCTGTTATTTTTTCGGCAAAGTTTAATGCTAAGTATAAAGCTGTCCTCGCAACGGGAGTGACTTTGCGCGGGAAGGGAATTGCTACGGCAGGTTCAATAACGGGATTTATCGGTCTGCTCTTTTATTTAATATTGTTGATTGCAAATATTAAATAAAGGTTTCAACGGAATTTCCTTTTTATTCTTGAGACACAGTAATGAAAATTTATACCAAAAGAGGAGATAACGGTACTACGGGGGTTTATCGAGGGAAGCGGGTAGCCAAGTCTGCTCCTCAAATTGAGATAAACGGTGCTGTTGACGAGGCTCAGGCGTTTATAGGTCTGGCTCGAAGCGAATTAATTAATGACGATCGTCTCAATGATATTTTAATGCGAATTGAAAAAGACCTTTGGGTATTGATGGCTGAAGTGGCTACGGAAAAGTCAGCAAAAGTTGCATTTTCGGCGGGGGTAGACCAAGTTAGCGAGTCAATGGTTAAGAATATTGAAAAACTTATCGATGAATTCATGTCAGCATTTAAAATGCCGAAGGAATTTGTGGTTCCTGGTGGGAACAGAGCCTCAGCTCAGCTTGACGTTTCAAGGACGGTAATACGCCGCGCAGAAAGAGTTGCAGTCCAACATCAAGCTTATGTGGCCGATAGCTATATAATTAATTATCTCAATCGTCTGTCCGACCTGCTTTGGGCATTGGCAAGATTTGTTGAGAACGGTTCGATTACGGCCAAAGAAGTTTAGTATCTGCTCTAGTTATTTCTTTTTAGTAACTTCTAGAAGCAATATCGGGATGCTGCATTGTGGAGTAGTCTTGGATCATTGTGAAATAATTGGGCAAAGTTTAATTAAATGTCCAAGACGCTGTCGTAGCGTGTCTTAATTTACTAAGGTCGAGCGACCATGGTCGCAATACTGGATGATTCGGTAAATCGCAAATAATTATCTGAGTCAAAGTTGGTTCCCGCATCAGCTTCTTTGTGTTTAAACTGATAGATAAATTGGCGATGGATATTTAAACTTTCTGCGGTAAGAGATTTAATCTGTCGACAGGATAGAGGAGGAACGTATTGACAAATAGCGATATGACCCAGGCCAAACTGTTTTGCAAGTTTAAAATCCAACAGTCTTCTTAATGATCTAGAAAAGGGTGAATTCCAAGAGGTATTAGCTGATAGTCCCATTCGCAAGCACAGCTCTTCGGCTGACATAAGTTTGAAATTGTCGGATTGCTCCAATTCCATGAGGATCATCCTGAGTAACCAAGTTGACGAAGGGCCGAGAATCCCAAGCCAAAACCTTTCTAAGTAAAAAGAGCGAAAGTAAAATGAGTTTTCGGAGTTGTAAGAGTTATGCCATATCGAACATTTAATAAAAGCTTTGCCGTCATCAAGAATATAAAGAGGTTTGTAACTCTGTCGTCGGGTACTGATTTCAAATCCGTGTTTTTCTTCTTCAGAATGTAAATTGCTCATAGACTTTGGACTCCCATAAATTGCGTTATGTTTAGTTTAGCATGAAATAGCATGAAATATGATAAAATCCCGTGTATATTGTTATGATCTTTTTTTGACAAATGGCAGCTGACCGTTAAGAGAGTTTTGGTTAAGTTTTAAGAAAATGGGCGGGCATAAAAAATAAACAGAAATAAATTTAGTTTCAATTGTTTCAACGGCAACCCATTTTTGAATTAAATGGAGTGAATTAAGTGATTAAGGTAGCCGATATAAACTAACGGTCAATTCCAAGAATTAAATTTTATAATTTCTGACTTTTTAAGCTTGGTTCTGGCAGTTTGCCTGTTTACGCCTGATTTATAACCAACGGCTACGGCGCCTATTAAATCTGCATCGCCGTCAATATTAAAATGACTTTTTAATTTGTCTAAATTATTATGTATTGCAAAAAACAGTGCGCCCAACCCGAGGTTCTCGGCATTTAAAAGCAATATCATTGTGGCAAATGATAAGTCTGTAATCCAAAATGCGGTTCCTTGAACTTCCATAAAATTTTCGTTGTTGTGAGAAATTAACTTATCAGTTTGACTGTAACGATTTATATACTCGGATTTCAAACAAAACGGAATGATAATTACGGGAGCATTTGTAATCATTTTTGAATCTGAAGACTCAAGCCATAATTCATCGGAAGTTATTTTAAAAAAACTGAAACGCGCATTTTCTTCCGTCAGTACCAAGAATCGAAATCCCTGTGTAAATCCAGCCGAAGGACTATAGCGAACAGCATCTAATAATTCATCAATCAAAGCATGAGAAATTAATGTGTCATTAAAGTCCCGCGACATTCTGCGGTTTCGTACAACTTCGTCAAATTCCATATTCCATATCCTAATTTACATATGCATATTCATGGTAAATATCGAATCGAGTTGTTAAGCGCTTTAAAATTTGGTTACCCTGTGATTATATATTTACCCAATAAATCTGACTAATTTTGTCAACAATTGACAAAACTTTAGCTAAAATGTATTTAGTTTGTTGTAGCCTGGTTAATCAATAATTTGAAACAAAATATAGTATCTTTTTGAATTTAAAGGTTTGCTGAATTTAAAGGTTTGCTGGGAATATATAAATAGTTAGGTTTTGCAAATTCATATCAATTAAAAATACTAAATGGGTTAGCGTAGTTGTATCTATGAACTCGTTGTTTCGACGGTTCGTGGATTTTCGAAATAATTTAGGGCATATTGGTGTTGAATATTAGACTTACGAGTTACATTTGTACAAAATATAAAATACGATAATTGTTCGCATAAATTATGGTTTATAGATAAATAAAATAAGGAAGGAAGAAATGGCATCGGGTCGAGAACTTTTGGCAAATGCTAAGACATCCATAAACGAAGTCGGATGTCAAGAGAGTCAGAGCATGCTGGCAGATGCTCTGTTCTTGGACGTCAGGGAAGCGGACGAGTATGAGCAGGGAACCATTCCAAACTCAATTCACATTCCCAGAGGGTTTTTGGAATTGCAGGCGGAAACTAAAATAACCAACAAAGACTTACCCATCGTGGTCTATTGTGCGGGCGGGATACGCTCGGCTCTGGCTGCTAAAACATTACAGGAGATGGGGTATTCAAAAGTCTACTCAATGTTAGGCGGATTCAATAAATGGAAGGACTTGGGCCTTCCCTGGAAGATGCCCGCGGCATTAAGTCCCGAACAACGAAATCGTTACCATAGACATTTATTGTTGCCTGAAGTGGGTGAGGAGGGACAGCAAAAATTATTAGATTCTAAAGTACTAATGTTGGGAGCAGGGGGACTAGGCTCACCGTCGGCTCTTTATTTGGCCGCAGCAGGTGTCGGAGCCCTTGGAATAATTGATATGGATGTCGTGGACGCTTCAAACTTGCAGAGGCAAATACTTCACAATATGGACAGAATAGGTGAGCGAAAAGTTGATTCGGCGAAAAAGACTTTGACTATGCTCAATCCTGATGTAAATGTCGTTACTTACGATGTAAGGCTGGGTGCCGAAAATGTTCTGGATATTATCGACGGGTACGATGTTATAGTCGATGGAACTGATAATTTTCCAACCAGATATCTGGTTAACGACGCCGCTTTAATTAAAAATATTCCTGTAGTCCACGGTTCGATATTTAGGTTTGAAGGCCAGGTGACGGTATTTAACCCATGGCAGGGACCTTGCTACAGGTGTTTGGTTCCAGAACCACCGCCTGCTGAGCTTGCGCCGTCTTGTGCCGAAGCTGGAGTGTTGGGAGTGTTGTGTGGAATTGTTGGCTCTCTTCAGGCGATTGAGGCCATTAAGCTTCTTCTCGAATTGGGAGATCCTTTAATTGGTCGTTTGATGGCATATGATTCGCTCGAACAACAGTTCAGAACATTTAAGGTTAGAAGAGATCCTAATTGCCCTACTTGCTCAATAACGCCAGACAAAATAGTCATTGAAGAGTATGATGAACTCTGCATGCCTCACGTCGCGCAATAGTTGAAAGCTTTTTAACTAAGCAACCTGAGTAAGTTGGTTGGTAGCGAACTTCATTTTTAGTGTACATTTGGCGTAAAATATCAGCTTTTTAAACCAAAACCTGGCCACTGTGACTCTCTAAATCTGTGATGCAATAAAATTGATTTTAATGTTCTTAGATCACCGCAAGGAATTATTGGGCTTACAATACAAGAACTTACGGTGCCATTAATATAAAGGGTTTAGATGCAAGAAGAAAAACATATATTCACCGATTCGGGTATTGAGGTAGATTCGTTGTATACGAATTCTGACTTAATGGATTTTGATCCAGTTTCAATGCTTGGTCAGCCCGGTAGCTTCCCCTATACGCGCGGTGTTCAAAAAGATATGTACAGAGGTCGATTTTGGACCATGCGTCAGTACGCTGGATTCGGAACTGCAGAAGCCACAAACGAACGTTTTCATTTTCTCTTAAACGCCGGACAAACAGGTCTTTCCTGTGCATTTGATCTTCCCACACAGATGGGATATGATTCGGACCACCAAAGAAGCGATGGCGAGGTAGGTAAGGTCGGAGTTGCGATTGACTCTATTGACGATATGAAGCTTTTAATGGCCGGTTTGCCGCTGGACAAAGTTTCTACATCCATGACCATTAATGCAACCGCTGCCATACTACTGTTGCTTTACGAACTTGTAGCGGAAGAAAATGGAGTCTCGTCAGATAAATTAAACGGTACTATCCAAAACGATATTCTGAAAGAGTATGCCGCGCGCGGAACATATATCTATCCGCCGCGTCCATCCATGAGACTAATAACGGATATATTTGCCTATTGTAAAGAAAATATTCCAAATTGGAACACGATATCAATATCGGGATACCACATTCGTGAAGCGGGTTCAACTGCGGTTCAGGAGATAGCTTTTACGATTGCAAACGGTATAAGTTACGTTAATGCCGCATTGAGTGCGGGTTTGAATGTGGATGATTTTGCTCCTAGGCTCAGTTTCTTTTGGAATTCACACAATAATTTGTTTGAAGAAGTTGCTAAGTTTAGGGCAGCTCGGAGGATGTGGGCAAACATCATGAAAACAAGATTTAATGCAACGGATCCCAAATCTCTTAAAATGAGGTTTCATACCCAGACTGGAGGATCAACGTTAACGGCTCAACAACCTGAAAACAATATAGTCAGAGTCGCGATACAATCAATGGCTGCTGTATTGGGTGGTACTCAGAGTCTCCACACTAACGGATTCGATGAGGCACTCGGTTTGCCAACTGAAAAGGCCGCAAAGATTGCTTTAAGAACGCAACAGATTATTGCTTACGAATCAGGGGTAACAGATACCGTAGATCCGTTGGCCGGCTCCTATTACGTTGAGTCCCTTACGAATGAAATTGAAAAACTGGCCACTGAATATTTGGAAAAGATTGATGATATGGGTGGATCGGTAAGTGCAATTGAGTCAGGCTATATGCAAGAAGAGATCGAAAAAGCTGCATACGCCTATGCTAAGGCCATAGATAACGCCGAAAAAATAGTCGTTTCGGTAAATAAGTTTGCTGATGCTTCTCTTGAAAGTCCCGAAGTATTCCCAATAGACCCGCAGCTGCAGGAAAATCAAATCAAAAGAACTCAAAAATTAAAGCAGACCAGAGACAACGAACTGGTTAACTCCTTACTTGAAGATGTTAAAGTTGCAGCAAAAGGAACTCAAAATCTATTGGTTCCGATGAAAGAAGCGCTTAGGCATAAGGCGACACTCGGAGAAGTCTCCGATGTTTTAAGGGGGGTATTCGGCGAGTTTATACCGGGGAATTAATTTAAGTTATTTAGGCGACTAAGCGCAAGCAATAATTCCAACAATTCATTACTGTCAGATTAATGTTTAGTTCACGTATTGGTTGCCGTTAGAATTGCCGTAAGCGCCATGGATAGCGCTCCTTTTTTGATTGCCTCATTTGCACTCTGTCCCAGGCAAGCCGCTGCGAATTCTTTTTGATGATTGACGGATCCGTGAGATTCTATTCCGATTAAAGGATGAATCGACGGAACCTTAAGTGAGACGTTAGCCATGTCCGTTGACGCTGAAAGTCCTTCATCGTTAATGTTTGATTTATTTAAGCCGATTAAATGAGCAGCCATTTTAAAGTTTGCAATTAGGTTTTCGTCTGTCTTAAATTCGCTATAGGCCGGACAGGTTTCGGTGATTTCAACTTCAGTTTGAGTTGCCACGGCAGCTCCCTTAAAGCAATCAAAAATTTTCGGTTTTAATCTTTGTAAATTTTCTAAAGTGGCCGATCTTAAATAATAGGTCGCACTGGTAAGATCCGGTATAATATTGGCAGCATCTCCGCCGCGGGTAATGATGCCGTGAACCTGATCATCTGGTTTAAATTGTTGTCTGGCCAGGCCAATCGCAACCTGTGCCAATGTAAGCGCATCAAGCGCATTTTTGCCTAAATAGGGAGCGGCTGAAGCATGTGATGCTTTGCCTCTGAAATTTATTTCAAACTGTTCTACGGCCCTACATCTCATCTCCCAAGAATCAATAGGAGCGGGATGAATCATCAAAGCATAGTCTACGTTGTCAAATGCTCCTCGTTGGAGCATCAGGATTTTACCGCCGCCTCCTTCTTCACCGGGAGTTCCTAAAAATGTGATCGTGAGATCAAGTTGATCAACCAAATCTTTTAATAGAATAGTTGCTCCGACGGCTGCAGCCGCAATTATGTTATGCCCGCAAGCGTGACCGACTTTAGGAAGGGCATCGTATTCGGCAATTATTGCGACATTAGTATTTCCCTTTCCAACTTTCAATTCAATGGCAGTAGGTAAATCGTATACGTCACAGTTCCCGTCAAGTCCATATTTTTGAAATGTTTTTAAACAATTCTCAACGGCTTTAAACTCATTGAAAGCCAATTCGGGATCGGAATGGATCTGCTCGGAAAGTTCGATTAAATCACTTGAGATCGCTGTATAGGTTTCTTGCAGCTTATTAAAATAATCGTCTACGGAAGCCATATCAGTTCACGCCGCAGCTATTCGATAATTGCTACGATGTCTCCAGGAGACAATGCATCTCCTGCCTTTACCTTAATCTCTTTAACGACTCCGTCGGTGTCGGACGAAATCGCATTTTCCATTTTCATGGCTTCAAGTGTAATAATTATATCTCCAGATTTAACTGTATCGCCAACATTTACATGTAGCTTTACTACGGTACCTTGCATGGGAACCGCAATGTGGCCGGAGGCCACGGTTTTAATGGATGATTGCTGCGTTCTTGGTCTGGGTTTGGCTTTGGCAGATCCAGATGTTGAATTTAGATTTAGACCCTCGGGCAAGAACAGCTTTACTTCAAATCGTTTGCCGTTAACTTCACTCAATACTGTTGT
Source organism: Actinomycetes bacterium (assembly GCA_021852345.1). Taxonomy (GTDB): domain Bacteria; phylum Actinomycetota; class Acidimicrobiia; order Acidimicrobiales; family JABEUL01; genus JAJZNL01. Next base: position 24,387 of record JAJZNL010000039.1, read on the forward strand.
CTGAGTTGCCCCGTCGTCACCCTCGCTTAAAGCAGGCGAATTGGGCTCCATTTTGGAAAAGTCGACTTTTGACTCCAGCCATCTCGTGGAATGGGTCACATTGATGAAATCTGGTTCTTTAAGAACCATTTTTTGAGCGTTTATAACGGTAGACGTGCCTTCGACTTTAATTTCGTCCAAGGCGCGAAGCATGCGCAGTCTGGCCTCTTCCCTGTCGCTGCCCCATGTTATTAGTTTGGCTATTAAGTTGTCATAGAATTGCGACACGTTGTCGTTTGACTCGTATCCTGCGTCAAGCCTTACGCCGTATCCGCCCGGAGGTACTAATTTTGTGATGGGGCCTGGTGCCGGTAAAAACTTTCCGCCAGTAGCGTCTTCTGCATTAATACGGCATTCGAAAGCGTGTCCTTTGCGTTCAATATCGTCTTGATCGAAACCGATCGGCTCTCCGTTTGCTATTCTGAGTTGGAGCTTCACCAAATCCATGCCTACCACCGCTTCGGTTACAGGGTGTTCAACCTGAAGTCGCGTGTTCATCTCAAGGAAGAAAAATTCTCCGTCTTGGTACAAAAATTCTACGGTACCTGCATTTACGTATCCGCAAGCCTTGGCAACCGCCACAGCTGCTTCGCCCATTTTTCTTCTGATGTCGTCGGGGAAGTTAGGAGCGGGGCTCTCTTCTATCAATTTTTGGTGTCGTCTCTGCACCGAGCAGTCTCTTTCTCCCAACCAAACTGCGTTTCCGAGAGTATCAGCAAATATTTGCATTTCGATATGGCGCGGCCAGTCTAAATACTTTTCAAGATAAATTTCGTCTCGCCCAAATGCTCCCAAGGCTTCACGCTTCGCTGATTCCATGGCCTCTTTGACCTCTTTTTTGGAATTGACGACTTTCATGCCTCGACCACCACCTCCGTAGGCGGCTTTGATTGCAACTGGATAGCCAAACTCTTTACCGAAAGCCTCTATCTCGCTTTGATCATTTACCGGTTCAGATCTGCCAGGAACTCCAGCAACGCCCGCTTTTTCGGCGGCAATTCTCGAACTGATTTTATCTCCCATCACCTCTATTGCTTCGGGAGGCGGACCAATGAATACTACGCCGAGATCCGTTATGGCTCTGGCAAAATCTGTGTTTTCCGAGAAAAAACCGTATCCCGGATGAACTGCCTCGGCTTTGGATTTTTTAATGACATTTAAGATAGCTTCTGTATTGAGGTAACTTTCCGCGGCCGTCTTTCCGCCAAGTGCATATGCTTCATCGGCCAACCGAACATGAAGAGCATTAGAATCGAGTTCGGAGTAAACCGCTACGGTCTTAATACCCATTTCTTTGCATGAGCGAATTACTCTGACAGCAATCTCGCCCCTGTTGGCTATTAGCACTTTTTTAAACACGTTGTCGGGCCCTTTCTATAGAGTTAATCAATGTTATAGTATTTAATTGACAACAGAAGCATATTTCGGTGATTGTTAAATGCATGAACTAAATACCATGTAATCCATTTTACTGTATTCGTATTAGGTCCATGGTTAACAAAATCGGCTAAAAACTTGCTCGAAATGATCCATGCGACAACAAATTTAAATAAATTACTCTTTATTAAAGCAACCATTAATGCAATTCAATACAATTGTTAATAATTAGAGGTGATAAAAAATACTGTACCTTGAAGAAAGATGTTAGATTAAGTAAGACGATTAGATGGTATTCAAAAAATTTGTCAACATTAAACCAATATCAAACTTGTCCAACATTGTTTTTTTTATGAGGTAATACAGCGATAGATAAGTTCCGGATAAATTACAGGTAAGATCGATTGTTTTGGCCAGATAGTTTATTTAAACACTTTCAAAAAGGCTTGCTATCATGAAAACCACTTTTTTAGACTCAAATATTAAGAATATTAAGAATTTACAAAATAACCTTCAAGAGATAAATTCAACGGTTCGGCAATTGTTGGATAAGACGTATGAATCCGATTTAACCTTTCAAAAGATTCAGGCCGTATGCGGAATTCAAGATTGTAGGTTTAATACTCTTCTGGTGGTAGGTGAGATAGATTCGACAAATGACTTCCTAAAATCAGTAGCCCCGACGGCCCCCGACGGCCTTGTGGTTTTGGCCAGAAGTCAGACCGCTGGGCGCGGAAGACGATCCCGCAGGTGGATAATGCGGGCCGATGGCTCGTTGATTATGAGCTGTCTTCTAAAAAATGTCGATAGATTTGCCCTAAATTGGATAAATTCAGCTGCAGCAACCGCAGTCTGTGTGACATTAAATGAGATATTTGCATCTGAGTTTAAAATAAAATGGCCCAATGACGTGATTTATTGTGATCAAGTTAAGTTTGATCAAAAAAATATTTCAGAAAACGTCCAGATGAAACGCGAGTCATTCAACGGGCACAAGAAGATCTGTGGGATACTGTCCGAATCAGAGATAAATGCTAACGGTGTTGTCGATTACGTGATAATCGGCATGGGATTAAATATACTTAAGTTTGAAAGCGATACCTATACTACAGACGAACTATCGAACGACCCTAATTCCGAAATATTGTTAAATCCGATCTCTCTCGAGGAGGTAGTTATAAATTTTACCGACGACGGTGTAATTTCAAATGAACCTAATATATACAATATCGATTCAGATGTAGTTGATGTTCCCCTTCTAGCCCTTAGGATTTTGAATAAAATTGATTTCTATTTAAAAACTATTGAAAACGGGGGTATTGAAGAATTCTTAAAAGTCTATAAAAGCATTTGCGCCACATTAAATACAAGTGTAAGGGTCTATCTAGACAACGATAAAATCATAGAAGGAATTGCGTCAGGATTGGGTCCGATGGGAGAGCTTGAAGTTGTTTCCAATTCTGGGTGTATTCTTGTCAACGTCGGGGATGTAGTGCATTTGAGATAACCTTGTTTTGTGGGCACGCCTTTAGGCCTATTATCAATCGCTTAAAGTTCAGACTGAAACCGTCAACATAAAATATGCCTAGGGTTGCCAGATGCCAGAAGCAGTAAAATCACCCACGAAGTAATTTTAATGATGCCAAGGATCGCTAGATATTTGCAATAATTAGCATCAAATAATAATTTGTATCCGATTTGAACTAATATTTATACGTTATGAATATATTAATTACCGGCGGGGCCGGATTTATCGGTTCTAATTTTGCAAGGTATTGGGTTGAGAATTATCCCAGTGACAATGTTGTGGTGCTGGATGCACTGACATATGCGGGAAACCTACCTAATTTAGACGACATATCTCAAAGTATTACGTTTGTTCAAGCTGATATTATCGATTTGGATAAGTGTGAGGAAATTCTAAGTCAAAATTCAATCGACGTAGTTGTTAACTTTGCGGCCGAATCTCATAATTCATTGGCAATATTGGATCCGGCAAGATTTTTCAGAACTAATGTCTTGGGAACCCAGGCTCTTTGTGAGGCTTCTCGCAGAGTCGGAGTTGAAAGATTTCATCATGTTTCTACTTGTGAGGTCTATGGCGATTTGGATCTTGACTCAGATGAAATGTTTTCGGAGACGTCGCCCTATAGACCGCGAACTCCTTATAATGCATCTAAAGCCGGCGCAGATCATGCGGTTCGAGCTTACTATGAGACTTTTAGTCTTCCTATCACCATCACTAACTGTTGTAACAACTACGGTCCTTATCAATTTCCCGAAAAAGTGATACCCGTTTTTGCTACTAAAGCAATGAATGATCAGCCGATTCCGCTTTATGCTTCAACTCAAAATAAAAGGGAGTGGCTGCATGTTTTAGATCATTGTAAGGCAATCGATTTAGTATTAAAAGATGGTGCCGTCGGAGAGACATATCATGTGGGATCTGGCAGGGAAGCATCTATCGTGGAAATTGCCGACAGGGTACTTGAAGCTCTGGGAAAGCCAGATACCCTTAAAACGATTGTTCCTGACAGACCCGGCCACGACCGAAGATATCTGCTGGATTCAACCAAAATAAGATCTCAGCTTGGATGGAAGCCAAGCTATGATTTTGATAGTGGATTAAAAGAAACGGTACAGTGGTACGTTGACAATCGAAGTTGGTGGGAACCTTTGTTGGATCGTGCTCCCGTAGCCGAAGACACAGCGTGGAGTAAAGCCGGAAAGTAGGTATTTTCGTGAAGGTTGTTGTTACGGGTTCCAAGGGTCAACTTGGTACAGACCTGTTGTTGGCTCTTGAGCCTGCGAAAAATGTTGAAGCCATTGGATTAGATCTTCACAATGCAGACATAACCAACAGAGCCAATTTGATCGAAGTTTTTGACGGCCTATGCCCCGATGTAGTGATCCACGGAGCAGCTTATACCGCAGTTGACAAGGCGGAGTCTGAGCCAGAACTCGCCTATAAAATTAACGCTATCGGTACGAGAAATATTGTCGAAGCTTGCGAAAAATATGGCAGCCATTTAATATATGTCTCTACAGACTATGTTTTCGACGGAACTTCGACCGTACCGTATTTGGAGTGGGACAAAGTTAACCCTCAATCGATATATGGGAAATCAAAATATGCCGGTGAAATGGAACTTCGGCCAACTGATACCGTGGTGAGAACCTCTTGGGTTTGCGGTGAATTTGGTTCCAACATGGTTAAGACGGTTTTTAATTTGAAAGATAAAGAAGGGCCTCTAAAATTCGTTGACGATCAACACGGCTGTCCGAGCTTTACGAGTGACTTAGCAATAAAATTAATTGAATTAGGACTCAATAAGATACCCGGAAGATTTCATGTTACCAATCAGTCCCCGACGACATGGTTTGAGTTTGTTAAAGAAATAATTCGCGTATCCAAAGGTGATGTCTTTAGAGTTGTTCCTATTAAAACCGAAGAGCTTGATCCTCCGCGTCCTGCACCGAGACCTAAATATTCGGTTTTGGATAATTGCGCCTTAAGGCTGATGGGAATTGACCTGCTTCCAGATTGGCATGAAACTCTAGAAAAGGTCATTAAAAAACTTTCCTGACGTGTCCGAACAACCGAATCGCGCTTTAAATTCATTGCCAAATTCGTTGCCCGTCCATGCGATAGTGGTTGAGTATGGAAGCAAAGAATTTACACTATTGTTACTTAAAGATCTATTGAGTGAAGACCCGGCATCGATTACAATCGTGGACAACGCAAACAATGAAACCGGCGTAGAATCGGTATCGGAGTTTGAAATCGCCGATCTGATAACCGAAAATATAAACTGTGAATTTACAAGTCGTCACATGTACGACGGCGCACTATTGCCCATTAGGCTTTTGCGGTCTAAATTAAATTTAGGTTTTGGCGCAGGCGTCAACTCCGCGGTAATCTCAGATGTTAATTTTCCCGAAAATACCGTTGCGTTTCAAATAAGGTTAGATGACAAACACGCTTTTGTAGTACCAAAAGAGAGCGGAGACTTACCGGAATCTAAAAATGAAATTCAAAACTGTTTTAAGGAGCGGTATATACTAGTTTCCAACAGTGACATCAGAATTAAGCCGGGATCTCTCAAACGTCTAACAACCTTAATGGACAGCCATAAGGAGATGTCGGTTGTAGGTCCAAAATTAATAAACGACGACGATACCGTATATCCGTCGGCTCGAAGCTTTCCTTCGTTTGCAACCGCTGTTGGTTACGCAGTATTTTCCGTCTTTAGGAAAAATAATCGTTTTTCCAAAAAATATAAATCTTTTGACTCATCAGATGTAATTGACGAAAATGAAAGTTTGTATTCAGTGGATTGGGTTTCAGGTGCGTTCTTCTTAATTTCGTTCGATACTTTTCAAAGGCTTGGCGGATTTGACGAAGGTTATTTTCTGTATATGGAAGATGTAGACCTCTGTTATAGGGTTCATGCAATCGGCAAAAAGGTCGGATATGCAACAGATTGCCAAGTAAACCATGTCGGGTCGGTAACGATATCTAATATCATTAAAAAGGCATACTATCATCATAAGTCTGCTCTGAGGTTCGAAAGAAAAACCGCAAAAGGCCTAAGAAAACTGATGTTACCATTGGCATTTATTCTTTTGGCACTTAGGGGCGCAATGACTGTAGCGCTGGCTCAGACCAAATCACTGGCAAAAAAAACCAAGATATAAATTTTTAGGCAATAATTTAAACTAAAATTGCATTGATATATTTTATATTGAGTTTTTGTTTAAGCATTTTTGGCATTGATTCAAGAAATAAAACTCAGAATTTAATTTAAATTCCAAAACTGAAGTAGAGGTATAATTTTGGCTCGGTATTCCGTTTCCAAAGCAGTGGCGCGTGCCGGCGCCGCAGGAAGTTCTAAAAATTATAAAGGGGCCAGACCTTGGGGTTTCTATTCGGTTCTGATTGCAATTGCAATTTTAGGAACCGTGGGTATTTTTTATTCCAGGTCAGAGATGGTCGCAAGAGATGCCGCCGCTTCTACGTCTTCTACCGCCAAACCAGCAGCTCAACCAGCCGTGGGAACTACGTGGAGAGTTGCGTTGGGATTTTATGTGTGTGGTAAGTTTTTACCTAATTTAGCAGCGTCTCCCAATGCGTCTACCGTAGGTATAAATACTACTGGTAACGGCCTTATAACGGTTGCCCCCAAAAATAAAACAGAGGCCGGTAGTAAGGCCACTTTCGGCTACTTTGTTAAGAATTACCCCGGTTTGGTTGTAAATTCTAAACTGTTAACCGTGCCTTCTCAGGGCTCCTTCAAGGCGGGTTCCACCTGTCCGGGCAGCACTGTTTCTTCTCAAATAACCATTCGGATTTTTTCAAGCGCTTTGGACAGAACTGGCAGTGATTTTAGAGGCAACATAAATTCGCTTAAGTTTGCAGACGGTGAGTTAATAACCGTGGCTTACGGGCCCAAGAGTCAATCGATTCCTCAGCCTCCTTCTAAATCCCAACTGATTCAGGCTACTCCGCCGACGTCTACCACAACGGCAGCTGGATCGACACCGACTATCCCCTTGGGATCTACGCCGGCGACTACTCCCACTACCTAAGAAATTTCGATTTAAATTTGTACACAGTAACTTAAAAGACTTAACAAGGAGTTCCATTGGATTGCGTTATATTGGTCGGGGGAGAGGGAACGAGACTGCGTCCGTTAACCTACAACACTCCTAAGCAGATGTTGAAAGTCGCTGGAGTTACCATGATCGACAGAGTCTTATACTATTTGTCGAAAAATTCGGTTACTCGCGCCGTATTATCTTTAGGATATAAGCCCGATAAGTTTTTAAAGGCCTATCCAGATTCGAAAGCTTACGGAATTGAGTTGATGTATGCGGTTGAGCCCGAGCCGCTCGATACTGCTGGTGCAATAAGGTTTGCCGCAAAATATGCCGGTTTTGATTCCAGGTTTGTTGTGGTTAACGGTGACGTTATGACAGATTTATCAGTACTGGATTTGATAGGTTTTCATGAAAAATCAGATGCAGTGGGCACAATTGCCTTAACACCGGTTTTAGACCCGTCTCGATTTGGAGTTGTGCCGACGGATGATTCAGGTAAGGTCGTAGCTTTTATCGAAAAACCCGATGCCGCAACCGCTCCAACTAATTATATCAATGCCGGTACTTACGTATTAGAAAACGAAGTTTTGGATTTGATAGATTCGGACAGGAGGGTATCAATTGAAAGAGAGACATTTCCTCTGCTGGTTAAGAAGTCTTGTCTATATGGAATGCCGACCGATTCATATTGGCTGGATTTGGGAACTCCTCAGTCGTTGATTAAAGCGTCGTGTGATATCTTGACTTTAAATTACAATGACGAGCTCTTTAGTTCGATCTACTCGAAGTGCGGTAACGGTAACTGGATCCGAAATAGTGTTCAGATCCCCGAAACCGCTTCTCAATCACTATTTGAGTCGGGGCTTGCATTTAACCCGAATTCTAAAATCAACCTAACTACTTTTGGCGTAGATTGCATTATCGGCAACGGGGCTATTGTATCTGAGTCCATCATCGGAGATGGTTGTAAAATCGGCGCTAACGTAACGATAAGAAATTCCATTATCGGAGACAACGTTACATTTAAAGACAATGTTACATTGATTGATTGCATAATCGGTGACGAAGCTCAATTGCAAGAAGGCGAGAAGATGGAACAGCAGAGGTATCCGACTTGAAAATTTTGGTGACTGGAGGTGCTGGATTTATAGGGTCAAATCTAGTTGACGCTTTAATTTTGGAAGGACATCATGTTCGGGTAATTGACAGTCTGTTTACCGGTAAGTTATCCAATTTGGATGATGCCAGAAAGCAGGGACTAGGTAGGTTTGAGTTTTATAATTTGGATATTACCGAAGACGAAGTCGTGGATATTATAAAGGATTTTCAACCCGAGATAATCTATCATTTAGCAGCGCAGGCAGATGTGAGGGTATCGGTGAATGACCCATTGTATGATGCCAAAGTCAATGTCTTAGGTTCATTAAATATCTTAAAAGGTGCAGCAGAAGCCAAAGCAAAGCGAATTATATACGCTGCCAGTGGGGGTACGATTTACGGAGACGTGGATGCTTCGATGCTACCGGTTAATGAAAGTAATCCAAAACTGCCGGTATCGCCGTATGGGATTTCAAAAGGTGTGGTCTTGGATTATCTTCGCAGTTTTTATTTAACCTATGGCATTGAATATGTGGCACTGGCGCTGGCTAACGTATACGGTCCTAGACAAGATCCGCACGGTGAGGCAGGCGTAATTGCCATTTTTGCAGATCAGGTATTGAATTCAAAACAATCTGTAATTTATGGTGACGGCGAGCAAACCAGAGATTTTGTTTTTGTGGATGATGTAATTGATGCATTTGTAAAGGCGCAGGATAAAGGCGGTAATCTGTTGATCAATATCGGTACCTCTGTGGAGACTTCGGTTAATCGTTTGTACAAAGTAATGTGTGAAGCCGCAAATAAGAAAGTGAATTTAGTTTATAAAGGTGCAAGAGCCGGAGAATTGTTGGCAAGTAGCCTCGATAATACTAGAGCGTTGATCCAGTTGAGCTGGAGGCCGTGGACTTCAATTGACGAAGGAATCGCTAAAACCCTAGAATTTATGTCAAAATCAAAATGATTAGCGTGCTCACCGGCGGCGGCGGCGGCGCTAAATTTATTCAAGGGTTGGTTGCGTGCTTTAAAGATCCCGAAAGCGTTGCCGCTATTGTAAACACTGGAGATGATTTAGACCTTCACGGACTTCGTATCAGTCCTGATATAGACAGCGTGACTTATTATCTTGCCGACAAGATTAACTTCAAAACCGGTTGGGGAATCGCCGACGAGACTTTTTTTGCGATGGGGGCTCTAGAAGCTCTGGGGGGAGAAAGTTGGTTTAGTCTCGGAGACAAAGACTTGGGTACGCATCTATACCGTACGCAGCGGTTACTTCAAGGAGCTACCTTATCTCAAGTAACGAATGAAATTGCGCACAGACTTGGGATAACAGCCAAGATATTGCCAATGACTGACAATGCTGTGTCGACTATGTTGAAAGTGGATCTTGATTCATTTGAACACATCGGTTTAACTGGCAGCGAGATCGGTTTTCAGCATTATTTTGTTAAATATCGATGTATGCCTAAAGTTCTGTCAATACGTTTTTTAAATGCCGATACCGCTCAAGCATCCGAAGCGGTGTTGCGCTCAATAGAAGAGTCGGAACTAATCATATTGGGTCCGTCCAACCCTTTCCTTTCGTTGGATCCTATTTTGTCTATAGCTGCAATAAAAGATTTGATCCAAGAAAATAAGCATAAAGTTTTGGCAATTTCTCCCATAGTGGGCGGAAAGGCTTTGAAAGGACCGTTGTCAAAATTACTTTTGGAGCTGGGTAAGAAATCCGATGTGCTATCGGTGGCAGAGTACCTAAAAGATTTAGCTTCATATTTAGTTATAGACGAAGCTGATGTAAGCCATTCGGATCTTATAGCATCGATGGGATATGATTTGTTGGTGACAAATACAGTCATGAAAAATAAAGATGATGCAATGCAGTTGGCACAATTTATATTGGACAGAGTTTTTAAATGACAGATGACGGACTTAGAATTATTCCCGTAAGGGGCATTAAAGAGGTTAGCCAAGGCGATGAGATAGCCGACTTGATTCTAGAGCGTGCAGAACTGCACCACAACGATATTGTGGTCGTTACTCAAAAAATCGTCTCAAAGGCAGAGGGAATGTTGGTTAAGCTAGATCCCAAAGACCCAATTGCTCACAAAAAAGCCGTGGTTTTGAGCGAGTCAAAAAGAGTTGTTCGGCAGAGGGGAGACCTGATTATTTCAGAGACCCGTCACGGATTTATTTGCGCCAATGCTGGAGTGGATCTGTCTAACGTTCAAGATGGGTATCTAGCAAAATTACCGATTGATTCAGATAAATCGGCTTATCGCATAAAGAAAAAAATTGAAAACAAGACTGGTGTTAAAGTTGCGGTTGTTGTAACGGATACGTTCGGGCGGCCTTGGCGGAACGGACTTACCGATGTTGCCATTGGCGTGGCTGGAATAGTTCCGATCTTGGATCTTAAAGGAACAAAGGATTCTGTAGGCAGGGATTTGGTCGTAACTGAGGTATGCATAGTCGATGAATTGGCCTCGGCAGCAGAGCTGGTAATGCATAAGTCGGATGCGGTTCCTGTTGCTATTGTTCGCGGTATAGATGAGTCTTGGTTTACAGACGACGCTGTGGGAATTTCTTCAGTGGTAAGGCATTTCAGTCAAGATCTTTTTAGGTAATGTCTAATCTTGGCGGTTATGTAGCAATCTAAAACTTTGTGATCGCTCATTGATCATGTTTAACTCAATTTCCGCTACCCATGAAATCAAATCAGATCGCAATTTAGAATCAATTATTTTAATTTTCTTAAGAGTTTTTTTAATGCTATTAATTTGCAGGCTATGGCCGGAAATTTAGTTTGGATAAATCCAGCCAGATATCTTTCATTTATACGGAAAAGATCCCGTGCATTCTGTGGTCGTTTATCATCTTGCGGGAACGTCTCGTGGATCGGTTGAATGGGTGAATTTGGTTCAGCCGTTTCTACCACGAGTAAAGAACTCTCCAAATATTTAAGGCTAGATAAATTTTGCAATAAATAGCTCATTTGATCTAAAAATACATGGCTAGCATCGGTCCAATTAAACAGATGGGTAGTATCAGTATCTACTGATTCCCGTAATTCTGGAGGAAAATCTGATTTTTTTTGAATTTGCAGTTTTTCAATTGAGTTTAAAAGCGATTCGTCGCTTTCGGCTTCAAATAACAAGTTGGAATATTGTGACAACTTTAGACTTGCAAGAATTTCGTCCGTAAGTTTTGATCTAACAAAAATTACAGGTTTGCCTGCGGCCAAAGCTTCTATGATTGGGAATCCAAATCCTTCAAAGACTGATGGAAAAATCACTATGTCGGCCTGTTCGTAGTACGCGTCAATCAATTCACGGGGCTCAATTCCGCTGTTTAATGCAATTACGTCCTTTGATCCGTTATATCCCAATGATACGATATTTGCATCAGCAAAACTGTCATAAATTAAATCCGTAATGTAGGTGACTCTTTTGTGTTCGAAATGGTTTCCGACTACAAATAGAGTAGCTTTCTCCGGGAGACATTGTTGTTTGTTTGGTTCACTGGGCGATTCGCCGATGAGATAATCCGTTGGATCAATTGAACCCCAGCAAAAGAAATCATTTTCTTTGAACTTTCTGTTGAATCTCCTGTCAAATTCGTACATTCCGTTTTGAGATAAGAAACAAAGTGAATGAGCATATTCAGCAATAAATTTCCAATAGAAGTGTAACTCTGGCGTATCGTTAAGAAGGTAGTTGCAATCCAAAGCGATTGAGTCCAAAAAATAATAGACATTTATTGGGGCCAAGCAATAGTTTAGATAAGTCGTGTCGTAAGAAAATGGTTGACTTAATAAAATTCTAATCGTAAAGTATTGATCAATTTCATTCACATCAAAGAAGATATCCAAACCCTCAAGTAGTGGCTTTAGGTTAAAGGCTTCGTAGGCCATAATCGATATCAAAACATTAAGTTTAAACTGGTCGGTTATTTTATTTGTCTCTACTAGGGTTTTTAGCAATTCGATATCAAGCTTTGAAGTTCCATTTGGAACGTTGGTTAGATTGCTTAAATCCAGCAGTATTGATGGCTGACCCGAGGGCTTACTCGCAGCTATTAAGTTTGTGTATCGATTCATCGGCAACATTGAATATGTTTTAAGAGATGATCTTAACGATGGGTTGATGTCTTCCGATGAGGAATTTAGCAGTGTCACGCTGTCCGGCAAAGAGTTAACTGATGTCGATTTAAATGCTTCGGAGAAATTCGCAACTAGTGTCAAGTATCCAAGGTTATTACAGGCGGTGACAAAATTGTACCAGGACTTATCGGCTTGAAATTGGGCTATAAAGGTAGAGGTTAATTGTAACATCGACGCAGATATGTATGTGTTAATGATTGGAGCAATCGGGATGATTGAATATCTGTTCAGCGAATTTAGTTGGCATTCGGCCATATCCTCTATTCGTAAGGTGAAACTTGGTCGACTAAATAAATTTTCTGGCCGAAGAATAGTTGTAGTGTAAGAACAAATTGAAATTAAGTCTGTACGGGGAGCAATGAATCCGAATTTCTCATCCAATTCAGAAATTTCGATGATATCTTTTAAGAAATTAGAGCTGTAATCAAAGCAGTCAGACAATACGCAGACGGAATTATTGGTTTTTGAACTTAAAGAAAGTATGTCAGAGATATTTGAGACTAAATCGGTTTTAGAATCCAAAAAAGCGGAGTTGATTGCCGCATTTGCTAGATCAAAAGAATTCGTTTTGTCAAAGTGGTTGATATTATCCAAACTTAACTGAGTGTTGTTTGATAAAAGAAATATTTCGTTAATGGGCATTGTGATGTTGTCAAAAAAGCCCGAGGCAGTGAAAAAAGCTTCTAATTCAAAGTTTTTAAATTCGGTTATTATCAGAACTATGTTAAGACCGTTTGGTGACACCATTACTCCAAAAATAAAGCACCTATCAATTGTAACAAAATGCAATTAGTTTAAACCTACTTTTGCTTTGCACCGGCATTAGCGGTCATATCGGTACTGCTATTGGGTTTGTGAAATTATTCGTTCTTAAATTTTTTGGCAAACAGATCTGTCCCCGGCAAATCTGATGTGAGTTTGTTCCACTAAAAGTTTAAGGCACCAAATGAACCAATAATCCACTCTATTTAGCTAAGTTAGCATTAAGTTAAATCTTGGATTTGATCATTTTAAATTTGTGCAACCGAATTTGAATTTGGTAGATAGTTGTATTACGCTGGGCGAACTGAACTCACAAATTGGTCGGTAGGATTGGAAATTTTAAGTGAGCATTATGCGAATTATGCATAACGCTCACTAACTTGGGCAAATATAACGGTAGGTTAATGGAGTTAAATATTTTGGGCAAATATGTTGCTTTGGGTGCTTCAGTGCAATATATTGGAGTCGCATATCGGTACTGGCTATAAGGATGTAGATGGTTGAATGCCTTAAGGTTGTTCCGTCATATCTTGAGCAATTTTGAATTAGCTAAAAGTGGACTGATATCGCATAATACCTGTAGGTTGATAACTGAATACGGTCACTTTCAAAATGCTACGAAAAATACTTATCGTAACGGAAAAAAGTTTTCATTCGGCAATTAATGCCCATCAGTCAATATAATTTAGTAAAGTTCACGAGTTAAAGCGCTTTCGACTAAAATACTACTTTAAACTATTGCGCATTTGACGACTCTGTTTTCTTGGGCGAGGTTTGATCTTTTTGGTTGTCTCACTGCGTTTAATTAGACATGCATAAATCCGTTGTTAAGTCATCAACTTTAAAAAACATAATCTTAGATGCCGTTGTCGTACTTTCTTTTGCGGCGGTAGGTATTTGGGCTTTTTTCCCTGTGATAGTTCATGGTATGAACAATACTCTTCAATTGGGATCAAATGGGGACTCGGCTCTTCAAGTTTGGTTTTTGGCAGCCCCATTTGAATTGTTGTTAAAGGGGCACAATCCTTTTATTACTAACTATATTAATTATCCTCATGGTGCCGACTTGCTTCAAAATACTTCGATGCCAGCATTAGGTTTATTGTTGTTTCCGATTTTAAAGTTGTGGGGGCCAATTGCTGAAATAAACGTTGGATATATCATGGCGATTTCATTAAACGGAATCGCAATGTATTTTGTACTTAAAGCAATTTTGAAAAAGCGACTTCCAGCTTACGTTGGCGGACTATTATTTTCAATTAATCCTTATTCCGTAGGGCAAGCCCAGGGACATTTGAATTTAATGTTTCTTCCGATTTTCCCGGTGTTGATATATCTTATCTATGCGTTCATAAAAGATGAGCACAGAAACTTTCGAACTGTTGCAATATTTGCCGTATTATTTAGTATCCAATATTATATTTCGTCTGAGTTACTTGTTGATTTTGTGTTTGTATTGGGAGTGACCTTATTGGTTTTGATTCTTTGCAATCTTAAGTTCGTCAAGTTGAATTTAAAGCCAATTTTAAGCGCAATCTGTGTGGCCGTCATCATAGTATTTGTTTTAGTGCTTCCCGGTGTTGCACTTGGTTATGAGAGTAGTCTGAGTTATTCAGGGCCGCCGCAGCCGGCAGAAGTTTTACACAATATGTCATATGACGTATTGACACCGATTCTACCTAATGCGAATCAGTTAGTAAATTTTGGACATGCAGCTAAGGGCAGCAATCTTGTTTACACAACATACCAAAATAAGAAATATTATTCTTCAAGTGAAAATGGAGGCTATATCGGTATTTTCTTGATACTGGTAGTTCTAATTGCTTTATTTTCTAGAAACTTTAAGTCTTTTAAAAGATATGTTGCTTTGTTCGGTATTTTGGCTTTTGCCATATCGTTAGGACCATATTTGAAAATTAACGGCCACACAACTTCAATACCGTTGTTGTATTATCTTTTAGCTAAACTGCCGTTTATGGGTTACGGGCTTCCTACGCGATATGCCTTATGTTTTTGGATGAGCTGTGCATTTTTAATTTCATTATATGTTTATGATTTGCAGGAAATTCATTGGACGAAGTATTCGTCGTTGGTGCATAAAAAATTTCGTTTAATTAAATTATCTGAGATTCTGGGAATGGTTGTTTTGGTCCTGATGGCATTTGTGTTGTTGTTACCAAACTGGCCTCATTCGCTGGAAAAATCGACTCTTCCGATGACACCTTTTAGAGATATGACTGTATTTGACGGAAGCCCGGCAATTACGTATCCTTTAGCCTTGGGATATAATAATGAGGGCATGTTGTTCCAGGTAGCTTCGGATATGTCCTTTAAATTAGTCGGAGGATATTTAATTGTTAGATCACCAAACGGTACGGCTACGTTTCAAACCGGGACTCCAACCATAGATGCTTTGACAACAGGTTGTCTTAACTTCGGGTCAATAAGACAGACGTTGAAAGATGACCCGTCTTTTGCATCCAGAATCACTGCTTTACCTAAGCCCACAAGTCGCGCGGTTATTGATAAAATAGGCGGCGAACTTCTATCGGACTCAATGAAAAATAACAGGATTGATTTTGCAATTATTGATCTTAATTTTATTCATGCCGACTGTGGCGTTAGACTTTTTGAAAACGCGGGATTCATACCGTTTAAAAAGACTCAAAACTATCTATTCTTAAAATTTAACCAAAGGTCTTAGGGCAAATCACCCGTCGTTATCACGAATTTAGTATTTGCTTTAATCGGCAATGATTCGGTCTTTTAAAAAATCCACTTTGGACTCTACGGAGTTGAAGGTCAATATATCCTTTTGGCCTTTTTCTGATTTTTGTTTAACGACTGTTGACATCGTATTAACTTCACGCATTATATCTATGGCATCATCAATTATCGGATCGGCCCAACTTCCGCATCCATTGTACGGTACGGCAGAATCCGGTATTAAAACTTTTTTAAATGGAATCAAAAAACTGTTGTCTTCGTTCATAAAGTCTAAGTTACCTGAATAGCCTGTCGCTATAGTTGGTTTCCCCAAAACCATAGACTCGGCCATCGTTAGGCCAAACCCTTCGGCGCGATGCATGGAAATATATGCGTCTGAATCATTTATGATGCCGTCCAGTTGCGCTTCGTTAAAATATTGATCAATTAAAATAATGTCTTTACGCTGAAGTATTTTTTCAAAAACAGGCCCCGACTTATCTTTGACGAAGCTGCTGTTTACTGATTTAAGAACTAAAATAGTGTCCTCGTCATCTTTAAATGCTTTCGCGTAGGCTTCAATTAATCCGAGAGGGTTTTTTCGTTCTAATACGGATAAGAAATCAAAACAGAATAAAAATACAAATTTGTCCTTAGGTATATTAAACATTTCGCGTGAAAATGAATCATCCAATTTGGGAACTTGTATAGGCAAACTAAATGCGTAAA
This sequence comes from Actinomycetes bacterium, assembly GCA_021852345.1. Taxonomy (GTDB): domain Bacteria; phylum Actinomycetota; class Acidimicrobiia; order Acidimicrobiales; family JABEUL01; genus JAJZNL01. The sequence goes on from JAJZNL010000039.1 coordinate 40,861, forward strand.
CTTCTTTGTCGGTCGATTGTTGTATTGCGTCTCTGGCAAAGTTGCTGCAAGCCCAAATTTCATCGACCACATCAAAGTTTTTGGCCAAGTGTTTGGGCAAAGTTTCAACTTCCCAAGCGCTAAGGGCTATGGACTTGTGGTTAACAAAACATGACTCGCCTAATGCCTCCCGGTAGTTGTTTAGAATATCAGCGTTAAAAACCAGAATATTGGTCTTGTGGTTGGAAATGTTTTGACCCCAGTCAGATAATTTGACAGATTTTCTAAAAATTGTTGATTTGCTGTCAAAAACACTGTAATCCAATCCGGATAGTTTGATTACTTCAAGCAGATTTCTAGCTTCTTCACCAGTACTTGATTCAGAGGTGAGGAAACCAATGAGATTTATGCCGGATTGCTTAACTGGAGTTTCCTCCCAAAAGCTTTTCGTAAGAGACACATGTTTATTTTGTAACTTATCGTAGCTAAAGAAGTGGGATTTAATGCTTGTGCCTATGGAAAGCTCTTCTGGAACTTCTTCTTTTACGCCACTTATTTTAACCCATTTGAGAAAATTTATGCGATCTAATTGGCATGGACTCCTAAATGCGGACTGTAAGTCCGGTCTCGATTTCCATAATGCGCCTTGATAGATGGTTGGCATTAAGTCATCGTAATCCCGATTCTCCAATTCAGCGGGTTCGTTAATTACGGTTGGTTGCGGTGTTACGCTGTGCTTAATCTTAACGGCAATGCTTATAAGATACCTTAGTAATCGAGTTATAGTTAACCGTTGAGGTTGAGATACAATTTCGATAGGTTCTATTTCGTCAGTGTCAACTGGGACTGGGGCAGGAGAGATGTACCCAAAGATAGGGGCAGGAGAATTTAACCATTGAATAAATTTGCTATCAGATTCGTCGAATGGATTTGGTGGTTCTTCAAAGTGTTTTTCGGGATCTTCGCTTGCCATTAAATATTCGCGATAGATTCGCCTTATCGGTGTTGATAATTTGATGCCCGAAGGTGTTGTATCGTAGACATAGGACGTTTTTGAAAATTCAATAAATCCTGAATCTATTAGGAGCTTGGCATAATTTTGGCAGAGTTCATTGAGGGGTGGATTTTTAATTACTGGTTTTTTTGGCTTTAAGGTCTGATACTTACTTAAGATATATGGCTTTAGGGCATTGAATCCACTAAAATGAAAGAATTTAAGTGGACATTCATCAACATAGAATTTACCGTCTCGCAAATTTAAATCCCTCTGATTTATGTTCCAGTATGCGACGTTATAACCAGTATCGTGAGAAATATGAGTGTCATACATTCCCGGGACGAAATCTACCCATATTTGATCTACGAACAGACCATTTTCAATATCGCTTATACAGTGACGCTTCAGTCTATCTTTCCAAAAATTTAGAAAATCTAATCTGTTGGCTGGTATCCCGATAAAGCCTAGGTTGTATATTCCTGATATCAGAAAATCATATTCACCGGGTTGTTTTTCATCAATTGACATCGGATGGGTGATGTGCGGGGTTAAAAAAAGCTTGCCGGAGTTTACGATATCGAAAATTTCGGTTAAGGGTTCGAATATTTGAATATCAGGATCAAAATACAATACCGAAGAATATCGTTGTTGAATTAAGTATTCGGCGACAAAGGGTTTGATCGCAGTTGCAAATTCCATAACATTGTATATCGTTCTCATTCTCGATATTTCTTTGGAATCAATTTCTAAGTCATACCAACGTATGATGGAATAAACGTTCTCCAAATCTTTGAGTGCGCAATCATCGTCATCGAGGACAAAGATATAAAAATCTTCACCGTGATTTGCCCTAAAGGTTTTTGCCAGGACAGTTGCCATTGATAGATAATTTTTAGCAACTATGGTAAATGCTGAATTCAATGAGACCTCTTAAATTTTATAACATGTGTTTTATGTTATGGTAATTTAAATTTGATAAAAAAATTCGAAATCATCGAATGTGGATTTCGTCGGCTTATTTTTTTACAAGTAATAGGTTATCACAATACGTTTTGACCCAAAGTTATATTTCAAAAAAAAATGCCTGAAAGTCGTACTTTAAATGCGGTATAGACAAGTATCTAGTTTTTGTAAATAAGACGTGTAATAACATTGATGTGAAGAGTGTAATAACATTGATGTGAAGAATTGTCGATATCAATTCTTAAGGAGGGAATTTTGATTGCCAATTTGCAAATCCGTTGTGATATTGAAGTTGGATAATTCAATTTCGAAGTTTGCTCTATGTAATTCCTGCCGAAAGGTCCCCCGCATCTGAGAATTTGTTCAATGAAGCCCCGCTGCTAAATTCTGAGTTGCCAGCAGTAACATAGGATTTTGAAGAATATGCCAGAGTATTTTAAGTTGTTTCCAGTCTCTTTAAACAGGCAGTAGTTTTAATTAACATAAGGTACGGAAAAAGCAATACCTTCGTAATACCATTCGCTGGAAAGTGACGGGGTCGTTTGAATCTGTTCGCATTCAGCAGCACTGGCGGTATAAAAGTGCGAAATACCGTTGTAAAGATTTCGGAATCGGCAGACGTTGTTCATCCCTGGAGTGTACGGTGGGTATACCCAAAATGCCGGGTTCGTTGTCGTAGTTTCTTGCGTCCAATTATTAGGTGTTAACATCGCTTCTTCGGCGGGATCCACGGAAAAGAAATGAACGGCGGGATTTTGAACGTTATCGTATCTCATTACCGGAAGTGGATTAAAAGTTTGACCATTGGCGGTAATTGACTGGGGTTGAGATGCATAGCCATAAAAAGCAATACCCTCATAGTGATAGAATGCCACTGGTTGAACGGCGATGGTTGCCGTGGCTTCTGAAATTGACGTAGTGAAAAAGTGCACTTGATATTGAGAGCCAAAGAATCTGTAAACTGGCTCTAGGTTGGAAGATATCGGTGCTTGTACGCCATAATTTGCCGCAGCCGAACCAGTTGTTTGCGAACATGAGTTTGACACTGCAGCTTCGATAGCTGAGGTGAAATTACCTGGCAGTTGCCCTATGCTAGAAACTAGTGTGGCATTGGAACCATAAGCAACTATCGGGCCTGAATTAGTGGCATAAAACAGGTCCGAAGAGTAAGATCCTACAGGTGGTCCCGAATCGAATAATTCAACTCCAGTGTTTTGAGCCATTATGGATTGGCCTATAGCTACCGAAGTGGCACTGTTTTGAACGTAAACGCCGCCAGGTATATACGATGCTGACGACGATCCGTTGTTTCCTATGACCGTAATATTTTCTGCGTTGAAGTTTCCAGAGTTTTCAACTGCAATAGCACCACCAGCAGTCGCAGTATTGTTTATAAAACAGTCATTGGTATCGGATAGAGAATTGTTTGAAGCAATATTAATTGCTCCGCCGTTTCCATTTGATCCGCCACCGTTTGAGTCAGCTTGATTTTGAGAAAAACTATTTCTGTCTAAGGTCGTAATTGAATTTTGAGCTGCCACAATTGCACCTCCACCTTGTTGTGCCGTGTTTGCAGTGAATGTCGACTCAAATATTGAAGCATTAGAAGAATTATATATAGCAATCGCACCACCATATCCCGAACCCCCGTCTGTGCTTGAGATAGTTGCTTGATTGGATGTAAAGGTGTCACCAGTAAAATCTACGGACTGCCCTCCAGTTTCTAAGTCTACGGCACCACCATAATAGGCCGAGTTGTTGCTAAAGGTTGTTGCCTGAACTATGGCATGAACGTTTAATCTCATACCCATGCCTCCGCCTTCCCCGCCACCATTGCTTCCATTTGCAACGTTACCTTGAAAGTTGTCTCCAAAGAATACGGGTTGTGCACCGCTGTCTACCCAAGCGCCGCCGCCAGCGTATGCGCTATTTGCGATAAATGATGAATCGTCAACGGACGGATTTGATGATCCCACAATTAAAATTCCGCCGCCATATTGGGCAGAATTGTTATATGAAAACATATCTGAATAAATTACCGGGCTTGAGTTGTAAACTATCATGCCTCCACCGGGATTTACGCTTGAGTTTTGCGTTATATTATCGTCAACTATCTGCACATCCGCATTTGCCAGAGTAATCCCACCAGCTTCTCCAGAATTGTTAGTGCCCGAATATCCTCCAGTAACTGTAAACCCGATTAATCTTGCTTGAATTCCTCCGGTAAAAGGAACATTTTGAAATACAACAGCGGGTTCGGCAACTGGAGGTGATATTACTGTTTGGCCGTTTCCGCCTGACGATTCCAATACGATGTACTTGTCTATGTAAAGAGATTCGTGATACGTTCCAGGACCGACACAAATTGTGTCACCTGTATTAGCCGCATTAATTGCCGCCGATATTGTTGGGTATGGCACTTGACCGTTTATGTTAATTGTTCCCGGGCTAGCCGAACAAGCGGGAAAAGTTGCCACAGATAGTATGGTTCGAAATTTAGATACATGGCCTCCGTTAATTAAAGATGAAACTAACATTAATAAAACTATGATTAGAAGGCATATTGAGTTCAAAGTCAATTTAATAGATTTAGCATATTTAATTATCATAATGTTTACTCCTATTTTTTCATGACAACTTTGAATTTTAGGTTCGTAGCATCTTGTTTTGTCGATCATATTAAATTTAAGTTATAAATATAGATTTTATCGCCTAGCGGTGATCGATGTCATGTAGATCAAATTTTTTACCGCCGAGTAAACTAAAAAAACTGTTCAAACTTAGGCATGACGTGTCAATTTATACTAGTTACAATTTAAATCGTATTTTAACTAATGAACTGTTTTAAGCTTTGCAGATAATACATCTAAGTCACTAACTATGTATTAATTCAATACACCCAAGCTATACTAGTGACATTACTAGTGCTGCACTTCGGAATCGAAGTTAGGAATTCCCTTTTAGAAGCCCTTCTAGAGCTATACGTGAAAGTCGTGTTTGACTCATATTTACTCGTGGATTTTTAGTTTTAAATGATTGTTAGTTGGGATCTCCTGTTCTATTGTTAATTTAGACATTAAAAAGAAAGGAAATCCCAAACTA
>JAJZNL010000004.1 GCA_021852345.1 Actinomycetes bacterium
CGTAAGTACACCCTTCAACTTCTCGACAGGCGACATCGACAGCGGTGGAACTTGCCGGTGGAAGAAGCGGTCCCTGGCGTTGCAGGTGCCCAGGGTCAGTTAGATCGTAAGGCTAGCTGAGAGATAGGGATATAGAATACTATGTTTTTACCTACTGTAATCCTAGGTGGGTTAAATAGGTGGAATTTGTATTGAGTAAGAAGTTCAAATGAAGCTACCACTAAGGAGTGTATCGGCATTAAGGGGAGTGTATCGGCATTAAGGGCTGTATTTAAAAGTGGAGCTGCATCGAATTTGTAACGGCGATTCTTGGGCAACTGAATGTGTTGAACTGATTTTATGTAATCATAATTTTTTGCATTGCAACAGCCAAGATGAAACAAAGTTACAATGCGTAACATAAGCTTCTTAAAACTTAACTTTAATAGTATCTACTCTAAAATAGTTCGGCCATATTCGACTTAAAGTCAGTAAAAATATATTTACTCAATAAAATTAATCACCTTATGCGTTGGGTCATTGCATAAGGTGATTAAAAGGACCAAGGTTTAAGAGACTTTGCTGAGTTGTCAAAGCGCTAAATTTTTTCAAAATCATTTTTAGGTTGAGTTAGATGTAATGCTATCTATTCCCACTCTATTGAGCCGGGAGGTTTAGAGGTTATGTCTAGGATCACGCGGTTTATTTCAGGAATTTCATTGGTTACTCTAGTGGAAACTTTTTCCAATACGTTAAACGGTATCTTAGCCCAATCTGCAGTCATGGCATCCTGACTTGTAACGGGTCGCAAAACAATGGGATGACCGTATGTTCTGCTGTCTCCCTGAACTCCCACAGAACGTACGTCGGCCAAAAGTACTACGGGACACTGCCAAATCTGGTCGTCCAAATTTGCGACGGTGAACTCCTCGCGTACAATTAAATCCGCTTTTCTCACTAGTTCGATATTGTGATCATTTACTTCACCAATGATCCGAATTGCTAATCCAGGGCCGGGGAAAGGGTGTCTGAATACAATTTCTTTGGGTAGTCCCAATTCCAGACCGATTTGTCGGACTTCGTCTTTAAATAACATTCGAAGTGGTTCGATTAGTTTAAATTTTAAGTCCTCCGGAAGCCCTCCTACGTTATGATGACTCTTTATTACGTCAGTTCCGCTTCCGCCTCCGGATTCTACTACGTCTGGATATAAAGTTCCCTGTACTAAATATTCCACCTCGTGATTTTGAGTAATTTCTTTGGTTGCCTCTTCAAAAGCTCTTATAAATTGAGCGCCGATGATTTTTCTTTTTTGTTCGGGTTCCATGACGCCTTGTAAATTTGAGAAAAAAGCGTTCTTGGCATCAATAACCTTTAAATTTACGTGCGTTAAAGACACAAAATCATTTATGACTTGCTCGGCTTCGTTCGCTCTTAAAAGTCCGTGATCAATAAATACGCAAGTAAGTTTGTCGCCGATTGCGCGATGCACAATTGTTGCTGCTACTGCCGAATCGACGCCGCCCGACAGGCCGCAAATCACCTCTTTGTCACCGACGGTGGATTTGATTTCGGCTACCGCTTCTTCAATGATCGAACTATTGGTCCAATCTTGACTTAAATTTGCGCAGTCAAGCAAAAAATTTTTTAACACCGTTTGGCCGTATTCGCTATGGATTACTTCGGGATGCCACTGCACTCCGTACAACTTTAACCGCTCGGATTCAAAAGCCGCAATTTGGGTTTGTTCGGTGTGCGCTATCGCCTTAAAGTTATCAGGGAGTTGGGTAACCGAATCGCGGTGTGACATCCATGTTAAGTAGCTGTCGGGTACGTCGTTTAGTAACTTGGATTGGGAGGTCTTAACAGTTGGAGTCCTACCGTATTCTGCAACATCGTTTTTTGATACTTTTCCATTTTGATCTTTGGCAATAAGTTGGAAGCCATAGCATATCCCAAATATGGGCAGCCCTAAGTCGTATATTTTTTTGTCAATTGAGTTGGCCTTAGGTTCGTAAACTGAAGCTGGTCCTCCCGAAAATATTATGGCATCGGCGCTCTTTTTCATGATTTCGCCTGCGGTAATGGTATTGGGAACTATCTCTGAATAGATGTTAAGTTCTCGAACTCTTCGAGCAATCAGCTGTGCATATTGAGCACCAAAGTCTACTACTAATACGACGCTGTGCTTTCTATGAAAATCAAAAACCATTTTTAAATAATATTGCAGTATCGTCTGTATACATTCCAAAATTGGGTATTTGGAGCCTTTTAAGTACTTTAACGAGGTATTTTGATCTTAACTGGTTATTTTAATTTAAAACGGACAGATTTTTTTGCCGCTTAACTCGTAGGAGAAAATCGAATTTCTAAAATTCTTATTCGATCAATCAAAAGCTGTGAATTTAATCTATTCGAATCTATTTTGTATTAATTAATGTCATTTAAATTTTACTTTTTTTAAATTTTTTGATTAAACTGACATATGGAGTATAAAATACCGTCTTAAAATGTAACATTATGTAATGTAATTAAAAATCTATTGTTGGAATTTACTGAATTTTGAGGATTAACTAAGAAGTTGATTAAGAACATCAAAAAAATTTAAGTACTAAAGTTGCAAAATTGAATCGGTTAAATGATCAGGCAAAATCCGGTTAATTTGTTAAGACAAGTGTTACTTAAAAAAATAATTTAATCCATAAAATATGTCTTCTGTTGCTATCATAAAGATATGCACAGCCTCGTGAAAAATTTGAATACCAGCAGGTAGCCGCAAATTAAATTTAATTAATTATGTCGTCGAAATTTAATAAAAAAGGAGTCTAAAAGAATGAGTGATTTGGATTACAAAAATAACTTTGATCATTTTTCCTCAATTTATGCCCAAAATGCTTTTGAGGTATGGAGTGATTTACAGAAGTCATGCCCCATTGCTCGTTCAGAAAAGTTTAGAAACATGTGGGTCCCCACGAAATACTCCGACATAGAAGAAATCGCTCGGGATACCGACTTATTTTCATCTCGATCTCCTGTGGTAGCTGAATTTGGAGCAATGGCAGATTTTGGGTTGCAGGTACCTCCGATATCGTCAGATCCACCCTATCACACGTCTTTCAGAAGACTTCTGCTCCCATTTTTTTCTCCTTCTAGGATTGAAGCACTAAAACCAACTGTAGAATCGTTAGCCAATGAACTAATAGATGGGTTTATCGACACAGGTTTTTTTGACGGTGCATTGGATTACGCTCAACACATTCCGATCAAAATTATTGCCAAGATGTTGGGAATACCAGATGAAGACGGAGATCAGTTTAGGATATGGGTACACAATTTTCTGGAATTGGCCCCGACAGACATTACGGTAGCCGCAACTAACCTACTGCATTTTTTTGAATATTTTCAATCTCAAATTGAATTAAGGAAGTCTCACCCTAAAGATGATTTGGTAACGTTTTTAATAAATGCTCAAATCGACAACAGGGCTTTAAGCGATCAGGAAATTTTTGGTGGTTGTTTGCTACTACTTGTGGCAGGTATTGACACAACGTGGTCTGCAATAGGTGCTTCGATTTGGCACCTATCGTTAAATTTGAATGATCAGAAGAGATTGCGATCCGATCCTGATTTAATGCCGCTTGCGATTGAAGAATTCTTAAGGGCATTTGCCCCCGTTACCATGGCACGAGAAGTTACTAGGGATTCAGATTTTAAAGGCTGTCCCATGAAAAAGGGTGACCCTGTTTTACTGCCCTTTCCGGCGGCAAATCGAGACTTAGATGCGTTTGAAGACGCAGACATTGTAATATTAGATCGAGAACGAAACCGGCATTTAGCTTTTGGTGTCGGAATTCATCGATGTCTTGGCTCAAATTTAGCTCGAATGGAGCTTACAACTGCAATTCGTACCCTGTTGGAAAGGCTGCCTGAATTTAAACTCAAGGATCCAAATACGGTGGTTTGGTCGCTCGGACAGGTCCGCGGACCTCGGGTGCTACCGATTGAATTTTAATTATAAGTTGAGTCTGGATTAAAATCTGATTTTATTAGACGCAACCTAGCCTAAAGCGCAAAATTTAATTACCCGTTGATCGGTTATATAATATCATCAAATTGTAATTGCCAAGCTTTAAGTGCAAGGCGACGGGAAGGTGTGTATTGTGCCGTTTGAATTAACAAATTTAAAACTCGTATATACCCGTGCTTGCACAATTTGACCCGAACTTCCAGAATAGTTGCTTGCATTAATCGTACACATCTTAGGGTTGGCGGCAACTAATGTTCCGGTTCCTTCAGAATGGAGGCAACTGTTGCCCGGGCTCGTACTGCAAAGGGTTCCCCATTCAGTTACGGCGGCCTGAACACCTGTGGAAGTAGGAGTCCATGGTATAACACCTTTTGAAGTGGCTCCTGCGATCCAATCATCATTGTCCAATTGAATTAACGAAGGATACGTCGGCCAATAGAATAGTACCCCAGGCGGAGGTATTGCTCCGGTTACTACATACAGGTCTGCCACGTTCGGATTCGGAGGGTAGAACTGAGTGGGCACTGTGTACGCAGAGTTTCCTGAAGTTGCCGTTGTTGATGAAGTAGTTGGAGAAGAAGTCGGAGCAGAAAGATTGGCAGATACACCCGAGTTTGAGTTGATTATGGCTACGACATACCATCTCCCGTTAATTTGATTCGCTTGGTATGTGTTGACGGTTGAGCCACTTGAATTTGTCGAAGTCGATATTAAGGTGGCACGAACAGTTGCCTTTGAACCGTTATTTGAAGTGATGACGATTCTTTTTATTATCTGTTTGGTGTTGGCTAACGATTGACCTGACAAAATCATATTCTCAAAGTTCTGTTTTTGAGCGGGGGTCATGGCCTTTAAAGTTTTTAAAAACTGATTTGTTGCCGACGTATTTCCTAAGGTTCCGAGTCCGACAATAAACCCTATTTCTTCGGCGATATAAAAACTAGTGATAAACGGGCACATCGCATATTCATCGTTTGCCAATATCGTATTCTTTACGGCGTAATATGGGCTGCTTGAGCCTGTTCCCGGCGACAATAGTTTACCGGGTCGCGAACTGTAGGCATTTTGGATTGCAGCGCTGTTTCCATTTACTAAATTGTCGAGCATCGTTTTTATTGTCGTTTTGCAGCTAACGGTGGCTATTTGAGTTTGAGCGGCAGTTGAATTGGTGTTAGTAGTGTTGCTTGAGTTTTTGGTGCCTGCAGAGGAAGAACAAGCACATAGAGCAATTGCAGATAATGTTAGAATTAGAAATATTGTAAATTTGTTGGTCGATTCTTTTTTATTCACGTAATACCCCTTTGTTAAATAAAAGCAATTCTATCGAACAGTTAAATTATTTTATATTATTCACCAAAATTTCATTGGTTTTATAATCCTATACTCACTTTTGGTTAAGATTTTACCACAAAAATCGCAAGCAAATCAATCTATAAATTGATTAAGAGATTTAATGGAAATCTAGACCCAGTTACTTTTCTTCAAGCTAATGAGGTATCTCCGTTTGATTAATTTGTGATTTAAAGGGCAATTTTTGAAATATTTGCCTTTCTTTCAACTGAGCTAAACAATACCTATAACGATATTTAGTATTTGGCAATACTTAGCAATTTGACCCGGTGAGTTAAAATTTTTAGTCGTAAAAATTTACCTCCTAAAAGATAAGTTGAATTTTTTATTTGATTTGGATTTTATCTATACGGATCATTTTATATTTCGAGGTTCACAATTTTTATTATATATTTGTTTCCTGAAAGCAAGTTCTGTCCAGGAATGGCATCAACATCATAAATATCGAAGTGGTCTTAGCTAAGTTGTGTTAAGATATTGACACTATAAAGGTGCCCTTTTGGTCTGTTTGGTTTGAATTTGTTGAATGTCAATTTAACCAGACCAAAAGGGCATTTTAATGGATTTGCCGAAATAAAAATCAGGTGATTTTTATTGTAATTTGGTGAATCCCGGTTTAATAATTAAGTCGTTATGGATAATATTTCTCAATACAAACCGATTAAACAATATCTTAAAGAACAGATTGTAGATGTATTAGTAGGCTTTGAGATAACTGACGTTATCCCTAAAATTGAAGTTCCAGCCGATACTGTTAACGGGGACTTCTCTACTAATATTGCTCTGGTGTCAGCTAAAAGGCTTAATAAAAAGCCGTTTGAATTGGCAGTTCAAATTGCCGACACTCTTACCGGTAAAAAATTAAAATATATAAATAGCGTTTCTGCTGTGGCACCTGGCTTTATAAATTTTTATCTCAATTTTGATTGGTTGTATGAGCTGATCGATTATGTGCTTTCTGCGGGAATCGATAGTTTTTCCAAATTGAATTTAGGTGACAATAAAACGGTTCAAATTGAATTTGTATCGGCCAACCCAACAGGTCCGTTGCATGTTGGCAACGGATGGTGGGCCGCCTATGGCGACTCGTTGGCTAGATTGTTGGCAAGATGCGGATACAACGTTTCAAAAGAATATTATGTAAACGATACAGGTGGCCAAATTAGAACATTGGGTGAGTCGATATTGGCAAGTAAAAATAAAACTGAGCCCCCAAACAACGGTTATAAAGGCGGGTATATCGACGACTTAGCCGAACAATATTCCGGTGGCGATGACGTAAACGAAGTCGGGAAGTGGGCGGCAGATATTATTCTAAAGGAAATCAAAGAAACTTTGCTAAAAATGCACGTTGAATATGACTCGTGGTATTCACAGAATTATATTGAACAGGGTGGAGCGGTCGAAGAGACTTTAAATGAATTGACACAAAAAGGATTAATATACCAACAAGAAGGAGCCACATATCTCGCTTCCGAGCAGTTGGGAGACACAAGAGATAGGGTTCTGATAAAATCTAACGGCGATATCACTTATACGTGCGGAGATATAGCATATCATCGAGATAAATTTAAAAAACGGGGATTTGATAAAGTTATTGACGTTTTTGGGGCCGATCATCACGGCCAAATTGCATCTTTAAAATCCGCTATGAAGGCGTTGGATGTTGACCCATCTAATCTGGAAATTCAGATCGGCCAGATGCTTTCACTGGTAGGGGGCAAGATGTCAAAACGAGCTGGAAATTTTGTAAAGCTTGACGATCTTTTAGATGAAATTGGTGTGGATGCCGCGAGGCTAATGTCCTTGATGACCTCAATTGATCAGGCTACTGTTTTAGACATTGATTTGATTAAATCGACTTCTATGGAAAATCCGGTTTACTATCTACAGTACGCATATGCAAGAATTTGTTCGATTCAACAAAAAGCAACCGAAGAAAACTTTGGATTACCCGAGATTGATGACATTAATTTAAAACTGTTGGTTGATCAACGAGAGATCTCACTTTTAAAGGTGATAAGTGAGTTTGAAGATGTAATGGTAGATGCCGCCGAGTCCAGACGTCCTCACAAAATCACAGCTTGGGCCCGCCAAGTTGCCTCAGCATTTCATTCGTTTTATCACGATTGCCGAGTTTTGGATTCAAATGAGATTGAACTTTCGACGGCAAGATTGGCACTGGTTGAAGCTACAAAAATTTCACTTGCGGTAGCTCTTGAAATTTTAGGAGTTACACTGCTTGAGCATATGTAATTTATATTTTGTAACAATTATTTCTCGCTGACGGCAACTTAAAGATAGAGTTAAGATATGGAAAATTCCAAATTACCTATAGACCTTAAATTACTTCCTTTGACTGCGGAAGTTAGTGAGTCAGGCGAGCTATTCATAGGCGGCGTTAGTGTTAGTGAAGTTGCAGCCGACTATGGAACTCCCGTATTTATTTATGATCAAGAACACGTCAGGACCAGACTAATCGAAGCAAAGAAAGCTTGGGGCGCTAACGTGGCTTATGGCTCAAAAGCATTTATTTGCAAACATTTAGTTAGCATGATAAATGAAATTGGGATAAAAATTGACGTCTCCACGGGGGGCGAGCTATCTCATTGTTTACTTTCGGGTTTTGATCCCGCCAAAATTGTATTTCACGGTAATAATAAGTCTCTGATGGAATTGACTTCGGCTATTTCGGCAGGTGTTGGCTTGATCGTTGTTGACAGTTTTGATGAGCTGGATCGAATTGAAAAGTTAACAATTCTGAATCCTTCGAGCCAACCTGTGAATGTAATGTTGAGAATCACTCCTGGAATTGAAGCGCATACACACGAATATATTAAAACCGGTCAATACGATTCCAAGTTTGGGTTCGGGGTCAATTCATTAAGCACCAAAGAAGCCGCGGAGAGAATTATTAAAAACGACACATTGAAGTTGGTCGGATTTCATTTCCATATAGGATCTTTAATATTTAAACTGGATGGTTACCATGAAGCTCTTAAGGCAGTTTCGGAATTTATCAAGAGTTATAAAATCGATCAGTTGGTTATCGGAGGCGGATTGGGGATCCCGTATCTGAGTGATGATCCGTTTATATCTATTTCTGAATGGGCTGATTACATTAAAGATGCCGCCCAAAAATGCGGCGTAGACCCTTCAATAGAAATTACTGCCGAACCGGGACGTTCAATTGTGGGTTCTGCAGCTATAACTGTTTACAAAGTCGGTACCATTAAGAGGATTGATAACATCAGAACTTACGTTTCGGTCGATGGCGGGATGTCTGATAATCCGCGGCCAGTACTGTATTCAAGTGGATATGAGGCATTTTTGCCTCAAAAGGTTAATTCGGACAGATCACTTAGCTGTAGGGTAGTGGGCAAACACTGTGAAAGCGGAGATATTTTAGTTGCTGACGGGTGGCTACCTAAAGACGTTGTAGTAGGAGATCTACTGGCGACCCCAGTTACTGGAGCGTATGGATACTCAATGGCTTCAAACTATAATAAAGTCCCCAAACCGTCTGTCGTATTTGTGTCAGACGGTAATGCAAAAGAAGTAATAAGGCGAGAAACTCTTCAGGATTTAATTAGACTTGACCTGTAATGGAGACTTGACCCGTAATGGGATTTAATTTTTTTGAAATGACGATCGCATTAAGCTTGACTTAATCCTTTTAACAAATCCTGTAATGTTTAATATAATGAAAAATCCAATCGGAATAGGAATACTGGGATGTGGCAATGTCGGTTCGGCACTGGTATCTTTATTGTTGCAGGAGCCCGATGAGTTTTTTATTGAAAAAATTGCGGTTCAAAGGTTAGATGCTAAACGCAACGATTACGTGGATACGTCTAAGTTAACATCAGATGCTAACTCTGTAGTAATCGATGGAAATGTGGACGTAGTAGTCGAACTTATAGGCGGTACTACGGTTGCAAAGCAATTAGTGGAAGTTGCACTTAAAAATAAAAAACCTGTGGTAACTGCAAATAAAGAGTTAATGGCAAAACATGGTTTCGAACTTCTAGCTTTGGCCAATGAATGTGGTGTGGATTTGCTTTTCGAAGCTTCAGTTTGCGGTGCCATACCTATCGTTAGGCTTCTAAAGGAGTCATTAGTTGGAGAAGAGATAACAAGAATTATTGGCATACTCAACGGTACAACCAACTATATTTTGACAAAGATGTCAGAAGATAATCTGAGCTTTGATGAGTCTCTTAAATTAGCTCAAAGTTTGGGGTTTGCCGAAAGTGACCCTACGGCTGATATCAGCGGAAGGGATGCAGGGGCAAAAGCCGCAATTTTGACTTCGAGTGCTTTTATCTCCAAAGTGAATTTAGATTCAGTGTATATTGAAGGAATTGCAGATATTACAGCTCAAGATATAGATTTTGCTGCCAAGAATGGCCTCGTTATTAAATTGGTGTCCGTTATTGAAAAAATAAGACAAAATGGCGATCCTGATTTTAAAATAAGCATTCGGGTTCATCCTGTTATGATCGTTAAATCTCACCCCTTGGCTTCGGTTAGAAACTCATTTAACGCCGTTTTTATAGAAGGTGAGGCCATAGGTGAAATGATGTTGTACGGTAAAGGAGCAGGGGGTCTGCCGACTGCTTCGGCAGTTCTCGGCGATATTTTGGATGCAAAACATAATATATCTCTTAGAACTTCAAACAGATATACGGTTCCAAAAGAACGCTCAATTTTAAATTTGGATGAACTTACAAATGAATTTTATGTGGCCGTCGACGTAGCTGACGAGCCGGGGGTCTTAGCTAAAGTGGCTCAGGTATTCGGTTCAAATAATATTTCAATAGCATCGATGGAACAAAACGGTTTCGGACATAATGCGAGACTAGTATTTTTTACTCACGGGTCAAAGGAGCTTGATATGAAAATTACGGTGGCCCAACTTTCGGAACTTGAGGTTGTCAAAAAAGTTGGTTCTGTAATTCGGGTAATGGCAAAAAGTCAGTAGCCGTGATATAAATGAGGTTGAAATTATATGGATACTAAAGGTTGGAAGGGAATAATTAATGAGTATAGGCAATTCCTTGAATTTCCCCAAGAAGGATCTGTGGTTTCTCTACACGAGGGTAATACTCCTCTGATATATGCTCCTAAGCTATCAAAACTTAAAAATGCCAATGTCTACCTTAAATATGAAGGATTAAATCCCACTGGTTCGTTTAAGGATCGGGGCATGACAATGGCAATTAGCAAGGCAAAGACTGCCGGCGTCAAAGCCGTTGTTTGCGCATCTACGGGAAATACTTCAGCATCGGCTGCTGCATATGCGACAAGAGCGGGCATGTCTTGTATCGTTTTGATACCTGATGGTTATATTGCTTTGGGAAAACTTGCTCAAGCTTTGATTCACGGAGCTACCGTTATTCAAATTCAAGGCAACTTCGATGAAGCGCTTAAGATAGTTCGCACGCTGCCTGATTACGTTCCAGTTGAAATTGTAAATTCAGTTAATCCTTCAAGAATAGAAGGTCAGAAAACTGGAGCTTTTGAGATTGTAGACGTTTTGGGAGATAGTCCGGATTATCATTTTATTCCTGTGGGCAATGCAGGGAACATCACCGCATATTGGAAAGGGTATCTTCAGTATAAATCGTTGGGCAAAGCTACCAAATTACCGGCAATGATGGGCTTTCAGGCCGCAGGAGCAGCGCCAATCGTGGATGGCCATCCTATTGAAAATCCCGAAACTGTTGCGACCGCAATTCGTATCGGTAATCCCGCATCATGGTACGGAGCCACGAGTGCGGCAAGTGAGTCAAACGGCATAATCTCAAAAGTTACTGACGATGATATTTTGAAGGCATACCGATTCTTAGCCGCCGAAGAGTCGGTATTCTGTGAACCCGCATCAGCTGCATCCGTAGCCGGATTATTGGCTACAGATGTCATCAAAGAGAGTACTGTGGTATGTGTATTGACAGGTCATGGTTTAAAGGATCCTGATATTGCAATATCACAAATTAGTGTTCCCACTAGGGTGGAACCCAATTTAAAGGATGTATTAACTGCCATGAACGTCGATGGCTGGCAATAAGTTATCGACGTTCACGATTTATTAAAATAGACGAATTTGTTGCGAAGGCTTTCAGAATAAGATAAGATGTAAATAGATTATTTTTTGTATTTCTTTTTGTTAATACGCTTTACAAAATTATCAGCGCAAAGATATCGTTTTAAACCATATTTCTGTTTATTATTACCCTTCCAAATTATTTGTTATCCGTTTTATAATGTGTTTGACGGAATTCGTTTGACAGCAATTAAAAATTAATATTTGATTATTATAAATAAAGAAGTTGCGGTAAGCAAAAAGTAAAATTTCCTTCGGTTTGATCACCATAATAATATTTCAAGAAAAGAGGAATTTGTGAGTCAAGATCTTCAACTTGATCGTGCAATTTTAGAAACAAAAGAAAGAGCGGAACTGCATGCCATTGCAGATGCCTTAAAGATTAAGGCTGGTTCGCGAGCAAAAAAGTCAGAGATTATTGACTTAATTTTGCAATTTGCATTGCACGGGTCAAGTTCAAATTATGTTAACCACAGCGGACCTAATGATGCTGAGGTAAATAGTATTAAATTAAGTGGCGTGGAGGCTGAAGGTAAGCTTCAGCAATCAACCGACACTGACCTTAACGGGATTTTAAATATTACCCAAAATAGCGTCGATATGACGAACGGTGACACGGGATCTAAGTTGAATACAGATGAGTCGGTACGTCCGCCTAGGGCAAATATTTCATTGATTAAAGCGGCTGAATCCAACTTCGGATATGATGACGGCGACAATGACCCTGATATTGAGGACTCCTTCGGTTTGGAATCAGTATCTCAAAACGGGAAATCTACGTCAAATAACTCGACACCATCATCTAAATCAGCCGAAGCAGATTCCAACTCGCACAAAGCTATTCAAGCTAAAGAAACCAAGGCCGAGAAACCTAAATCTGATTCAGATACCGAGCAGAAAACCGCAAAGAGCAATGATCCATCGGGGTCTTCAAACTCTTCAAAAAGAAATCGAAGAAGACGCGGAGGTAATAAACAAGTCGATAAAAATAGAGGCGAGCAGGTTGAACAGGGGTTTGACGGGCAGCCGATTTATGTCGAGGGATTGTTGGACTTAAAAGAAGAAGGTTACGGATTCTTAAGGACAAACGGTTATTTTCCGTCAAACAAAGATGTCTATGTATCCCTTAGTCAAGTTAGAAAATTTGCATTGCGACGCGGAGACTGGCTTGTAGGAGGATCGCGTCCTCCGGCTTCAAACGAAAAATACCCCGCTCTTTTGAAAATTGATTCGATAAATGGAATCGGAATTGAAGAAGCTAAGCTTAGGCCCAAATTCGAAGACTTGACTCCATTGTTCCCTGACTCAAAGTTAACTTTGGAGCTTCCGATGGATCCTTCGAATTTAACGGCGCGAATTGTTGATTTACTGAGCCCTATCGGCAAGGGACAAAGAGGATTGATCGTGTCACCGCCTAAAGCGGGAAAGACTACCATAATGAAACAAATTGCACGTTCGATTGAAGCCAACAATCCTGACGTAAAGTTAATGGTCTTATTGGTCGACGAAAGACCTGAAGAGGTTACCGACATGAGAAGGACGGTAAAAGGCGAGGTAGTTGCTTCGACTTTTGATCGACCGCATGAAGAGCATACAATTGTTTCAGAACTGACTATAGAGAGAGCAAAACGGTTGGTGGAACTCGGTCAAGACGTTGTAATAATACTTGACGGTATTACGCGTTTGGCCAGAGCATATAATTTGGCTCAGCCTGCATCGGGCAGGGTAATGTCTGGTGGTGTTGACTCGGGTGCATTGTATCCCCCTAAAAAATTCTTTGGAGCGGCAAGAAATACCGAAGAAGGCGGATCTTTAACGATCCTTGCCACCGCTTTGGTCGAAACTGGTTCTAAAATGGATGAAGTAATATTTGAAGAATTTAAGGGAACCGGAAATATGGAACTTCGGTTAGATCGAAGATTAGCCGAAAGACGTATTTATCCTGCAATAGACGTTAATTCTTCGTCTACTAGGCACGAAGAATTGCTGTTTGACAGGGTGCAACTGCAGCAGGTCTGGAAATTAAGACGAGCTTTAAACATGCTTGCCGCTGAAGGCAATAATGCTCCAGGACTCGAACTGTTAATGGACAGACTGAAAAAGACGCATACCAATGATGAGTTCCTTGCCGAAATGGCAAAATCTCCTTCGATTTAATTTGTATATAAGATTGAACTTTTCGCATGACTTTTGACAATTCTGATACTTCACAAACCCCTGCAATCGATTCATACAGATTGGGAGCGTCACGAAAGCGCTCTCAAATCAGAAAATCGGCAAAAAGGCGTAAGTTAAAAAGACGAGCTTTTATCGGATTGATCATTTTTTTGGTTTTGATATTGGTTATGGTAGGGTCGGCTTTCGGATATTACGAATATATAACTTCTAAAATTAAGCACATTACGGTGCAAGGTATGCACGGTACTACAAATGTAGCGCAGCCAGAAAATATCTTGTTGGTCGGCAACAACTCAAGATGTGCCTTAAATGGCCAACAGGCTTCGCAGTTTGGAAGCTGCAGTCAAGTGGGCGGTGCAAGAAGCGACGTTTTAATGGTGGTGCATCTTAATCCTGCTAATCACACGGCATATCTATTGTCGATACCGAGAGACCTTTTCGTTCCGCTATATAATTTTGCTGGTACTGCGGCGGGAAGATTGGATCATGCTAAAGTTGACGCAGCTTTAAATAACGGACCGAGTCAATTGGTGGCAGCGGTTGAAGAGGATTTTGGGATACCGATTTCCCATTACGTGTCACTTAACTTCGATACTTTTCAGGGTGTGGTGAATGATTTGGGCGGAATAAATATGTACTTTCCCACCGAAGTTAAAGATTACTATTCAAACCTTAGTGTAAACCAAACAGGGTGTCTTCATCTGAACGGAACTCAAGCGTTAGCATTGGTTCGCGCAAGGCATATGTACTATATGCAAAATGGGCAGTGGCTCTATGACGGAAACGGTGATATCTCCAGGATTACTAGAAATCATCTATTCTTGAAAGCACTGGCCGCCGAAGTTCGTCCGCAGCTAACTAATCCGTTTACGGATAATGCACTTTTAAATTCTTTGTTGCCGAATCTTCAGGTGGATCAAAACTTTAGCGTGAGTGATATGGTATCTCTAGTTTTGGCATTTAAAGACGTGAGCTTGGGCAGTATACCTACGGAGACTTTGGCAACCGTTGCAGAGGGTAGTTTTGATTACAAAAACGCAAATTTCGGTAGTGTTTTATTTCCGGTTCAACCGGCGGAAAGTCAGGTAATTTCTCAGTTTCTTGGATATACTCCGGGTCAAAATATAGTTCCGAACTCTTTTAGCCTTCAGGTTTTAAACGGGACGGGTGCATACAATGCAGCAACTAATGTAGCCAGTTCATTGACGGCAGACGGCTTTAATATTACATCTGCGGGAAATCAAGTTATTCCTTCGACTTCATATGGCTCAACGGCATTGGAATCAACTGTTTACTATAAGCCCGGATTTGAAGCGCAAGCGGAAAAACTTATGTCGAACTTAAGCGGCACGGTCATAATGGGGCAAGAAGACCAAGGATATACCGCTGACGTTACTTTGGTGGTTGGTAATCAACTTCAAGTAGCTCCGCCTTCTTCGAACACGACAACCGCACCTTCAAGCGGCAGTCAAACCAACCCGTCAAACTCGTCAATCAGTAGTCCTACGGTTGCGCCGACAACTACAACTACCAGTCCTTACGGTCCCGTCAACCCGGCTGAAGTATATCAGTCGAACAGACCGATTCCTTGGTTTGATCCCATTGCATGTACTCCAGGACAACCCGTTCAAACTCTTACGGGTTAAAAACCCTTGTGCTGTTAGAGCTTTATGTGCTGTTAAAGTTTTAATTTGTGAAACGAACTAATCCAGTCGCCGATATCCTCCAAGACTTGATTTTTGAGAAAGTTAGATTTCTCGGGATCGTTTATAACGGACGGGTTATATTCCAAATTATCAAAAGTTTTGCCGATAGAGTCCAGATTTGAAATTAATTGAGGGTCGTTATTGATATGGTCAATATTTTTAAGTCGCTGCAAGTATCTCAAAAATGATTCATTGGGTTTGTAAATTACATCATATTTTGAGCCTACCTTATTGAATTTTAAAATTATCTTTTCGCCAAAAGATAGCTGTCGAAATTTAATCAATTTGTTTATGAATAGATAAGAAGTGCCAACGAGTACTAACGCAATTAGGATTGATAAAATCACAAATATATTATTTTTTGCAAAATTTGCGGTGGCCTTAAGTATAATTTGTCCAGGAGACGGCGTTGAATACGGAACTACGGTCGTAGGATCGGTGTCTTGCCACCCGCCATTTGGTCCGTACCAGACCTGAACCCAAGCATGAGCATCGCTAGCTTTTACCTGATATAAGTTTGTAATCGGGTCATAAGAACCAGCAACGTATCCAACCGCCTCCCGAGCAGGTATTTTAAGGGATCTGAGCATTACGACAAGAGCAGAACTGATCTGTTCGCAAAATCCGGTTTTTGTAACAAATAAGAATTGATCTACCGAATCTGCATGATAAGGCAGAGGTGGTATATTCAAAGAATAGTGCATGTGGCTTCCCATCCAAGATTCCAAAGCCGTTACTATTTGATATGTACTTTTAGCTTTTGCAGCTTTTACAATTTTTTGTGCCAACAGTCTTACTCTTGTATAAGGTTTAGGCAGTTGAAGATCTGTTTTAAGTTCGGAGTTCGGCAGTCCTAAGGTATATGACGTGCCCGACGGCATCACGTTTTGAAGTTGAGTTGGGTTAAGTCTTATATCTCTTGATATTACGGTGTAAATTGTACCGGATTCCATTGCATCTCTGGATCTAATCGAGCGGCCAGGTCCTAAAAAGAGGTGAGAGCCGGGGAAGTATATTTCTATCGGGGATTCAGTCCCAAACAGCAGATTGGGCAACGGTGTGGCAACATAAAATGTCTCAGTGTTTTGCTGAGCGCCGTAAAGCAATCGAGGTGGTTCTCCCAGCAGTTTAAAAGGTAAATAAAAAGACGGTGTACCTGTCAATTTCTCGATGATTGACGGTGACTGTGTCCACGACTGCCCATTCCAGGTATTAAAAGTCTCGCCGAGCCAATAACCCGGTTCGGTCGCTCTTACTCTTAAAACAATTTGGTTCGAAAGTGCTCCCCTTAAACTAGTATTTAAAGGACCTGAAAACCCTAAATATCCTCCGACTTGGACACTACCTCCTGGTTGACCCGCTTTAGCTGGAGCCGTCGGATTTGACCCTCCTTGGGTTAGCCCACCAGGATTTGAAACCGGCACTCGATTTTGAATTGATGACGGGAAGGTTATTGACTTAAGCGGTTGCGGAGGCGGGAGAACCAGTATAATTACAAACGAGATCATAGCCGAAAATATAATTGCCGACAAGGTATTTACAAAAGCATGTTTTGCGGTTTCCTTATTTAAAGTTTGCGACCTCCACAAGAGATTAAGACAAATTATGCCCACAATTAGCCAACACATAACAATAATCGAAAATGAATTGGCTATTGCTTGGGCAGCGGCAATAGCAACGAGACCTGCCGATCCAGAAAGGGAAAAAGTGAGATCTCTTCTGGCAGGCACATCAAAGCTATGGATAGCAATAGTCCACATAAAAAGCGCTGCCAGAGGAGCAAGAATAGACGGAACGTTCCTATTGGTTGCCGCATTTATAATCGAAAATAATGTGTTTAAAAAAATAGAGGTTGCTGCGATAGCCAAGATTATTTTGATCCAAGAATACGGCTTCTTTCTGGTTATAGCCGAAAATATATTTCCGGCTATCGTTACCGCAGAAACTGAAATTAAATTCACTAAAGTTATTTCACTCACGGTATAGCACGCATAGATGCCCAAAATTACTTCGATAACTATTAGAAATCTTAACGTCGCCGAATTCTCCGGTGGAAGGGGTTCATTGGCTTTTTTTATTAGATAGATAATTTTTCGGAAATTACTTTTATCTAAAATATCTTTTTGTTCGAAAGTTAATTCGTACTTGGCAATTTTGAGATTTCCACTTCGTTTGTTTTGTGTGTCAACTGCCATCTGAAGTTTCCGTTATTGAATTGCTGATGATAGTCTTGTCGGCTTGAGCAAGTTGAATTTGAGCCTGCATTGAAGTAAGAATCTCCTGGCTGAATGGTTTTAAATTTACTAAAGTAATTAAAATTATTCCAAATGGGTGGATTTTAAGCAGATACTCCACAGTTCCCATAATCTGTTCCGCTCTGGACTCGATTTCGTCCAAAGTTCCATAAAAATTAGCGTATACGGAATAGATCTGAGAACTTGTAACTTCGAATTCTTTGATTTGGAGTTTTCCGACGTGAGCTGTGGTTTTCCAATTTGCACTGCGCAGCGAATCTCCGCTTACATAGTCGCGTGAACCTCGAATCTCTCCTCGGGTGTTGAGACGCCATTGATTTTCAGAGTCATTTTTCATTAAGGAAAAAACATAGTCTGGTTTACTAGCCGGAGGGAGTACTAGTATTTCATGGTCAAATTTAAACACTATCTTCCTGTACCACCAGACAATACCAAAGGGCGCTGCGGTAGATACAATAACGCTTAATTCTGACAGTCTGCCCATATAATGTGGAGTAAATTGAATCGGTGAAGGAGTCTTGGGAGATAAAAATTCCACATTACCGTGGTCTGTTGTAATTCTGCAGGTTTTTTGCGATTTAATTGTTATGGCATTTAAAGAGTTGGCGATTAAAAAATGGGGAACTCCTATTATATATAGTTTGTTTGTTAAGCTGATTATCATCGGGGCAACAATACCTAAGAAAATCAATGAAGAAACAATCGCTCCGACTACCTGAACCCAACCTGATCCACTCGCTCGTGCAACGCCTATAAGGGCGAACATGAGCGGAACCGTTCCAAATATCGGTCCCAAAAATTTTCGAGGTCGGGGAAAGGATTTGTATACGGTGTATTCCATTTGAGGTACCGCCTATTTGATCAAAGTGGAACTGGGAGACTTTCTGTTAAGGTTTTTAAAACATCGCTGATTTGAGTACCCGGTTCCAGTATGAGTCGGTGTCCCAAAGTAAATTCCACGCAGTTTAAAATGTCATCGGGAGTAACAAAGCTTCGTCCGCAAATGATAGCTTCCGCCTTGGCTACTTCAATAAGTGAAAGACCCGCTCTTGGACTTGCGCCCAGTTTTATTCCCTCAAAATTCCTTGTAGCGGTTATTATCTTCACTACGTATGTAGCAATTTTTTCACTAACGGCAATATTGGCCGTAATTTGCCTGAGGTCTTTCCACTTTTCCACGGTAGCTATTGTTTTAATTGCGTTAGCTTTTAATTCTGAAGAACCGCTAGTCATGAGCTGTACCTCTTCTTCGAATTCGGGATAGCCTAACGAAGTAGATATTCCAAACCTGTCTACCTGACTTTCTACGAGAGGAAATGTACCGTATTGACTGATAGGATTTTGAGTGGCTACGATAAGATGTGGATCCGGAAGATCATAGGTAACTCCGTCAATCGTTACCTGTTTTTCTTCCATTGTCTCCAGAAGGGCAGACTGTGTTCTGGGCGGAGTTCTGTTTAACTCGTCAAGCAACACAATTTGAGAAAAAATAGGTCCTGGCTTAAACTCGAATTGTCCGAGTTCCTGCCTGTAAATATTAAATCCTGTAATATCACTAGGCAAAAGATCTGGCTGTCCCTGTATCCTAGAGACGTCCGCTCCTAAAGAAGCCGCTAACGTTTTTGCCAGTACAGTCTTGCCAACTCCCGGAGTATCTTCGAGCAAAATATGTTTACCTGAAAGGCAAGCTAAAACCGCTGCTCTCACTGCGCGATTTGCACCAAAAATAACAGTTGACAAGTTGTCTATTAAGGCATTTGCGGTTTTGAAAGCTTCTTCAAAGTCTGATGTTTCAAGATTGTATTGATTGTTTTGATTGAACATAGGGTGCTTTGATTCGATCCAATTGTGCCATTACCATTATTACTATTATCGGTCAAAGTTATTAATATTTGAGCTTCAAATAAGTATATTAGTTAATTTTTGACATTGCCGATCGTCATTATTCTAATAGAGTCGTAGAAAATCAAAAAAGCTAGTATTAATGGATATGATTGGATTAAATATGGTGATTTGAATCCTATAATATCGGCTATAATATTTGTATCATGAAAACTGGAATTCACCCCGAATACACCGAAACGGCGGTTAAATGTTCTTGCGGGAATACCTTTAAAACCAGGTCCACCAAAAGCGAACTTAACGTAGAGTTGTGCAATGAGTGCCACCCATTTTATACCGGTAAGCAGAAGCTGGTTGATACGGGAGGAAGAGTGGAAAGGTTCCAAAGAAGGTACGGACAAAAAGCATCCAGAAAACAGGAAGTATCTAAAGAACAGGCTTCCGAGTAGTTTTTTGCATTAGAGGTGTTATATCGTCTCGAGGATTTTGTATCCGAATACGAAGAAATTGCTACGCGGCTGTCCGATCCCAAAGTTATCGCCAATAAGCGTGAGTTTGCTGAACTGTCAAAAAGATTTAAGACTCTGGAATCTTTGGTTGAAGTTTCTAAAGAGATTGAATCTTTGAAAGAGGATATTGACACCGCAAAACTTTTAATTACTGAATCAAATCCTCAAGATCGTGATTTGATGCGAACAGAACTTGAGTCGTCACAATTAAAACTAGACAAGGCTAATAAGCGTCTTTCTATGCTTTTGGTTCCTGCCGATCCAAACGACGGAAGAAACGTTATTGTTTCAATTAGAGGAGCCGAAGGCGGCGAGGAAGCAAATCTGTTTGCAAGAGTACTTTTGGAAATGTATCTCAGATGGTCAGAATCCCGCCGCTGGAAAGCCGAAGTACTCAGCGATGCAGTCTCCGATCGCGGCGGTGTGGAAGAGGCAACCTTTATTATCAAAGGCGAAGATGCGTGGCGACATCTTAAACATGAGGCAGGCCCACATCGAGTTCAAAGAGTGCCGGTTACCGAATCTTCGGGAAGAATTCATACTTCATCTGCGGTGGTAACTGCAATCCCAGAAGTCGAAGACATCGAAATCGAAGTAAATGAAACAGATCTAAAGATTGATATCTATAGATCTTCGGGCCCTGGAGGCCAGTCTGTTAACACAACAGATTCTGCAGTTAGAATTACACATCTTCCAACAGGTTTGGTCGTGACGATGCAGGACGAGAGAAGTCAGTTGCAAAACAGGATAAGAGCTATGGCGGTGCTTAAAAGCAGATTGTTTGCCTTAGAGTCAGAAAAGCGTAGCCAGGAGCTGTCAAATACAAAAAAGGCTCAAGTAGGTACTGGCGGCCGAGGTGACAAAATTCGAACTTATAACTATAAAGAGAATAGGGTCACCGATCATCGAATAGGGCTTACCTTATACAAGTTGGACAAAATTATTATGGGTGATTTAGACGAATTGTCCGAAGCTTTGGTCCAAGCGGAATTGGCCGAACAGTTAATGGAATCTGATAAATAATTAATGTCTACAACCTATCGGCAGCTATTAAATTATGCGACCTTGGAGCTGAAAGGTAACAATTATGCACTGTGGTTGTTGCAAGCGATTTTGAAGACAGATAGGACTGAGTTATATCTGAAACTGGATGAAAGCGTAGACGAGGTTGTATTAAAGGATTTAAATAAAAAGATTGCCGAAATTAAATCTGGTTTACCAATTCAATACGCTGTTGGTAACTGGCAATTTAGATCCATAACTTTAAAGGTTGACAAACGTTGTTTAATCCCTAGAGTCGAGACCGAACATATTGTAACGCTCGCAAATAATATTATTAACAAGCTGGATAAATTAGAAATTAACATTCTTGATTTGGGTACTGGGTCGTTGTGTATTCCTTTGGCATTGGCTTCTGAAAGTGTAAAAAAGTTGAATATCTACGCTGTAGACGTATCAGACGATGCGATCGAAATTGCCGAGGAAAACCTCAAAGCCAATCCTCGGCTTCATGACGTGATTTCTATTGTAAAAAGCAGCTGGTTTGAATCTTTAAACGAGGATCTTATTGGATCTTTCGATCTAATAATTTCTAATCCACCCTATTTAAATTATAATTCTACCGTGGATAAGTCGGTAATCGATTTTGAGCCCCATATCGCACTTTTTTCGGACGAGGCGGGATTCTATGATACAAAACTTATTATAAGTCAAGCAAAAGCGTGGATGAGTGAAAAATCTTATCTGCTTTTGGAAACTGACTCAAGTTTGACGGATCGAATATTATTTGAATGTGGCAGAAATGGTTTTCAAAATTGCGAAATTATCAAAGACCAGTTCGATCGATTTAGATTTGCAATAGCCGAGAACTAAAAGAGAGCTCCATGTCATATTCCATTGCCGAATCCAAAGAACAGATAATAGATACGATATCAATAGGAGGAATTGCGATTTTCCCCACGGATACCGTATACGGAATCGGCTGTAAAATTGACAATCGTTTAGGCATTGAACTGATATATTCGTTAAAGAACAGACCGGCCAACATGTCAATTGCCGTTCTTGTCAGATGTATGGAATCGGCGGCTGAATTGGGTACATTTACTGCTGATCAATTGAATGCATTAAACAATTTCTGGCCGGGCGCCTTGACCGCTATTGTAAATGCAAAATTAGATGCCGTTGGATACGGCATAAGTCCAGATAATTCCATAGGCTTGCGATGGCCTAACAAGCCCGAGCTAAACGAAATAATAAAAATGACGGGACCTTTGGCAACTACCAGCGTTAATATACACGGTACCAAACCTGCGGTTTGTCAACAAGATATTATGAATTTTCTAAATGGTATTTCCGGCGAAAACCAAATTAGGATTTCGGTATTGTTAGGTAATGATACATTAAGTAGACCGTCTACCGTTATAGACCTTAGAAACGAAATTGTAGAGGTTGTAAGAGAAGGTTATTTCAGCGAAGAGGTCATTAAAAAAGCATTTAATTCAACTCGATAATGACATTGAATTTTATGCCGATTTTGTTTATGAGTTTTTAACGTTACTAATACGGTAATTTATTTCACTAGAATTTAAATGTTGCCTCAAAAATCAGAAAAGAGTAATATTTTGAAAATTGCAGCGGGATCGGATCATGCCGGTTATTTAATGAAGACGCAATTGGTAGAGTTTCTCAAAGAGCTCGGCCATGAAGTTATAGATTGCGGTACCGACTCAACTGAATCCGTTGATTATCCGATATATGGTCAAAAAGTAGGACATCAGGTGGCAGAAGGTTTCGCGGAGATGGGGCTGTGTGTTTGTGGAACCGGTATTGGTATTTCGATTGCCGCCAATAAAGTTAAAGGTGTTAGGGCAGCAGTTGTCCATGATTGCAGTTCGGCAATTCTGGCTAGAGAACACAACAATGCAAATGTAATATGCTTTGGGGCTCGTTTAATCGGCGATCAGACGGCAAAAGATTCGCTGAAGGAGTTCTTGGATGCTGAGTTTTTAGGCGGACGACATTTAAGGCGCATAGAAGAGATTTCGGAGATGGAAAGATATGAGTGATACATTAAAAAATTCAATAGCCACGGGTAGCAATGCTTTATCTTATTTGGAAAGCGTAGACGGCGAAATTTATGGGTTTATGTCTGAAGAGCTTGATCGGCAGAGACGCACTCTCCAACTGATAGCTTCGGAGAATTTTGCATCGCCGGCAGTACTTGCAATGACCGGTAGCGCGTTAACGAATAAGTATGCCGAAGGCTATCCCCAACGCAGATATTACGGCGGTAATCAAATTATTGATGCGGTTGAAGAAATTGCCCGAAGCAGAGCAAAAGAACTCTTTAAAGCAGATCATGTCAATGTTCAGCCTCATTCTGGCTCTTCGGCAAATCTGGCCGTGTATCAGGCATTGCTAAATCCCGGTGATACTGTGTTGGCGATGCGTCTCGATCAGGGAGGTCATCTTACTCACGGTGCGCCGGCTTCGGTAACAGGTAAAATGTACAACTTCCAACCCTACGGACTGACTCCAAGGTCACCAGAGAATGGTGAGAGAATAGATTTTGATTATTTGCGAGCGCTGGCAAAATCATCTCATCCAAAATTGATAGTCGCGGGAGCGACGGCATATCCTCGAGAGATAGATCCATTAATGTTTAAAGAGATCGCAGATGAGGTAGGAGCACTTTTAATGTTTGATTCGGCTCATCCCATGGGTCTGATTGCAGCGGGGGTTCATGCGTCCCCGATTGAGCTTGCCGATGTAGTAACTTTTACTACGCATAAAACGTTGCGGGGTCCGCGGGGAGGGGCAATATTGTGCAAGGAACCGTTTGCTAAGAAGATTGATTCGGCGGTTTTCCCTGGACTGCAAGGCGGCCCGTTGGAACACGTTATTGCCGCCAAAGCCGTTGCGTTTAAGGAGGCACAGACTCAAAATTTTGCTCGCTACGGCGCACAGATTAAAGAGAATGCTTCGGTATTGGGAGAAACGTTAATCGCCGAAGGTTTTAGATTGGTCTCAAACGGAACCGACAACCATTTGGTTTTGGTTGACTTACGGGATTTCGACTCGGATCTGGACGGCAAAACCGCTCAGGAAGTCTTGGACAGTGTAGGAATTACCTGTAACAGAAATCAAATTCCAGATGATCCAAGGAAGCCCCTGATCACTTCTGGTCTTAGACTGGGTACCGCTGCCATGACGACTGCCGGCATGAAGGTTGCTCAAATGCGACAAGTTGCCAAACTTATCGCAAATACACTTCGTCATCGAAATGACGAAAATGAGCTTAAATTAATTAAAGGAGAAGTGGCAGAGTTGTGTATCGAATTCGATCCTTATCCAAGCGGAGATACTTGGCCAGGTATGGATTGTTTCAAGGGCTAAAGCGTGGCACCCGAAATTATCGGATGCGCGATTGCAGGGTTAGTTGCTCTCGTCGTAACTTATATAGTAACTCTGCCGACGATAAAATTTGCACATAAGCATAATTTAGTTGTTCCGCCCGATGAACGAAAAGTTCATAAAGTACCTTTGCCTGACGTTGGCGGAGCGGCAATGTTTATAGGTTTTATCGCTGGTATTTTAACGGGACTTTTGTTTTCTGGTCTTTCGTCGATTTATGATCTTGTACCCCAACTTTTAGGTCTTATTATTGGGGCAGGAGCGATTTTTTCAGTAGGATTTATTGACGATCGTCTTGACATGTCACCGCCGGCAAAACTGGCCGGACAGGTTCTTTCGGCCATGATCTTATATTTCGTTGGCGATACCATGTATTGGTTTAAGATTCCGTTTGGGTCTCTTTTGGTACTGTCTCCTACGATAACTCCGCTGATAACTGCAGTTTGGGTTATCATGATTGAAAATGCGATTAATTTAATTGATGGCCTAGACGGTTTAGCTGCAGGTATAGTAGCTATTGCTTCAGGATCATTTGCTATTTATGCACTTAAATTAGTCGATATGGGGTTAATAGGTACTTCGAATTTTGGTCCGTTGGTGGCATCAATATGTTGTGGAATTGCTTTGGGATTTTTACCAAACAACTTTCATCCTTCTAAAATAATTATGGGAGATTCCGGCGCCCTCCTGCTGGGTTTTTTGCTGGCGGCATCGACATCGGTGGTGGGTGGCCGCACCCCGGATACATCTGGCGAAGCTTATTTCTTCTTTGCTCCGCTTTTAATTCCAATAATCGTTCTAGGGGTTCCTCTGTTGGATGTCGCATTTGCAATAATACGTCGATCATATAAACGAGAAGGTTTTGCGCATGCGGACAAGGGGCACCTGCATCATAGACTTCTGCGTTTGGGACACGGACAAAGACGAGCCGTAGCGATTCTTTGGTTGTGGACTTTGGTGCTTTCGTTGGTGGTATTAGTTCCAGTCTTTTATCCGAATAAAGACATCATTGTACCATTTGGTATAGCTATATTGCTAGTCAGTCTATATACTTGGTTCAGGCCGGGGGTTGGTCGAGAAGGGGGTAAATTGGATGAGTTTGGGAGTCAAAAGGTTGACGTTTCGAGTGATTCATTTAAGTCTGCAACGATTGAGTATGCGGAGGATTTTCTGGAATAAGCAATTAATCATTCAACATTTAAATCATTAATAGAATCAACAGTCACGTTTATTCCATTAATGATTTATGGCTATAGTTGCCCGAGTCGAATCTTCGCTCAATCTGATTATTGGATTAAATACAACAGTACATATTTATATGTACCTATTTGTTAAGTTCGACTTGATAAATTACAGCTTTGTATCTAAAATGGAGGTTTTAAGAATGATTGATTCAAAATAGTAGTTTAGAAATCATTGTTATAAAAAAGTACAGGGATCCAAAATACATTTCTAATGAGTGGCTAATAATAATCTTGTCCAAGATGTCTTACCGCAATGCTTGTCGGGTCTTACGTCGTAACTACAAGTTTGATAACATGTAAGCTAAAGAAAATCGGATGTAAATTTATGAGCCTGGAAAAGAAATTTGAAATTTGGGTAATAGTCCTGGCGATAGCTTCACTCATCTTTCGCATTGGGTTGGTAATTGAACATAGTTGGCATTTACAGTTGTCGGGTGATACTTTTTATTACCATTGGCTGGGTTGGCTTTTAGCTCATGGTTACGGTTTTATAAGTCCGTTTATGTTTTTTCACGATACTACTGCCAAATATGTGGCAGTTAATCTTAATCATATCAATTCCTATAACGTGAGAGTTCCGACGGTGTTTCATCCGCCAGTGTTTTCAATATTTTTAGCTGTTGGTGATCTGGTTGGAATAACTTCTCCCAGAAGCCAATTGATATTACTTTGTGTAATTGGGTCGATAAATGTAATTTTAATCTCCTACTTGGCAAAAAGAATATTTAACTATAATGCTGGTTTTGTCGCAGCTGTGTTAGCTGCATTTTATCCGGCAATGTGGATAATTGACCTATCTTTAATGTCTGAACAATTGACTCAGTTGCTAATTGCGGTCGCAATATTTTTGGCATACCGCTTAAACGAAAACCCAAGTTACAAGCTAATTGTTATTGCGGGAGTATTTAGTACAATTTGCGCTTTGACGCGAGCGGAATTAATTATTTTAGTGGTTCTCTATGCACTTATAATAGTGCGTCATAAAAAGGAAAATCTAAAGATGCAATTTCGTCGTAAATTAAAAATGCTTGCGGTTTTGGGGGTCAGTTTTGCAATTGTGCTAGCGCCGTGGACTATTCGAAACCTCGTAACTTTTAAGTATCCTGAAATCATTTCAGCAGATGGAGGCACTGCTTTAGCAATTACATTTTGTCACTCTATGTATTATGGCCCGGAGATAGGCTACTCAAACTTTGGATGTGCTGGTAAAGTAAAGCTAACCAAAGACGAGAGTGTATTTGATCATATCGAAACTCAAAAAGGACTGACGTATATAGAAGCTCATAAGCTTCGCACGTTATTGATATTGGCTATTCACGAAGGCAGGGTTTTTTATGTATTCAAACCTGTTCAACAGGCAACCTCAATTCAGCCATATGTAGATAATATACCAATATATGCCTCAATTTCAGAATGGATCAGTTCTTATTTCGTAAATGCAAGTGCTATTTTGGGAATACTCTATTTGAAAAGGCGTAAGTTGCTTCAGTTTCCTTTGTTATTTGTCGTATCAGTCGGTCTTATTGCGGTCATGATTGCTGGTGGAGACATACGGTTTTTATCGGATGCTGAAGTTGCCATAGTAATATTATCGTCAATTGGCATTGCCGGACTTTATGGCACGGTTAAAACTAAATTTAAATTAAAGGTTGATGCCGTCTCTTAGCGAGTAGAAGCATTTTATCGAACTCACCAAATTATTATAACAGCTTTACTCATACGTCTATAAGCAAGGGCACTTGTGGTATGAGTAAATCACTGGAATTATCGTGTGTCACTGTAACGCAACGCGCCCATATTAAGTGTCTCCTTAGTAAACAAAAAAAGCAATTGTAAATAAGTGATTGTCTGGGTATTGAAATGATGGCATAAGTTAACTTACTCGCAGGTTGTCTTAATTTGTCAACAGGACAGCTCTAATAAGTTAAATTCCTCTTAACGATGAAACAAAAAACTTTGACTATTTTGCGGGGAGCTAACGACTGCTGCAGCTATTAAGCTATGCTTTTTCCAAAATAGTTATCCCCACTGATGCGGCATCCATTGATATAATACCTCCTGTATTTATTGCAAGGGCAGAATTTAAATTGTCTATCTGCCGTTGTTCTGCCTTCCCGGTAAGTTGAAGGTAAAGTTCATATATCTGACAAAGCCCTGTCGCTCCGATTGGATGTCCGCGAGAAACTAGTCCTCCCGACGGATTTATAATTGGACCCTTGCCTCCTAAAGTTGTGTCACCTGCTAAGGTGTGAGCTCCAGCTTCGCCTTCTTCAAATATTTCTAAGGTCTCAAGCGAGTACAACTCTTCAACGCTTGTGGCATCATGAATTTCAAGGCACTTAAAATCTTTTAATTCCATCCCCGCATCTGCAACCGTATGGTCAACACACTGTTTTAATCGTTCGTGGTATTCCATAGTTCCGTTCCCTGAGTAGCTTTTACAGTTCCGAATTTTTACGGAAGACGCAGTCCTTTCCGTTGAAATAATTATCCCCGCTGCACCGTCTGTAAACGATGAGCACATTGGAACCGTAAGAACCGAAGACACCTTACGAGATGACAAAATCTCATCAATACTGAGTGTTTCTCTATGCGTAGCTAATGGGTTTAAAGATCCGTGAAATCTAGACTTGGCTGCAGTAGCGGCAAATTGCTCGGTTGTAGCTAAATTATTCTCCAATAAGTATTGCCCCCAGAATTCATTAAAACCCATGAAAAGTGTTCCCTCAGACATGCGCCCGTAATCGATTTTGAGCTGTTCTCTTTCGTCCTCAGGAACACCTTGAGATATTCCCATTAATTTAGACTCAATTGGTAAATATGATAGGTATTCTACTCCCAAGATCATTATATTTCCACCAGGCTCAAGTATGCGACAACCTAAATCCAACCCGACAGATCCACCCGCACAGGCAGATTCAATGCTATAAAAGGGCACTGGTCCGATACCTAAATGTCTGAGCCATGCCTGAGGTTTAATACTTGCCTGCCTCAGTGATGTTGCTCCAAATAAGTTCGATAATATGACGGCCTGCAATGAGTTCGGATCGACATTGTATTGCTTGATGAGATCGTCAAAAACTTGGCTGAGCATTAGTGTCTCATTTTGCCCTTTTGAACGAATTGGAGTCATGGCAGCCGCATTAATAAAAATGTTCATTAAGGTAATTTTACCAAAGTTAATTTAAACAATGCATCAAGTCTAGAGTTTAAAGTTTACAAATTGTAGTACTCGTATTTATAATCCTTATTCGTCCAATTTCTAATTAGGTGCTAAATGGAATAAATTGGCGTTGCAGGTTGCCGATTTTGATGTCAAATTAAATTGCTGGATTAAATCTATTCGGTAGCAAAAACTTAATTAAAATTTAATAAAGATTGAATTTCTAAAAAATCGTCGATTGGATCCGTAGTCGGCCAAAAAGTACTTATGTGTTCTAAACCGCTGTCTATGAACGTCTGGATTTGATTTGCACACTGCTTAAGGTTACCGGAAATAACATATTTGGAGAAATGCTCATATGGAATTCCGAAAAGACTGCTGAACCGTTTAGCATTGGCTGAAATTTGAAAATCGTCACCATTGTTTATTAATAATGTAACACCGTATTTAATTGGCTTGCGGTTACTGAAGTCTTGATTTATCATAAAATTGATTTTTTCTTTTGCAAAGTTCAATTCGTTTAATCCGATAAACAGAGGCATCCAACCGTCGGCATATTTTACAACCCGTTGCAATGCTCTATCACCACCTCTGTTCCCGAGCCACAGAGGAATATTGCTGAATTGCTTCTCTTCGAAATAGATTTCATTATTTGACCTGTTTAAATGAAATCCATTGTCAAATATCTTTGCTAATAAGTTTAAGTCGGAATCAAACAACTTGGCTCGTTTTGTAAAATCGGTACCCATTATTTGATACTCACCTTCTACAGTTCCCAAACCTAATCCTAAAGTCAACCTTTCGCCGGCAATATCATAAATATCGCTTAGCTGCTTGGCTAAAATTATGATTGAATTATGTCGTAACGGTAGTTGAAGAACCATCGAACCAATATTAATTTTGGAAGTAGCAGCCGCAATTGATGCTATTGTAATTATTTGCTCAACGGTTGAGGTCTGCCAGTATATGTGGTCCATGACCCAAATAGCCCCAACGCCCTTGTTCTCGCATCTAACAGCAAAGTCAGTTAACCATCTTAGATTAGGTTTATTAATTTGGTCAAAGGCTATGTTGGGGACAAAGAGACTAAGTCTTGGAATCGGCATTTTTAATTTGTCTCAAAAATCGAATAGCGAAAAATGGTCATCACGGCTATCTTAATATCATAAAGTTGCTGCATCAGGTTTTAATTTATCTGGGGTGAAATTCCTTCGCCGTATCTTTTTCATTGGCACTTCAATTAAATTGTAGAGTATCTCGGTGCATATGGCAATGATTACCAATCTAATACCGAACAGCAAGAATAGATTCATTTTAGGCAAATAGTTTAACGTATATATAATTACTATCCAGTGTATAAGGTAAAGACTATATGTAACTTCTCCACAGTGAACTAAAATTTTATTTCGCAAAAATCTTATTAATTTAGGGTTTGGTTTTGAGACTAGGTAGAGTAGTGTTACGACTGAGCCAAATTGTGTTATTGGCATTGCCCATGTGTAAGCTGCTGTAGTGTCCCACTGTACGAAAATTAAAACATAGAGCATAATAACGGTGCATACAATTGTCAGATATTTTAGAATAGTTAAGGCTTTTTGAGTCAAGTTTGTAAATCGACCTTGGTTTAGGAAAATTGCCAACAAGCAACCGTACATTAGTGCGTCAGCTCTCGTGTGGAAGGTGTAATAAACCATACGGGGATCGTGATAT
This sequence comes from Actinomycetes bacterium, assembly GCA_021852345.1. Classification (GTDB taxonomy): domain Bacteria; phylum Actinomycetota; class Acidimicrobiia; order Acidimicrobiales; family JABEUL01; genus JAJZNL01. The sequence goes on from JAJZNL010000004.1 coordinate 30,483, forward strand.
AGCTCCCAAATAGTTACCCTGGATGCCGTAAATGCAAAAAGTAAAACAAAAGCTACAATCGTAAGTCCGCGAATGTTGCGTTTCTTGACAATAAAGTAAATTACGAGTAGCGACCACATTAAGTAAAATTGTTCTTCAACAGAAACTGTCCAAGTGTGTGCAAACATAGAGAATTTTTGGTTAAACAAATTTAGCCCTACTCGATAGTCCTCCAAGAATGTCAATGAAAAAAGACCGTCACGCAATACCATGTGATTGTAATCACCTTGGTGGACGATCCACCCTAAAACAGCAGTGATAACAAAAACGCCTAGAAGCGGCGGAAATATTTTGGCTAAACGACGTTCATAAAATTTTTTTAAGCTAATTGTGCCAGTTCTGTCAAACTCCGTGAGCAAAAGGGTAGTGATTAAAAATCCGCTGAGACCGAACCACCAGCTAAGTACCATCCAATCGCCAAAAGCCCAGGAGGCAGAATTATGGGCAACTAAAACCAAAAATGCCAACGGAAATCTTAGAGTGGTGAGCTCAGGTCTGTTGCCAAGAACAAATTTGTTTTTTAAATTTGAAATTTCGGTTGTCATCCTATTGGTTTTCAATTTATATGTTCAGGTCGATTTGTTTTTAGATATTTTAGTGATCTAACCATTGCGTTAGAGTTAATAGGTTCATTGCTGTGATTGATCGGCCTATTTTCTGTTAGCCACCAGGTGTAAAACTGCCCAATGCTGTTAAATTTAAATCTATCTTAATATTATTGGCATGCCTTAAAAATCTCATGCATTGAAGCTGTTGATGGTTTTATGGTCGCTATAATCTTAATAATTTTAATCAAAATTAAAATAAATTGCTCATTGTCACTCTAATCGTACGATTAAACTAACTGATTGCAACTTTGCAAATTGACTATAAAGGAATGCTTTCCAAAGTAATTGCATTGCAAATACTTTTGTTTCTAAAATTAGGGTTTAATATTGTTGAACTTGTCCAAATTTGGCTTTTCGGTCTGATCAGGTATTATTGAATTCAGTAATGCGATTAAAGGGAGATTTAACAGGTTTAAATTAAGTTGTAACTTATTTGTTACTGGTATTTGAATAATATTGTTCAATATTATTCAAATATGTTTGCATAAGGGGCGTTAGTTCGTTAAATACTGATTTTGCATTTGTGAAAGAGGTCATATATATGACGGCTCTTCCTTGCTGTGCAAACAAAAAGTTAAAATAGCCAACCGCGGGTAAAGTTTTTGGAATAACTTCACCAGTAGCCAAGATATTTATCTCAGGAGGATTATACTGGTTCAGCACGTTTTCTGTATCACTGTTAAGACTAAGTTTGTTGCTTAAATTAATATCTATTTCGTTATAAAGTTCCTTAATGAAACAGTTGGCACCAGTTGAATTTTTAAGAGAATTCATGAACTGTAAAGCTATTTGCGAGTTTTGAAACATAAGGATTGATGGGGCAAAAATAAGTGTCGGTGGATTTTGTGTCGATCCAGGGGACTTATTTGGTAATTTTACATAGTAAGGAGTTGAATAGCTAGCATTTAGGCTGTTGGTATTAATAGACATACAGCTTATAAGTTGATTCACTTCTGAAGCGTTTAATCCACCGATTTGATAAAAAGAAAATGTATTATAGCCCAGGTTTAGATAATTCTGTGAGTCAAGGGTAGTTTTGGCTAAATTAAAATCTTGAAAGTTGGACTCTACGAATAAATTTGAATTTTTTAGCGGGTTTATAGAATTGATGGGATTTGTTGGCTTACTCCCTCCACATGAGCTGAGTGCGATTCCAAATAGTGTTACAGCAAGAAATACAGTAAATATTTTGAAAATATTTAATTTTGATTTAAGAGAATAAAATTTGCTCATAAAATTATTTCACATTCTTTAGCAGCCGCAAAACCTTTGTCACATAATAGTCTATATTTTAGGAACCTGCTATTGAGCGGTAATGTTGACTTAGGCGATAAAATAAATAAGAATAGACGATGATACAACTATTATTGCCTTGTTATATATTATTGCTTTGTTATAGCGTAATGCAAGTTTACTAAATTGTAGCCATAGTCTTAGTCGATGGTCAGTTTTTTGATTTTATTTATTCAAGTTGTTAATGCCTGAATGACCATTTTGGCATTAATCGATCCGAATCAATTAAGGTGAAAATAATTTTAGATTGGTTTTCACTTAAAGTCTTTTAAATTCGTCTTCTAAAAATTCGCCTAAGTCATTATTTTCAAATTTAAAGTTATCGTCGGTAAGAACTTTTGGTAAAATTTTTTGGGACGTAAAGAGAAGCTGTTCTGTCATTTCGGCACCTAAGATTAGTTTTAACGGCGATCGGGGAACCGTGAATATGGTTGGGCGACCCAACGCATTCCCAAGAGCTTTGGTGAATTGGTAATTGGTAACTGGGCTTGGATTGGTTAAATTTACCGGTCCAATAATACTGTTATTCATACAATATTCAATCGCTCGTACCTCGTCATTTAAAGATATCCAACTCATCCACTGCTTCCCACTTGACAAAACCCCTCCAAGTCCAGTTTTAAATAAATTCAACTGCTTTTTAAGTACTCCACCGTCTTTTGATAAAACTATGCCCGACCGCAGATACGTTACGTTTTGACCAAACGACGATGCAGTTTTCTCCCATTTAACACAAACTTCAGACAAAAAATCCGAACCGGGTTTAGAGTCTTCGTCTGTCATCTGTTCACCTGTATTTCCATAAATTCCGATTGCTGATGCCGATAGAAAACCTTTGGGTTTTAAATTAAATTGGTTGATAAGTTCAATAAAGAATTCTGTTGCTTGAATCCGACTTTGTAAAATTTCTTGCCTTACTTTTGAATTCCATCGCTTAGCACCGATAGAAAATCCCGCTAGGTTGACTGCAAAGTCTGCTTGTTCGATCTTGCTCAAATCCTTTTTATCAACAGTTTTTGTGCTGGGATCCCAGAGAATATCCGTACAGTTATCGGGCTGGTAACTGGTTTTTGTGCGAACAAGCCTATAGACTACGTGTTTATCTTTCAGTAATCTGTCGACTAATCTTGTGCCGATTAATCCTGTCGATCCGCTAATAATTATTCTCATTATATATCTAATTGTTTTAGGCAGTCGGCGTTATTAAGAACTTGCAGATGAAATATCTCATAGCTGCTGAGCTTATATTGATGAGGTTTTATATAGTTGGGACTATTTAAAAGTTATTTCACCTAGCTTATTAAAGTCTCCTCAATTACGTTGCATTTTACGTTGTATTTAAAATCTTATAATGAAGTGATCTAAGTTGAACACAATTTTCAATTGATTTATTTGCTTAGTTATGTGACGTAGCCACATAACCCTAAAGCAAAAAATACGGCTTTATAAAACTTAACAATGAAGCCCGGCTAATTTTGGTAAAAGAAAGCTTAACTTATTTACAGACTACTATCAAAAGAATAAGTGTAGGTGAATTTTGTTAGACAATGCTCGGGTCTTGTCTAGCAAGTAAGTTTTGTCTACGAATTTAACTATTTAACACATCGTCTAATTTTTAAAAATGCAAAATTTTAGTTGTGGGGTAATTATTTTTAAGGGTGAAAAGCTCAATTAATAGCTGGTTAAAAAATTTACTTCAATTTATCACCAAAGATTTTGGTCATAAAAATGGATGGTATCTTAGGGCGGATCTAAATTAACCAGCCAAAATTTGTCTAAGATTAAGGTTAATACACTCTAATAACCAATTGCCAGTATGACTGAGGATTGGTTTTAAATGTACCCAACATTTATATCATGGAAGAAGCTGAGGCAAATAGGAACAGAGGATACGAGCTGGATGCTGCCTCTGATGACTCACAAAATGTCTTAAAGAAAGAGCCAATACCAGGCCAAAATAATACCGAACAAGATGGACCGGGGTTGTTTCAATTGGTGGGGCTTGGGCTAAATTTGGTCGCAGATATAGTGGGATTGACACTTGTTGGGATAGGCTTGGATTTCGTGCTAAAATCTTATCCGGTATTTACTTCCATTGGAGTATTTACCGGAATTGCTGTTGCCAGCATATCGACGTGGATGCTGATGCGGAAATTTCTTAAGTGAAATTTAACGCACAAGTATGAGATTGGAGAGGAACATGGCGGTAACGCCGCCAAACACTAACGTAAAGATGTTAAGCAGTGCCGTACGCAAAACGGTTCTGATTTCATTGGCAATCGCTGCAATTGGATTTATCGTATCTGTTATAGTTAATTTTGCATTTTTGGGAGTTGGTTTAATAGTAGGTACTTTACTCGGAGCTTTGAATTTGCGTCTAATGGATTCCAAGGTTGCAAAAGCGAAGTATGAAGGTACTAAAATGGCCAAAAAAGGCATAGCAATTCAGTCTGCGGGAAGGCTTTTGGGTGTTACTGGTGTTATTCTAGGGTCGGGGTTTATAAATGTGTTTTTGGCTATAGGAATCCTGCTTGGAATTGTTATCTTTCAAGCGGTTTTATTGTTGAATATGTTAAAGAATCTTAATTCAAGCGGAGCGTTTTAACGGATTGGTAATGATGTTAGCTACCATAAATATTTCAGTAGGTAATCATGTTGTTAGACATTTGGGTCCGCTTGCCTTTAATATGGATACTATATTGTCGACTGTGGTGGCAGGGGCAATCGTATTAATACTCGGTTTCGCTATGAGAGTAAAGGTTACAAGCGGAGTTCCTAATGGTCTTCAGCTATTTTTCGAAAAAGTCGTAGGCGATATTCAAGATCTGGTCGAATCGTCAATTGGAAAAAGAACCTCCAGATTGGTGCCTTTAGCCTTTTCCCTCTTTATGTTTATCCTTGTGGCAAACTGGTTGTCACTTATACCTACCGGGTATCCAACACCTTTGCTGCCCGCACCAGCCGAAGATGTAAACACCACTTATGCGCTGGCTTTCATCGTAATAATAATAGTTCACGCGGGAGGAATGAGGGCTAAACGTTTTAGATACTTTGGACACTTTAAAAACCCGTTGAATCTAGTCGAAGAGATCGTAAAACCTGTAACGCTTGCTTTGCGTTTATTTGGTAACATATTTACCGGCGGATTGATTGTGCTGTTAATTGGCGCACTGTTGCCGGTCTATTTCGTACCGTTTGTAACGGTAGTTTGGAAATTGTTCGATATGTTTATTGGTCTGATCCAGGCCTTTATCTTTGCTCTTTTGACAATCGTCTATTATGGATTGGCTGTCGAGGAAAATCATTAAATTTAATTACCCAAAAAAAATAAAAAAGAAATATTGGAGGAAATATGGCAACAAATATGCAACATGCTGTTGAAATGGCGGGCGCTATGGTCGGTGGAGGCTTGGCCTTAGGTGGCGGTGCAGTCGGAGCATCCATCGGTGACGGGCTTGCCGGTTCGCAGACCATTGCGGCAATTGCCAGGCAACCTGAAGCTGAAAACAAAGCTAGGACATACCTATTTATTACAGTAGGTTTGGCAGAAGCTATGTACTTTATTAATCTGGCTTTCATGGCACTTTTTGTATTCGTCTTAAAGTAATTTTAAGAACGAATACAAATACATTTAATATTGTCCGTAGGTTTTAGAAATTTTAATGCTTACGAGTAAGTTGTGGCTGTATATTAGGAGAAAACATGTTATTGGCTACCAGTGACTTTTTATTGCCAAACGGTACGTTTTTTGCGGAAATAATTGCATTTTTAATTGTATTGTTTGTGCTGTGGAAGTGGGTACTTCCACCTGTTGTAAAAGCAATGGACGATCGTAAGGAATTCATACGGTCATCAATTGAGTCTGCGAGTTCACAAAAAGCGGAAGCAGAAGCTTATAAGGCCGAAGCTCAAGCCTCAATCGATACCGCAAAAGCTGAGGCTCGTTCCATAGTAGCTAAAGCCAATGCCGTAGCCGCTCAATTAAAAGAAGAGGGTAGACAAAGAGGTCAAGATGAATATGACCGACTAGTTGCGTTAGCTCAAAGCGATATTCAGCAGAGTAAGAACAAAGCGGTTGAAGAGGTTCAAAAAGATTTTGGTCAATTGGTAATTACCGCTGCCGAAAAAATAATTGGCGAAGAGTTGGATTTAAACAAGCACGAACGAATTATAAACGAAGCCATCGATACTACTAGTAGGGGAATCGGTTAATAAACGACGATGAAAGCCTTGACTTGGGGATACACAACTGGATTGGTCATTGAAGCTCAAAGCTCTGGGAAGTTACAAGATTTCTTGGATGAGTTGAACGTTTTCAACCGGGCACTTTTAAACTATCAAGAATTAGTTTCGGTTCTGGAAGATCCTATGGTTAAATCTGAAGCTAAGATTTTGACAGTCAATGATCTGTTATCTGGTGCCTCAACTCGTTTTATTAAACTTTGCGTAGTTTTTGCAATAAAAACCGAACGACCTTCGGAATTACGCGAAACATTGTCAGAGATTTATCGAAAGTCGATGGATCACCAAAGTGAATCCTGGGTGGAGTCAGGTAGCGAACCCATGTCCTCCAGGCAAGTAGCCAGAGATAGAATGCTCGGCTTTGTTAAGTTTTATTGCGATTACGCTGAAGGTAGCGCAGATCTTGATTTAATTGAAGACCAGGTATTTGACTTTGCCAGAACGGCTGAAAAGAATTCTCAACTCAGATGGGCTCTTGCTGATCTTGTGATTCCGGTAAGAAATCGTGTGGCATTGCTGGACGAAGTCCTTTCTGGTGCCAATGAAGTAACTAAAAAACTCTGCCGGTATGTTTTGTTAGCCGGTAGGATGAGGGATGTAGTCTCAGCATTTGATGAAATAGCCTATGAAATATCTAAACAGAGAGGGCGCAGAATTGCTGAAGTCAGGTCGGCAGTATCATTATCTCAAGAACAAACGACCAAATTAAAGCAGTATCTGACGGATTTAGAACAGATACCGGTTGAGCTCAGGGTCGTAATTGATCCTGAATTGATAGCGGGGATAATTTTAACCGTAGGCAATAAGATGCTGGACACAAGTTTCAGAAGTAAGATAAACGAACTTTCTCAAGAGCTGAGTGAAGCAGTTTAAAAAATAGAAGTCGAAACTATATTTAGTGGAGTAATAAATGGAAGAATTTGCAATTAAACCCGAAAATGTGGCCGCAGCCATAAAAAAGAATATTGAGAATTTCCAGCCGGATAATTCAATAGAGCAGATCGGAAGAATCACTGAAATTGGTGATGGAATCGCCAGAGTCAGCGGACTTCCCAATGCATCGGTCAACGAGCTTTTAGAGTTTGAAGGAAATGTTCTGGGACTGGCTTTAAACCTGGATGAAAGTACTATCGGTGCGGTTATTCTAGGCGACGACTCAGAATTGGAAGAAGATCAGATTGTTAAAGCAAGTGGAAGGATTCTATCGGTACCAGTAGGCGATGCACTATTAGGTAGAGTGGTTAACTCTCTGGGAGAAGCCATTGACGGCAAAGGGCCTATATCTACTTCAACTACCAGGAGGTTGGAGGTACAGGCTCCAGGAATCATTTCAAGGCAACCAGTTTCAGAACCGCTGCAGACTGGAATTAAAGCTATAGACTCAATGACTCCGATAGGTCGAGGTCAAAGAGAATTGATAATCGGTGACAGGAAAACTGGTAAGACTTCGGTGGCTCTAGATACCATAATCAATCAAAAAGGCGAAAATGTAAAATGTATTTACGTTGCCATAGGGCAAAAAGGTTCCACTGTGGCACAGGCTGTCGCAACTCTCGAAGAATTTGGCGCCATGGAATATACCGTAATCGTTTCTGCACCGGCTTCAGAGTCTGCTCCGTTTAAGTATTTAGCTCCCTATGCTGGTTGCGCAATGGGCCAGCATTGGATGGAAAACGGAGAGCACGCTTTAATCGTGTATGACGATCTTTCCAAGCAGGCCGATGCTTATAGACAGCTGTCTTTGTTGTTAAGAAGACCGCCAGGACGTGAAGCTTATCCTGGCGATGTATTCTATCTGCACTCCAGGCTTTTAGAGAGAGCTGCAAAGCTGTCTGACGAAAAAGGCGGCGGCTCGTTGACTGCGCTTCCGATCATTGAAACCAAAGCAGGCGACGTTTCGGCGTATATTCCGACAAATGTAATTTCAATTACAGATGGACAGGTTTACCTTGAATCTGACCTGTTCTATGCTGGAGTTAGACCGGCAATTAACGTAGGTATCTCTGTCTCCAGAGTAGGTGGTGCCGCACAGACAAAAGCCATGAAGGAAGTTTCTGGTACTTTAAAGATAGATTTGGCACAGTTTAGAGAACTTGAGGCTTTTGCAACCTTTGGATCGGAATTGGATAAAGTATCTCAGGCTCAGTTGGACAGAGGGTATCGACTTATCGAGTTACTTAAACAGCCGCTTCACCAGCCCATGTCCTTTGAAGAACAGGTTATTGTAATTTACGCGGGAACGAAGGGATTTGTCGATGAAATTCCCGTATCTGAAGTTCGTCGATTTGAATCAGAGTTTAGAGATTACATGAGAACTAAGCACTCGTCTCTCTTAAAAGATATTAAAGAGTCCAAAAAATTAAGCGGCGAAGCGGAACTTGTATCGGCGATTGAAGATTTTAAGAGCAGCTTCGACGTTACAATCAGCAGGTAGAATTTTATGGGTGCCGGACAGGAAAGAGCTTTAAGACAGCGAATTAAAAGCGTTGAGGCCACGAAGAAAATTACTCGTGCCATGGAGCTGATTGCAGCAAGTCAGATTTCTAAAGCGCAAAACCGAATAGCGACTTCGAGACCGTATCAAAATGCAATCGCAAGAGCGTTGGCTGAGACTTCGGCTGAAATAGGTTTTGGCGGAAATTCGCTTCTAGGTGAAATCGATTCGCCAACTCGGGTCATAATATTGGCTGTCGTATCCGATCGAGGATTATGTGGCGGATATAATAATTCGGTTCTCAGGACGGTCGAACGCACATATAAAAATTACACCCAACAAGGCGTTGAAGTTACTTTAACTACAGTTGGTAAAAAGGCACAAAATTATTTTAGATTCAGATCGATACCGGTTGAAAATTCATACGTTTCGATGACCGATAAACCTCAATTTAATGACGCTATTGAAATTGGATCCCAATTTATGGCACCGATACTTGAAACAGGTTTGGATTCGCCCGGCTTAAAGGCTGAAATAATTTCAACCAGGTTTTTGTCCCCAGGGGTTCAAAAGGTTGAAGAGTTTCAACTTTTTCCAATTTTGCAAGACAGTTCGGACGAAGAAGAAGGTGAAAAAGTTGCTAAGGCACTTCCAGAGATCGAACCAGAAGCCCCAATACTTTTGCAACAGCTTTTGCCCCAATATATTGAGACCGCTATTTTTGCCGCTTTGTTGGAGGCTTCTGCATCCGAACATACGGCTCGACAAAGGGCGATGTCAGCTGCGACCGAAAACGCTGAAGAGCTTATAAAAACTTACGTAAGAGAAATGAACCGGGTACGTCAGGAAGCCATTACCACCGAAATTATGGAAATCGTCGGCGGAGCTGAGGCTTTAAAGAGTTCGAACTAGATTATCAAGGAGATATTAAAACAAAATGACTATGGTAACCGAAGATAAAAAAAATTTGCCGAATGGAAGAGTAGTCGCCATTACGGGACCTGTAATTGATGTGGAGTTTCCTCCTCATGCGTTGCCGGAAATAAATACTGCACTTACACTTGAGATAGAACTTGAGGGAATAAAAGAAGTTATTACTGCCGAAGTTGCCCAGCAGATCGGCGAAGGAAGAGTAAGGGCCATCTGTCTTAAGCCTACTGATGGTTTGTCGCGTGGCGTCCCCGTTGTCAACACAGGAAGAGGTATCTCAGTTCCAGTTGGAGATGCCGTTTTGGGGCACGTTTTTAATGTGATTGGCAATTCGCTGGACGTTGACAAGATAGAAGGCATTAAAGACCGTTGGGAGATACACAGGGATGCACCACCCTTTGATGCTCTTGAGCCAAAGGCTCAAATGTTTGAAACAGGAATCAAGGTCATAGATTTGCTCGAACCTTATGTGCAAGGAGGGAAAATCGGCCTTTTTGGCGGGGCTGGTGTGGGTAAGACGGTTTTGATTATGGAGATGATTAACAGAGTAGCCAAACAACACGGCGGTGTCTCGGTTTTTGCGGGGGTTGGTGAAAGAACCCGTGAGGGAACTGACTTGTGGTTGGAGATGCAAGAATCGGGAGTTATCGACAAGGCTGCGCTTGTCTACGGACAGATGGACGAACCTCCTGGGGTTCGTTTAAGGGTTGCGCTTGCCGCTTTAACCATGGCTGAATATTTTAGAGATGTTCAAGGACAGGACGTTCTTTTGTTTGTGGACAATATATTTAGATTTGTTCAGGCAGGTTCTGAAGTGTCCACGCTTTTAGGTCGTATGCCATCTGCCGTAGGCTATCAACCTACACTTGCCGACGAAATGGGTCAGTTGCAGGAAAGAATTACATCAACTAGAGGAAAATCAATTACCTCACTTCAGGCAGTATACGTACCTGCAGACGATTACACCGACCCGGCTCCTTTTACAACGTTTACTCACTTGGATGCCACCACTGAATTGTCTAGGCAAATAGCATCTCTCGGAATTTATCCTGCCGTTGATCCTTTGGCTTCAACTTCGAATATCCTGGCTCCAGAAATAGTCGGCCAAAGACACTATGAGGTTGCGCGAAGAGTTCAAGAAGTTCTTCAGAGAGCAAAACAGCTGCAGGATATTATTGCAATTTTGGGTATGGATGAATTGTCCGAAGAAGACCGAATAGCTGTCAATAGGGCAAGAAAGATTCAACGCTTCTTGTCGCAGCCATTCTTTGTCGGTGAAGTGTTTACAAACATACCGGGAGTATACGTTACCGTCGACGAGACTATAGAATCGTTTGAATCCCTGGTTAACGGTGATTTGGATCATGTTCCTGAGCAAGCCTTTTTGAATGTCGGCGGCGCAGAAGACGTTCTGAAGAAAGCAAAAGAATTGGAATCACAAGTAGGAAAGAACTAGTGGCAAAATTATTTCCAGTCGAAATAATAACGGCGGAAAAGTCCGTATATTCGGGCGAAGCTTCAGTGGTATTTGCCAAGACTACATTGGGGGATATCGGTTTTATGGCGGGCCATATTCCCTATGTTGGAGCACTGACAACGGCGCCCTTGAAGATAGTTGACTCCGACGGAGTAGCTAAAATTTTTGCTGTACACGGTGGAGTGATCCATGTTGATGAAAAATCGAATTTGGTTGTTGCCGCAAGAGTAGCTGAGCCTATAGAGGAAATTGACGTTGAATCAGCTAGGAAAGTTCTTGATTCACCGGATTCGGATCCAGAAGCAGTCAAGAGTGCGAACCTTAGGGTAGAGTTAGCAACTTCAAAGGTCTGAGTAGTTCGCCTACCTTTTGAGACCTATAACATTACAAAAAATCACCTAAATTAATAAATATTGAGTTCTGATTAAAGTCTGTACTTTCAGACTTCAATTCAGTTAGGGATGTGGCAAAGTCATAGGTTATTGAGTTCTAGAAATGTTTGAGTGCGATGCTTGTACATCAATCTGTTTAAAGGACGTAACTGTCGATTTTTTTGTCGATAAAATACACCATTAAAGTCAAAATGCCGGCGACTCATACCAATCGAGTTTCATCCTCAAAAATGTAACCTTCGACAATTATTCGTGGGCGGGCAATGCATTCTTAAAGTATTGATATATCGAACTTACGGCAAACTTTAGTCTTGTCATTTGCTAGTATTGATGTGTAGTTTTGATTTAAAATGTCAAAATGTTATTGCGGACGTGGCTCAGCTGGTAGAGCATCACCTTGCCAAGGTGAGGGTCGCGGGTTCGAATCCCGTCGTCCGCTCCATTAAATAGCAAGGCATAGGCTCTGAAGTAGTAGTATGCGAGTTCGAGTGCTAAGGTCATGGCACATTTATGGTATGGCGCATAAAAATGTATACATTAAATGCGGAAATATGCCTGATTGTATTTCTAACTGTATCTGAACCGTTGGCCTAATTCGTGATTGTTAATATCCGGCGATTAGGTGCAATCGTGGACCGAGATCAGTTTACTCAGTTGAGCTAACTTATTGATGAAGTGAACACCAGCCAGTAAGGACGCAATGTACCAGGGTTTAGGCGATTACTCCAATTTACATCTACAATTTTGGATTGTCGTGATTTGCTATTAACAATTGTCTGACCGCATTCTTCAAGTCGTCTTTCTGGTGCCACGGAATTTTTTAGTTTACAGTGTTACAAAATGTAAGGTGTGCAAAATGGAGACTGACTCAAAGGTACCGATAGAAACTAAGCGCAATAAAATTTATCGTTGTTGTCGTTATCTTAGCCGTCACCTGAATTCTAAATCTGCGATATTAACTCAACTAGTTCTACATACGGGTATTAGTAAAAGTCCGATAAACGTGGCTATATCAAACAGTGGACAAGTTTTACTAGTTGATCAACTGAATGGTGGTCTTTTAAACCAAATTGATACATCCGCATGGCTTGGTAGTCAATGTATACAAAGTCCGTCGTTCTTCCCTCAGAGTGACTTTTGGATACAATGATAATCCAGCGTATGTGGTTGGGGCGTATGGCAATATAGTCCAGCTAGACTTAGCAACCTTTGCGACGAAAACTATAAATAATATTAAGGATTCATATTTTTTAGACGATACTCTGACACAAAATAATCAAGATATTTTGATGAGCGATCCTAATGATAATGAAGTTGTTAAATATAGTTTAAAAGTGAACTAAGTAATAAAAATATTTAAATTATCCAAATCTCCCTATGATATTACTTTAAGTCAAGACGGCAAAGATTGTTGGATGACGGAACCGCAGTCAGATCAAATACAGGAGTTAAATATTAATAGCGGGCAAGTCGTGCGTACGATAGATTTTAATACTGCTATATTTGGAATTACGTTAACAGAAAATGACAAAATGGCATGGATTACTGAACCATTTAAAGGAGCTGTCGTAGAGATTAATTTAACAAACAATAAGCTCGCCCCTAGGAGCGCGGGTCAGAACTAAGTTGTCGTGATTGATAAATGTGGTCAAAGCAGTATGAATTTATAATCTCTTGAAAATAATTATTCTGATATTGCCGATTTCTTGGAAAACTTTGTTCTTTTAGGTTGCTATTGCTCCCAATATTTGATCTTTTCTCGATAACTTTCTTAAGTTATGACATATTACGTGCAACATCCATTCGCCTTGGGCATTAATTTCACCCCTTAGACGCAGTTGTCCCGCATTTTGTCTGACTTTCATCTGTCCAAATACTGGTTCAACTATAGCTTTCCTTTTTTTATAACTGTTTTGTCCTATCTTGGTACGAAGTTTTCTTGCCATTAAGTAATGTTTGGACGCATCTTTTTTAATTCTGCCCTTTGGTGGTTTTTGCACTCTATCGTCGTATTTTAATCTGCCGGTTGCAATTATGAATTCGGTATTTAAGTTTTCAGTTTGTTCTAAGTTGCTTTCAGAGCAATAACCTGCATCTGCAAGCAATACTTTAGGGGTTTCATTAATCTCTGCTTTTCTTAAGTTTTTAGTAACTTCATTAACCACTGGTATTAATTGATTTACTTCGTTAGCTCTAGTCGTAACTTTAGCGGCTATTATAACTTGGGCTTTTTCATCTACTACAGCTTGTGCGTTAGTGAGCATATTTAAAGCCGTTATTTGTTTTCATTATTTTGGATTCGGGATCCGTAAAGTTACGCTGAGTTTTTGGGTTAATGGATTCAATAATCTCATCTGTTTCATATTCGGTTAATTCAACTTCGTCATTATCATTATTGTCATTTTTAATCAGTTCGGTTTTGTCTTTTGTTTTACCGACTTGAGCTTTTTCGATAGCTTCTCTTTCAATAGCTTCTTTTGCTTCACGCATTTTCTTAAGCCTACCTTGTTTTGTAGAAAGTTCAATCGGCAGTTCGTTACCGCATTTATTTTCGCCGTAAAGTTCGTCTTCAAGTTTGTCAATTCGTTCAGCCTCGGCTAATATTTCTTTCCTGAATTCTAAATCCAAGTGCAATATCCAATAGATAAATGGTGAGCTGCGATAGTATCAATGTGAACCAAATTATCAGAAAGGATGCACATTGAATAAATATTCACAACTCACCATTGATATAC
>JAJZNL010000005.1 GCA_021852345.1 Actinomycetes bacterium
AAGGTCAAACCGTAGCTAACTTAGATGTCGCAACACTGTCATCTACGGGTACCATAACTATAACCAATGGCTCTTCTACTCCTGTAGATGTAATAGTAGATCTATTTGGATACTATAGTTAAGGGAAATCCCTATAAATTAATGAAGTATATATCATGGGTTCAGCGGACAAAGCGTTCCAGACCTGTATATCCCTACAGGGCTGCCAAACGTGCTGGATCAAAACTGCCATACTTCAGGCGGGTTTACTACTCCTGCTCCATAGAGAACGCCAGCTGTAAACAGTTAGGTGCAAAAAGTTATTGGATTGTCTTTCACATATAATAAATCAATTCTGTTAAATGTGAAAAGGATTATAATTATGCGCAATGTTCCGTTATTTTCTTTTAAATAACTCGCATATGATATCTGTTTGATTGATTATTTGACTGGAAAATGTTAGTTGGAAATTGCTAGTCAGAAACGGTTGCGGACTTTTCAACTATATTTACTAGATCGGTAATTATTTGACCGATTTCAAAGTCCTTGGGGGTATATATTGCAGCAACTCCCAGTTTTATTAATTCAGCGTGATCCCCTTGCGGAATTATTCCGCCAGCCACTACGGGGATGTTAGCATTGTTGCTATTAAGTAAATTAAGAACTTCTGGAATTAATTCCATATGTGATCCGGACAGTATCGAAAGTCCTATTATGTCCACGTCTTCGTCAATAGCCGAGTTAACAATTTGCTCGGGGGTCAATCTGATTCCCTGATATATAACTTCAAATCCGGCATCTCTTGCCGCAACGGCAATTTGTTCTGCTCCGTTGGAATGTCCATCAAGCCCGGGTTTAGCAACCAGAATTCGCGGCCGTCTTCCTGACCGCGAAATTAATTTAATTCTTTCTCTTGCAGGATTTAGCTCGTCGCCTCTGTGTCCTATGGCTCCCTGTATTCCAGTAGGAGCTCTATACTCGCCAAATACTTCCCGTAGAGTATCAGCCCATTCTCCGGTAGTACCTCCAGCAAGTGCAAATTCTATCGTTGCCTGCATGATGTTATCTTTCCCTTGAGCTGCTTGTTTTAACGATTGCGCAGTCTTGTTGACAAATTCGCTATCTCTGCTTTTTCGATGCTCTTTAATCTCTTTAACCAGCTCTTCTTCAACTTTGGGATCCACTCTCAAAATTGACTCTTGTCCGCTTTGGTTTTCAAGCAAAGGAGAAGACTCTGACTCGGTATAACAGTTTACGCCTACAACTTTTAGTTCGCCGGTCTCGATTTTTCTGACTCGATCGGCTTGAGATCTAACTAACCTTGATTTTAATTCGTCAATAGCGCTAAATGCTCCTCCAAGATTTAAGATATCGTCAAGTTCCTCTTGAGCCGAATCGACTAAATCTTGGGTTTTTTTCTCAATTACAGTCGAATTGTCGAATATGTCTTCGTTATCCAGCAGATCGGTTTCAAATGCTAAAACCTGTTGAATTCTTAAAGACCACTGCTGATCCCAAGGTCTGGGAAGCCCCAAGGCTTCGTTCCATGCTGGAAGTTGTATCGCTCGGGCGCGCGCAAATTTAGATAATGATACCCCTAACATTTCTAAAACTATTCTCTGAATATTATTTTCAGGCTGAGCTTCGGTTAGTCCGAGCGAGTTAACTTGTACCCCGTACCTGAATCTTCTGAGAGTTGGATCTGTTACGTTATAACGAGTTTGACAAATTACATCCCACATTTTAGTAAATGCCCGAACTTTACAAGTTTCTTCGATAAAGCGGATTCCGGAATTTACAAAAAATGAAATTCTTCCGACTACTTGGGGAAAATCTTCAGCTGGAACCGATCCCGATTCTTTCACCGCATCCAACACGTCAATTGCCGTTGCAAGAGCAAATGCAATCTCTTGGATCGGAGTTGCGCCGGCCTCCTGTAGATGATAGCTGCATACATTAATCGGATTCCACTTGGGTACCTTTGAAACCGTATATGAAACCATGTCCACAATTAGTCTTTTGGAATTATCGGGCGGAAATATGAAAGTCCCCCTGGAAAGATATTCCTTTACTATGTCATTTTGAGTCGTGCCCGAGAGTAACTTAATGTCTACATTTTGATGTAAGGCATTTGCCACATACAGTCCCAACAGCCAAGCAGCAGTCGCGTTTATAGTCATCGACGTATTCATCTTGTCAACGGGAATTTGATCCAAGAGCTCATTCATATGACCAATATGGGCCACGGGAACACCTACTTTGCCGACCTCTCCTTTGGCCTGTGGCGCATCGGGATCGTAGCCGATTTGCGTGGGAAGGTCAAAAGCTATGGAAAGTCCAGTTTGACCTTTTTTGAGGTTTGTTCTATATAATCGGTTTGAGGCTTTTGCGTTTGAGTGACCAGAATAGGTCCGCATAACCCAGGGGCGGTCTGTCATACTTACTATTTTAATCTTAATTTAAATAAGTATCAGTAGGAATAAAATCCTTGTTTTGATTTTCGTCCGAGTTTGTTGGCCGATACCATTCGTCTCAGCAGAGGTACCGCCGCATAATTAGGATCCCTAAACTCTTCGTATAAGGCATCGAGAATTGCTAACGACGTGTCTAGACCGACCAAATCCAAAAGAGCAAACGGACCCATCGGGAAACCGCAGCCACCTTTCATTGCCAGATCAATATCTTCAAAACTTGCAACGCCCTGCTCGGCGAGCCTTACAGCATTGTTCAAATAGGGGAACAGAAGTGCATTTACAATGAAACCGGCTTGATCTTTAACGAGAACTGGCTCTTTTTCACATTTTCGAGCAAATTCCAGTGCAGTTTCGATAGTCTCATCTGAGGCAGTGATTGGCTTGACCACTTCGACCAATTTCATAACCGTAGCGGGATTAAAGAAATGAATTCCGCAAACGTTTTCGGCCCTATTGGTTTCAATGGCCATTTCGACAACCGGTAATGTTGAAGTGTTGGTTGCCAAAATAGCTTCTTTTTTGACAATAGAGTCGAGTTCTACCATGAGTTGAATTTTTGCGTCCAGCTCTTCCACGATTGATTCTATAATAAGATCGCAGTCGCTTAAATCTTTTAAGTTGTCAGTAATATGTACTCTGCTTAAGGTGTTTTGTTTCTGCTCTTCGGTTATCTTTTCTTTTTCCACTTGTTTAGAAAGGGACTTTTCCATAGTCGTTTTCATAGATTCAGCGTTGGCTAGACTACGTGATCTTAATATTACTTCAAATCCGTGAAAAGCGGCTGTTTCGGCTATTCCGGAGCCCATAATACCGCTTCCTATAACTCCAATTTTATTAATAGACATGATTAATACAATACTATTGTTTTTAACAGGTTGGCAAATTGTTGCCCAAAGTGAGATTTTATTTATCTAGTAAGTTTGAGTCTTTTAGATTCTTTAATAGATCAAAGATAATATCGTTGTGGTCAAATGCCAATTTAGGTAAGGCCGATGCGCTTATAAAGTCATAGTTTTTTGCATCGTCTTGAGCTTTTACTTTTGAAAAGAGGTTTGGGTTTGAAGTAACAAAGCTGTAAACCACTGAAATTGTGCGGCCTCTTGGGTCTCTTAATGGTTTGCCATAAACTCCCAGCAGCTTTATGTCCGAAGTGTTTAAATCTACGTTCGTTTCTTCCTTAAGTTCTCGAATCGCGGCATCTTTCACATCTTCGTTTTGTTCCACAAATCCTCCTGGAATGGCATATCTGCCTTTGAATGGTTCATTTCCTCTTTCGATTAAAAGGAGCTTTAGGTCGTCGTCGGTTTTGAGTACACAAATTACGTCGGCAGCCACTTGGGCGGTGGGTGGAATATAGTTACTGTTTGGATGTTCAGACATAATAGCTATTGTAACAAGTTAGATATTATTTTAAGTTGTGAGTACAGATTGTTAGCACGCACAAGATCATTTTCGAGTGCTCTTTAATCGTGTATCTCATGGTTTGAATTGTTGTTCTGTGTTGCATCTTTGGTTGAAGATTTTATCGAATTAAGTAGCGATACTACTTTTAATTCGATTTCTTTTACAATCTGCAATACCGTTGCCGTCGGTTTATCGGCTGGATCTTCTAAGGCCCAATCTAAGTAGGTCTTTCCTTTGAATATCGGGCATGTTTCAGAGCAACCCATGGTTATAACGTAGTCGGCGCCTTCTACGAATTCGGTAGTAAGCTTTTGAGGTTTGTGGCTTGCTGGGAGATACCCCAGATTGATAAGCGCTTCACTTACATGAGGATTTACTCTGTCTTTGGGTTCGGTTCCTGCTGAAATTACCGTGACATAAGCGGGTTTTAAACTTTCGGCGATCGTCTGGGCCGCATATGACCGGCCGGCATTATGCGTGCAGGCAAAAAGTATCGTTACCTTATGTTGCTTTTGAATATCTTTGGCCACTATAACTCCTTTAAGGTGGGTGCCGCATATGCGTTAATTTTTAAATTTGGGTTTTAAACTTCTGGCGAAATAAGTAAGTCCAACAAGGACTGGAATTTCTACCATAGGGCCTGTTATCCCCGCCAGAGCTTGATTGGAGGCGATACCAAAAACGCCTATTGCTACCGCTATCGCCAATTCAAAGTTGTTTCCCGATGCCGTAAAGGCTAGACTTACAGTTTTCTTGTAGCCGAAGTTAAGTTTATAAGCCGTAAAAAATGCAACAGAAAACATAACGACAAAATATATGACTAAAGCAAGCGCAACATTAAGAATAAGAAGCGGCTGCTTTAAAAAATACTTCCCCGAAATACTGAAAAGCATGAATACTGTAAAAAGTAATCCAGCGGTAGCTACGTGACCTATCTTTGGACAAAAATGAGTTTCATATCGCTTTCGATCATAAATTTTCTCATAAATAATTCGAATGACTACCGCTAAAATTAGGGGAGTTCCAAGGTAAATAAGTATGTTTACAGCTATCAGAGAGAATTTTATGTTAATTAGAGAGCCTGACAAATCAAGAAAGTGCGGTAAAGTCCAAAGATAGAAATAGGCTAGAAGTGAAAATGCGACAAGCTGGAAAATGCTGTTAAGCACTACCAGCATACCGGTAAGTTCCGAATCACCTTTAGCCATATCGGACCACAATACGACCATAGCTATGCAGCGTGCTATCCCAACCAGTATTAATCCCGTTCTAAGCGACGGGCTGTTTGCAAGGAATACCCAGGCCAATGCGAACATCAAAGTCGGGCCAATTATCCAGTTAAACAGTATTGAAACGGATATTGCCTTAATGTTCATGGCCGTTGGTTTAAATTCATAAAACTTTATCTTTGCCAACGGAGGATACAGCATTAATAACAACCCCAAAAAGATAATTAAGGATACACCGTTTGTAACTTGAAGGGAATTAATTTTGGCTATTGCATTACCGCCGACTTTACCGACGGCCAATCCTAATGCCATTGCCAAAGCAATTAAAACTGGCAAAAGTTTGTCGGTTGTATCGAGTTTGGCGTCGTTTGAATCGAGAACTACTTGGCCTTTTGGCATTTCTGTGTATCGGTTTGGTGTATTTGGGATCATTAATTTAGTGTCTGTAGTGTTCTATTCTCCAGTTAAAGATAACCTAGGTGAGCGTAGGTTAAAGGAGCTTGTTTAATCTTTATCAAAATGTTTGAAAATACGTAGTGTCATCTTAAACTGCTAATATCGAATCGTCTTTTAATGCGGCGGTAAGCAAAGGTTCAATCTGGGGATTGATCGAGTAGTAGGCCCAATTGGCTTTCTTGGTTTTATTGAGAACTTGGGCATCTTTTAAAATCTTAAGGTGATGAGAAAGGGTGGGCTGTGAAATGTCAAATGAAAGGTTTAAGTTACAAACACAAGAAGATTTGTCGTCGGCCTGAATAAGTAAAAGCACAATTTTTAGGCGAATAGGGTCACCCAGTGCTTTTAAAATCATACTTAGTCGATTTATTTGCCCTAAGTCGTGGTCAATCGATAGGTATCGTACGTCACACTCAGAAATATCGCCATCAGTATTGGACTTAAAATCGACATTTTCATTAAATATTTCGGATTTTTTGTTTAATCCCGATACAGTTTGAACCGTATTATCTAAGTTTTTAGGGCGGTTTTCATTTTCGTACATAGACATATTGATATATTAGCATATAGAGATGTATCTATATACGGTTTTTTTATTTAGAATATATCAATAAAAAATCTAATTGTGTGACAGGATCGTATTTTTTGACAATTATTTGGGCAAAGTCGCAGATTAAATGGTCAATTACCGTAATATGGATTATGGTATCGCATTATTATAGTTATTACGATATAATCGCATAACAAATATTGTCTGATAGAATTTATAATATTAGATAAGGAGGTGACCTCATGGCTGAGTTAAGCGATTCATTCGGGGTCGATGAGCATACAGGTTCGGAATTTACCGAAGAGGTAGTATGTTATGCAACCTCTGATTCTTTTGAAAATCAGGCGATTTCTGTTTACAAGCCGCTATCCAGCTGGCTTTCTGGTCTAAACAATAATTTAGACAAATTATTAGAAGTAGTTTTTATAAGAGGGGAAGATTGCAACTCTCGGGAGCACTATAAGTGTTCTACGAAAGTCAAGTTTTTTAGGCATATGGTTATGAATGAATTACTAAGTTGTCCCGCAAAAGAAAGTTGCGGAAACTACCGTATGCGAGAGGGGCATCCCCAAAAAGGAAGGAATTTACAAAATGTCAGAGATAAAGGAAGGCCAGAAGGATCTGACCAACGATACAACTCTGCAAAATCCTGTTCCCGAAAGTTCAGGAAATGAATCGAATGCAGTCGGTTCAGAAAACACAGTAAGGAAAAATGCAGTAAAACAGGGTTTTCAAAAACCCAAAATAGGCGATGTACGCCCCGCACCGTCTCAGAAGGCATCGGTCGTCGTGGCAAAAGAAACTCAAAACGAAAATGGTTCTGGGCAAAATCAAAATGCTTCTTCGGCGAAACCTAAAATCGGCGATGTACGCCCTGCTCCCAAAAGAACTTCAAATTCACGACGTACCGAAAGAAAAGGGAATACTAAATCTTCGTCTTCTAAAGATACAAGGCGTTCATCGTCCTCGGCAAAAGTCGATGTCGTATCGGACACTTCACTGCCAAAAGAGACAGTTAAACTTGAGATGTCAAATACTACGGGAAGATATTTGGCATGTGTACACGTAACTCAGACTCATACTCAACTTGCGGTATTGGAAGGCAGGACTCTTGTTGAACATTATGTCTCTAAAAATGCAGATGAAATCTCGGAGCTGGATGGGAATATATATATCGGTGAGATAAAAAACATTCTTCCGGGGATGGAAGCTGCCTTCGTAGACATAGGAACTCCCAAAAATGCGGTGTTGTATCAACATGACGTGAAAAACGACATGGAAGAGTTCGAAGATGCCGATACCGAGATTGACAACGTTCGAATCGAACAAGTGCTTAAAAATGGTCAGACAATTTTATGCCAAGTAATAAAAAATCCGATCGGAGTGAAGGGTGCTCGTCTGACTCAGAGTGTTTCTTTGGCAGGCAGGTATACGGTATTGGTACCCGGTGGCAAGTCTATCGGTATCTCTAAAAGGTTAGATGATCAGGAAAGACGTCGTTTGCGACGAGTTGTCGAAAAGATTCGACAGCCCGGTTTTGGATATATCATTCGGACGGCAGGTGCAACAGCTTCGGCTCCCGATATTGAAAAAGATATTCTGCGTCTGGCTAAGATCTGGGAAGATGTCGACTCAAGGGCAAAAAATACTACTAAACCAACTTTGCTATATAAAGAACCAAATATGGTCATAAAAGTCCTTCGAGAGGAGCTGTCCGAAGATTTTCGCGGGGTAGTTATAGACAATTACAAGCTTTATTTGGAGGTTAAAGATTACGTATCTTCAATCGCTCCAGATCTGGTGGATCGGGTGTATTTCTACGATTTGAGGGCGGAATCGCTACCAATTTATGAAAATTTTCACGTTCATGAACAACTTCATAAAGCTTTGGACAGAAAGGTATGGTTGCCTTCGGGAGGCTCGCTGGTTATTGACAGAACTGAGGCGCTTACAGTTATAGATGTTAACACTTCAAAAAATGTAGGTACTTCAAATTTGGAAGAGACCGTCTTTAAAAATAATCTTGAAGCAGCAGAAGAAATAGCACGTCAGATGCGCCTTAGAGATTTGGGCGGAATTATCGTAATAGACTTCATTGATATGACGATAAAACAAAATAGAGTCGATGTAATTTCAGCTTTCAGATCGGCGCTCGCTCGTGATAAGACCAGGACGCAGGCATTTGACATATCCGAACTCGGTCTTGTTGAGATGACTAGAAAGCGAGTTTCAGAAGGATTGGTCGAGTCACTGTCGCATACCTGCCCAGAGTGCGGAGGCAGAGGAATTATTGTCGAAGAAGAAGAGTACAACTAGACGATAATTTTGATATAATTTTTTTTTACACCAATTTAATTCATTTAATTCAGCGTGGTTGACGTACTGGATTAACTAATAGATTGGTTTAGCAAGTACCAGGTCCAAGCGATACGAAATTTATCGCTTGTAATATACATAAATGCTCAACAGACATGGCATTTGTTCAAAAAAAGCCGAGTGTTTGAGTTAAATAAAAGCGAGTGACGCGAAGCCCTTAAAATCGGTATTTGGGCATTTGAACAGACATTGAACAGATATTGTTCAATAAGATCAATCGTAGACACTAAAATAGTAGTTTACGATTAAATTACACATTTTTTAATTTTAAGCGTTTTAGAAAAATCTAAAGGAATATAATGCAGGCAGTAATTAAATCAGGTGGCAAGCAATATTTGGTGGCTCCCGGTGAAAAAGTCAAAATAGAACTTGTCGAAGAGTCTCTCGATATCAAAGATGAAATTCAGCTCCAGGCCGTGGCGATAATAGACGGCTCTGAAATAATCGTCGATAAAACAAAACTTGAAACCGCCAAAGTAACGGCAACTATCACGGATTTCACTTTTGGGAAAAAAATTAAGGGATTCACGTACAAAAATAAGACAAATCAGAGGAAACACTGGGGTCATCGACAGCAGTATACCGAAGTTGAGATCGAGTCGATTGAACTAGCTTAAATTGATTTTAAAAGTTATCGGGAAAATAAAATTCGTATTTTTACAGGAGGAAAATTGAATGTCTAAAACTAAAGGTGGAGGCTCCACCAAAAACGGAAGAGACTCAAATGCCCAGCGTCTTGGAGTTAAAGCCTTCGGGGGAACTGCAGTCAAGGCAGGAACGATCATTGTACGTCAACGAGGAACAAAGTTTTTTCCGGGGACCAACGTCGGCATTGGAGGCGACGACACACTTTTTGCCACTTCTGACGGAACGGTGGTATTTGGAACCAAACGCGGCCGCAAAACTGTAAATATCCTCTAAAGAACTCAGGCTAACCTATAACACAGTTTTAAATTTAGCTGACTTTGATCTAATCAGTTTTAGATTTGAGATGGCAATTTAAAAACTGATTCTGATATTGTCAATGCCAGGTTGTGATCGGCTCACTTCAAAGTATCTGACTCGTATGTTCTAGTATATTACTGTCAAGTTCGGATTAAAATTATAGCGAGTCCAAGTTTAAAAATATTAGGTTTTGATTTATGTCCGAATTTATAGATGAAGCTCAGTTGCACGCAAAAGCGGGTAATGGAGGCGCGGGCGCCGTGTCATTTAGAAGAGAAGCTCATGTTGCTAAAGGGGGCCCTGATGGCGGTGACGGCGGAAACGGCGGAAACGTCATCCTAAAAGCTTCCTGGGCAGTTTCGTCTCTTCTCTCCTTTAGAGATCAACCTTTCAGAAGAGCAACTGACGGTGTGCACGGGTCTTCTAAGAATAAGTTTGGAAGGCGTGGGCAATCTACAGTGGTAAACGTTCCCGTAGGCACTGTCGTAAAATCTTTGGACAACGAAATAGTTAAAGAGTTTACTGTACAAAATGATACCTGGGTGGCGGCTCACGGAGGTCGCGGCGGATTTGGAAATGCAAGATTTTTAACGAATCAGAGACGTGCTCCTGGTTTCGCCGAACAGGGTGAGATGGGCGAGGATATTTGGTATAATCTTGAACTTAAATTAATGGCTGACGTGGCATTAGTCGGATTTCCGAATGTCGGAAAGTCAACCCTCATATCCGTAGTCTCCAACGCTAAACCCAAAATTGCCGACTATCCGTTTACTACTTTAAGACCGAATCTAGGAGTCGTAAAAGTAAGTGACAACGCCGCGATAAATGAATTTGTAGTAGCGGACATTCCTGGTTTGATTGAAGGTGCAGCTGACGGCAAAGGACTGGGTTTCAAGTTTTTGCGTCATATCGAACGGGCACTGGTACTTGTTTTTTTAATTGATCTTTCACTTTCATGTGAGAAGTCGCCTGAAGATCAGTTGCAAATACTAAAAGAAGAGTTAAAAAACTATCGTCCCGAACTTTTAGAAAGACCGGCCGTTGTTGTCGGTTCCAAGTCTGAACTTTCACCCGATAGTAAGTATCCCACAAAAGGTATCAATTTGGATTTCGAAATATCTGCGGTAGCAGGTTTGGGCATAAATCCGTTAATCTATAAAATGGCCGATCTGGTTGGGGATCAAAAGAACTCTTTAGAAGGCGGTAAAATTACAATCGAAGATGAAACGTTGTACAAACCCACTCCGAAAGGACTGAAGGTTACCAGAGTTGATGATGACTTTTTTGTGGTCACCGGTAAGGATGCAATTTCTGCAATAAGTTTGTCGGATTTGAATGACCCAGAAGCGTTGTCCATCATCGACAAACGCTTAAATAAACTAAATTTAAACAAAGAGTTGTTGAAGGCCGGTGCACAACCCGGAGCGACCGTCGAGATCGGCGATTTCGTATTCAACTGGGAACCGTGAGTTAATTAAAACATCTGGTTTTGAAAGTACAGATAGATTGCAGGGCAACATACAGTGTTAACAGTAATAAAAATTGGGTCTTCCAGCGTGGTGGATCAAAAAGGACATCCAAACGGTGAGTTAATCAAACACCTATGCCGTCAAATTAATGATTTGCGTAATCAAGGGCATGCGATAGTTTTGGTCTCTTCGGGTGCAGTAGCTTTGGGATCGACTATTATCAAAAATTTAAAGACCGACTCTAAAGATGATATTGCCGCCAAACAGGCGTTGGCAGCAGTTGGTCAGTTTGAATTGATGGCAGCTTATAATAAAGAATTTTCCGACTACGAAATAGTAACTGCGCAGGTTCTTTTGACTCCAACTGATTTTATGCACCGTCGACAGTATCTAACCGCTAAAAGTACTCTTGAAACGTTGCTGGCAATGAATATTTTACCCGTAATAAATGAGAATGACGCTGTGGCAACCGACGAGATTCGATTTGGAGACAACGACAGAATCGCCGCACTAGTAGCAAATATGCTTGGAGCGAATCTATTGGTACTTTTGACAGACACAATCGGTATGTATACCGCCGATCCTTCAATTGACGAAAATGCCACTTTAATAAAAGAAATTACCGATTTGACCGATCAGATAAACAAAATGGCCAGCGAATCATCTTCAAGTTACGGTTCTGGGGGTATGGTTGCCAAACTGGCAGCCGCCAAAATTGCGTCGTGGTCTGGAGTTAAGGTGGTTATCGGATATGCGGGCAACCCTACTTTGTTAATGGATGCAGTCGATGAAAAGTCTGTGGACGCCACTGTAATTCATCCAAAATCTGAAAAACTCGCGGCCAGAAAATTGTGGATTGCTTTTGCCAAAGCGAATCACGGTACGGTCGTGATTGACGACGGCGCTGTAAATGCCATTGTGGAATTGAACAAGTCATTGTTGCCTAACGGCGTAACGGAATGTCGCGGGGAATTTGTTCCCGGAGAAGCCATTGAAGTACTCTCATCGACTCAAGAATTGATTGCAAAGGGACTGTCTAAAATGTCAAGTCAGGAGTTGGTTGAATTCACTAAGCGAAAGTCGCTGGGTGAGACCTATACGGTGACAACCGAGTTGATTCATCGAGACGATCTTGTACTGCTTGCTGGCAATTAGCGTTGTTAATATTCGTATATGTGGCCGCTCATTTTCTAACTTATTTTTTCAACTTATTTTGATGAGCGCATCCGTTCTGTCGATGACAATTAGGTAAATTGGATAGAGGGGTTGTCTTTTTTTTGTGTCTTTACAATTTTTATTGTATTGCGATGCGGATAAAAATAGTGGGAACAAAAACTTAGCTTTAAAGAAATAAGCCTAAATTCACTCCTTTGTGACTAATTCTTTGTACTAGAGTTCCTTTGTGCCAGAGTGAGGACTTCGCGGTTAATGTGCATAACTTTTTTTGAAAAAAACAGTCTTTTGGACAAGAATAAAGATAGTCTAAAATATTAATTTTAAAGACCGCTAAGCACATCTTTGGCATCGTCGGCCAAGGAGATGCTTAAATTTAAAAAGGATTCACGGATTTGGGGCGATATGATATTTTTTGTTGATTGAGAGACTAAATCCAGATACTTGTCGATATATTTTAGGGAATCTTTAATGGCATTTGTGGATTTAATTAAATCGCTTACCTCAGTCTTATCTTCTTCGGTGAGGAGTTGACCCAATTTTTTAGTAACTGCGGTTCCGACTACCTCATCATTCATGGCTAGGATCGTCGGAAGATTATATATCCCTTCTACTAAATCCTGTCCAGGCGTTTTCCCTAGTTTATCGACATTTGCCGCAACGTCTAAAATATCATCTCTAATTTGAAATATGTAGCCTAAATAGGATCCTAAATCGACCAGATTGCTTAAAGTTTCATTTGAAACATTTCCCAAGATCCCCCCAATATGACAAGCAGTGGACATCAGAGATGCAGTTTTCCCCCCAACCGATTTAAAGTAATCATCGAGAGATCGGTTTGGATTAAATGCTTTATTAACCTCGCTGATTTGTCCGGCGCATAATTCAGACAGCGCGTTAGCCAAAAGAGAGGCGATTGTTGATCCTAGACTAGCTGCAATTTCAGCCGATTTGGCCAAAAGGTAATCACCGGTAACAATTGCGATTAAATTACCCCATTTTGAATTAACGCTTTCAACATTGCGTCTCTTGTCGGCTTCATCCATAACATCGTCATGATATAAACTTGCCAGGTGAACCAACTCCACTGAGACCCCTCCCGTAATCACGTCCGATTTGACGATTTCAGAGTCTTCGTCTATTAACCCTTCAAAGTCGGCAATTGAAGACAGTATTGTAAGACAGGGACGAATTCTTTTCCCCCCCGCATTTATCAAATGAAGTGCAACTTCATCCAAAAAATTATCCGCTCCAGAAACGGAGTCTTTGAGACTAATTTCCAGTTGGTCCAATTCTTTTTTGAGTATGGGAAGATTTATTGAGTCGTAAATGTTTAACACTATATTGATTGGTAAATTTGTTGGTTTGATTTAATGTTAATTAGCTTAACTATATCATGTAATTTTGATGACAAATTCAAGATTTTGTCGCATTTTAATGGTAATTTAGGAGTACACTAATAAGAACTAACCTTATTTTTTAAGGAGGAACTTAATTGTTTGAAAGGTTTACTGATAGAGCTAGAAGGGTTTTGGTCTTGGCCCAGGAAGAAGCACGTCTTCTTAACCACAGTTTTATAGGAACCGAACACATATTGTTGGGTTTAATAAGAGAAGGTGAGGGCGTGGCGGCAAAGGCCCTTGAATCTCTGGGAATTTCGCTCGAAGCTGTAAGAGAAAAGGTTGAAGAAACTATCGGTATGCCGTCTAATAATCCTCCGGCAAGTTCGCCTCCATTTACGCCCCGGGCAAAAAAAGTGCTGGAACTTTCACTTAGAGAAGCGCTGCAATTGGGACACAATTATATAGGTACCGAACACATGCTATTAGGGTTGGTTCGTGAAGGCGAGGGTGTTGCCGCACAAGTGCTAATTCAGCTTGGAGCCGAATTGCCCAAGGTTCGGCAAGTCGTTATCCAGTTGATGAACGGAAGTTCAGGTCGTGAGACTGCGGGAGCTTCGGTGGGAAGCGCTGCCAGTGATGCACAAACAGGTTCGCCGATATTGGATCAATTTGGTAGAAATCTTACGGCGATGGCGAGAGAACACAAGCTTGACCCAGTTGTGGGACGAGAAAAAGAGATAGAACGAATTATGCAGGTTCTGTCCAGAAGGTCTAAGAATAACCCGGTTTTAATCGGAGAACCTGGAGTCGGAAAAACGGCTATAGTGGAAGGCCTTGCCCAAAAGATCATAACCGACGATGTGCCGGAAACTTTAAAGGGCAAACAGCTCTACACTTTAGATTTGGGTGCATTGGTTGCTGGTAGCAGATATCGTGGTGATTTCGAGGAAAGACTCAAGAAGGTATTAAAGGAGATTCGAACCAGAGGCGATATAATTCTATTCATAGATGAACTTCATACCTTAGTAGGTGCTGGAGCAGCCGAAGGTGCCATAGATGCAGCTTCGATTTTAAAGCCGATGCTTGCCCGTGGAGAGCTCCAAACCGTTGGAGCCACTACCATTGACGAGTATCGAAAGCATCTGGAAAAAGATGCCGCTTTGGAACGCCGATTCCAACCCGTAAAA
Organism: Actinomycetes bacterium; assembly: GCA_021852345.1. Classification (GTDB taxonomy): domain Bacteria; phylum Actinomycetota; class Acidimicrobiia; order Acidimicrobiales; family JABEUL01; genus JAJZNL01. The sequence goes on from JAJZNL010000005.1 coordinate 14,586, forward strand.
GTTGAAGAACCCACGGTTTCCCATACCATAGAGATACTCAGGGGACTTAGGGACAGATACGAGGAGCATCACAGAGTTACCATTACGGATCAGGCGCTGATAGCTGCGGCTAATTTGGCCGATAGATACATATCGGACAGATTTTTACCGGATAAGGCTATTGACCTTATCGATGAAGCTGGAAGCCGTTTGCGAATTAAAAGGATGAATATTCCCGAAACTTTCCGAGACTTGGACAATCAAATTGAGTCTTTAAGAAAAGATCAGAAGGTCGCCGCCGGAAAACAAAATTTTGAGCTTGAAAATTCTCTTAAAGAACAGGAACTGGCTTTGATTGCAGAAAGACAGCAAGCTGAATCTAAGATGCGAGCCGAAGGTGTGGATCTTTTTGACATAGTGGACGAAGAGGTTATAGCAGAAGTTTTGGCGACATGGACAGGAATACCAGTTTACAAATTAACAGAAGAAGAGACCGCCAAACTGTTGAGAATGGAAGACGAACTACACAAGAGAATTGTGGGTCAAAATCAGGCTATTAATGCATTGTCCAAGGCTATAAGAAGAACTAGAGCTGGTCTTAAAGATCCGAAACGTCCTTCGGGCTCGTTCATATTCTTAGGTCCTACCGGGGTCGGGAAAACAGAACTGGCAAAAGCTTTAGCCGAGTTGCTGTTTGGCGACGAAGACGCACTTGTTCAGCTGGATATGAGTGAGTACATGGAAAAACATTCGGTAAGTCGACTGGTTGGTTCACCTCCAGGATACGTAGGATACGACGAAGGCGGACAGTTAACCGAGTCGGTTCGAAGGAAGCCATTTTCTGTAGTTTTGTTTGATGAGATCGAAAAAGCACATCCAGATATATTTAATACCTTATTGCAGATTTTAGAAGACGGTAGATTGACTGACGCACAAGGCAGGACGGTAGATTTCAAAAACACGGTTTTGATTATGACCTCAAACCTGGGAACTGGAGATTTGGGGAAGACTTCAATCGGTTTTGCCAAGGGGTCTGACGCCGTTACCTACGAGCACATGAAGCTAAAACTGAATGAAGCTCTAAAGGGACACTTTAAACCAGAGTTTCTAAACAGAATTGATGACGTTATCGTTTTCCACACCTTGTCAGAAGAAGAGGTAGTCCAAATTGTCGATTTGATGATTAAGAGAGTCGACTCTCAATTGGAAGATATGGGTTACTCTTTGGAACTTTCTTTGGATGCAAAGAAATATTTAGGTGCCAAGGGATATGACAAACAACTGGGAGCAAGACCTTTGAGAAGAGCGATTCAGCAGTTGGTTGAAGATCCTTTGAGCGAAAAGATCCTGTGGAAAGAGTTCAATGTCGGCGATACCATAATCGTTGAAGTTGAAAATGACGAACTTAAATTCCGGTCCATGGAAGGTTTTACGCCACCTCCCATGGAGCTTGCTGGAACACCAGGGCCGTTGGGTCCGACCGAACCGTCAGACAACTGAGTCTTGATTGGTGTCTGGAAACTGACGCCCGTTAGTCACGTTTAAACTTGAAGCTGATAATGCCTTTGGTATTCATATGTACCGAATTATAGGCAGTTTTAAATAGTTTTCTCTATATCAAACTTTACGCAGACAAAGTCGAAATGACTGCACACGATTCGTGTCTCGGCTTGAACAATAAATTTTTGTAGCACGTCTCTGTCATTATGTAAGTATGACAGTAATGAGTGAATTTAAAGACCGAGCCTTTGCAGATAGCGGGTGTACCGGTGATATAACAGAAAAGAACCGTAATAAACATAGAGGAACCTTAAGTGATGCTTGGGCTTCCACTATGAGAGGAGTATCCTTTGGATCCGACCATGTATTGGCCCATGGGGACGAAACCGCTAATCTATTTGAGTTTGATATAAGTTATCCCAATACCCGTGAGCGCAGAGAAAATATTGAAAGGCTTATTTTGTCCGAAAAAGCTACGCTTTCTTTGGGTGCAGGTAACAGGAAGCGAATTGAAGAACCAGATGAATTCAGAACATGTTTTCAAAAAGACAGAGACAGAATTTTACATAGCAGCGTGTTCAGGAGGTTGGCCGGAAAAACGCAGGTTTTTATCTTTCCGTCCGATCATCAACGTACCAGACTTACCCATGCACTTGAGGTAGCTCAGGTAGCCGTTGCAATTTCCAGAGCCCTTAACTTAAACGTAGATTTAACTGAGGCTATAGCACTGGGACACGATTGCGGACACGGTCCGGGAGGGCACGCAAGTGAAGAAGCATTTAGCATATATTTAGCTGCTGGGTTTGATCATGCCAGTTTTGGTGCCGATAAAGCGCTCAGAAGTCTGAACCTATGTCATGAAACACTCGATGGGATCAGAAATCATACTTGGTCTAAACCGTCTCCTTATACCCAGGAAGGTCAGGTGGTAAGCTGGGCTGACAGAATTGCCTATATTTGCCACGATTTTGAAGATGCCAAGTCGGCCAAAATTGTTTCACAAAATGATTTATCAAAAGAGATATCGAAAGTTGTCGGCGAAGCTAGAAGAAGTCAATTAAACACCTTTATATCTTCAGTTATAAGATCTTCAATAAAGACCGGTGTGGTATCAATGTTTGCTGAAACCGCGAATGCTCTAAGTATGTTTAGAAAATTTAATTATGAGCATATATATATGAGACCCGAATCACTGGAGCAATCACGGCGAATAATTGAAATGTTGCAAAGTTTGGTTGAGTTTTATATCTCAAACGAATCCGAGTTAAAGAGCTTGCTGAGAGTTGCGACGGACTTAAGCGATGTTGTGATAGAAAAAAAGATTCAAGAATCGAGAGTCGACACAGTTGTTGAATGTGTGGCAAAAATGACTGACAAATATGCGATGGATCTTGCTGTCGAAAAGATCGGTTATTCAAAAGATAAATTCCCGGATTTGTCCGGTGGCTTCATCTAGATTTAGTTTAATTTTACTTTTGAGCTAAACTGTCCACTATGGTAGATTTAAATAATAAAGTTGCGATAGTTACGGGATCAAGTTCGGGAATCGGTAAAGAGATAGCAACTAAGCTTGCACAGCGGGGTGCAAGAGTAGTTATAAACTCTTCCAAGTCTGAATCAGCTGGTCAAGAAGCTAGTAAATCGATCCCAAACTCAAAGTATTTTAAAGCTGATATTTCAAATGAAAGTGATTGTAGGGCATTGATTGACTTTACTGTGAGCGAATTTGGGAGCTTGGATATATTAATCAATAATGCGGGAATTACCCGATTAATTGCCCATAATGATATTGGATCAGCAGATGTCAGTGTTTGGAAAGAGATATTTGACGTCAATGTTTTTGGCACTTGGCAAATGTGTTCTTTGGCTTACAAACATCTTGAAGAGACAGGAGACGGCAACATAATTAATGTCTCTTCCATTGCATCTTTACGACCGACGGGAAGTTCAATTCCTTATGCAACTTCAAAGGCCGCGGTTAACCATATGACCAAACTGTTGGCAAAAACCCTAGGACCCAATATTAGGGTGAATGCGGTGGCTCCTGGACTGATAGAGACTCCTTGGACTCAAGACTGGGAAATAGCGCATCAAATCGTGGCCGGACAAGCTCCGCTAAAACGTTCTGGGAAACCCGAAGACGTCGCCTGTGTTGTAATGGGTTTGATTGATTCTAAATATGTCACCGGCGAAGTTATATTAGCAGACGGCGGTTGGTCTCTAAATTCTTAGGCTGGTAGCAATCCTAAATTAGTCGTAATCGTTGAGTTACCTTTACTATTCATGTTTCGTCTCGTCGTTTAGAATGTGAGCGTAGCTTTCAGGGCTGTAAGTTTTTACTATTTGGTCGTGTAGCTTCTCTGCTTGTAACTTGTAATTCGAGTAATCATCCAATATGTCAAGGGCCTTATCTATAAATTGTTCGTTGTCTTCGGCCGAGATAAATCCGTTTATGCCTTCAAAGGTGTTAAGCAGGTTGGATGAAACCAATTGCGGTACATTTAGTGCTGCGGCTTCAAGTACTTTATTTTGAAAACCAGTAGCCATATATACGGGACTTATAGCAAGTTTTGAAGCTCCTAGTACATCTACCAATTGGTCGAAATCTTGAATTAAATCGGCATTCATGGTTTTGCATAGATATTTAACTTCTTGTGTCGGTCGTCTACCCGCAATACAAACCGATAAATTTGGATAGCTGTTTCGAATGCCGGGGATGATGGAGTTTGTCATTTCTCTTATCGCTTGTATGTTCGGCTGATAATCAAGTGAACCCACAAATATAATATCCCATCTATATCCATCATTTTCGTGTCGGTATTTATTTGGATTAAAATTAATTAAATTCGGAAAAAACCGAGCTCCTACTTTTCTTGCTTCAACTGGATTCGCAATAAAGGTAGTTATATCTTTGTTTGAAGACTCAAATCTTTTGGATTGAACAGACAGTATTTTAAATTCAATCTTCTTTAGAATTGACTTTTCTATTTTGGATCTTTGTTTATAGCTCAACGACAACAGATCTACGTAATCTAAAATTATCGGAGCATCAAATAAGGTGAGTTTGGGGTTGAATACTCTTTGGGTCAGTGCAATTATTTTTGTAATCTCTGACCTGCTTTGAATTGACTTAAGGTCTTTAAATATCTGTTCCCAATTAACAAACAGGGCTTCAAGTGCCATACGGCCAGTAAAGATATCTTTTACGTATTTAAGGTTTTTTATGACTTTTTTAAAATTTAAAGTTATGGGAGCTGCGACTACCTCTGCGTCGGCGTTATTTAACTCACAAAGGGATTCCCAGTTGCGACACCGTACACTTAAGCCCGAAGGTCTTCTGTCTGGATTTATTATTACGTACTTTGACAAATTATCCTTGTTGGGTTGCTTGATAAAAAATTCTATTCGGTATAAACTTTAATTTATTTTAAAAATGAATGTTTATAGAACGGATTGAAGATACTTTGGCAGGCATTTTACTTATGTGAAATGTACGTAAATTTAAATTCGCTTCTGTCAATATTTAAAGTCGACAAGTCAAATTAACTCTAAATATAAAACTTAACTCTAAATAGGAAACACAGGATGTTTTTTATGGAGATTTGTTTGGCGAAAAGAATGCTAAAAACTACCCGAAAAGTAATAAACGTTTGAATTAAGGTGTCTGAAGTAAGAGAGAGTGGATAATGAAGAAATTGATAAATTATAAAAAATGGCCGTTATTTGTTGTTAGTTTGATTGTCGCTGCATTCGGTTTGTCAGCGTGTTCTTCAAACTCATCGACTTCAAGCACGCCCGCATCTCTTCCACCTAATTCGTTGGGTGTTTTGCACGTAAAACATTTTTCAACCCCGAGCGAGCTTCCTATAATAGTTGATTCCGCAGGACGACAGGTTTTTTTGCGCGGGGTTGCTTTATCGGGTTTTGAAGATCAAAACTACACTGGAGCTGTGGGTACAACCCCCCATTATCCAATTAATCCGGCCAATTACGACGGCACGTGTCCTATTAATAATTCGACCGCTCCAGATCCACCCGTATGTGAAGTGCAGGTTAACTTACCGTGGAACCTACAGTCGACGGCCTATAACTCTCAAAATGACCTAGCGCAGGTAAGGCAGGATGGCTTTAACGTGGTGAGACTGACAATCAACTGGTCCGAGATAGAGCCTACGGAAGGTCACTATTCAACTTTATTTCTAAGCAGAATCGCACAGGTAGTTTCGTGGGCTTCTCAGCAAGGAGTGTCGGTAATCTTGGACATGCACGAAGATGGTTATTCTCGCTTTTTAAATCAAGTTTCAACGGCTAAAGCTCCGTCAGGCTGCACGCCTTCGACCGGCCAAGACGGTGCACCGAAGTGGGCAGTGATTACGAATAATCAGCCGAGTTGTTCTCTGTTCGGACAGAATGAGCTGAATCCTGCATTGGCTGCCGCATTAACTAATTTTTGGAATAATGCAAAGGTAAAGGTTAAAGGCGAAGCTCCAGGTTACGGGTTGCAGGATCACTACATAGGAGCAGTCGCATTTTTGGCAAAGTACTTTAGAAATAATCCCACGGTTATCGGATATGAACTAATGAACGAACCTTTGCCCTACGGTAGTGGAGCAATACCTATCGGCAATCTATTCCAGTTTTCTGATAACTATCTATATCCGTTTTATCAAAGAATAATTGAGGCAATCACCGGCGTTAGAGATTCAAAAACTACCTGTAAAGCGAACCAACCCGATGGAACTTCAAAGGTCGGTTTTAGTAACTGCGCTTATCCTAATTTAGGGGTTAATACTAAGCAGCTAGTATTTGTGGAACCTACCGGTTACAACAACGAGGTTGATTTTGCTCCCCAACTTAGTTATGACCCGTCGACTCCAAATCACCTTCCTCCTCCTATCACCTCTTATCCTAATTTGGTATTTTCTCCACACCAATATACGCACGTATTTACGTTGGACACCTTAACTAAGCCCTCAAGTTACCCCGGACCGATATCGCCAGATCAGCTGGCGGTAAATACGTTACCTAACCTTGAAGCCCAGGCTTCTGCCGGTGTGTATCCACCAAGCTATGACTTTGCTTATCAAACCGCAATCGGCGAAGCTGAGTCTTTGAGAGCTGCACTATTTGTAACTGAATTTGGAGATTCTCAATCCACTGACAATACTATATTGTCTGGAATGGTTCGCGCTCAGCAGGATGCGACATCAACTGGGATTTTTTGGACCTTTAAAGAGGATTGCGGAACCGTAAAAAATCAATGTTCTGGAGGTTGGGGAATTTATAACTCCCCAACAATGGGTCCCAACGGTCATCTCTATCAAAATGGAACCCTTAGAACTTCGCGTCTTAAAATTATCGGTGGACCCTACCCATATAGGGTCAACGGTATTGTTAAATCCATGGGATATGATCCAACCACGGGTAATTTTGCAACGGTCATTCAGACCAACCATTCAGCTGTAGTCGGCGATCTGAGTACAGAAACAGAAATTGAGATACCCAGTTTGTTTTCCTCTTACTTGGTAAGAGTAATTCCAATGACACAGGCAGCAGTTAGCGGAGGATTTATAGATCAACCTGGTGGCGGAAGACTATTGGTAGTGGCCACTAAAGGCTCCGGGATGTACGCGGTTGAAGTAACTGCACCTTCTCAAGTGGCATCGGCAGGTCCTTTACTTGCAAGAGTACAAGCCCAGGCAAGTAATCCCTTGGTGCCCATCACCGAGCCGCAGGCTCGTCAGGTTTTGGAAGACTATTTGAACTATTTGGACAATTCGACTCCTGCGAATAAGACTTACTATACAATCCTTTCGGCACTGTTAAACGTTGCTGTGGGGTCTCCCAGCATGGATCCAAATTTGGGATAAATTTAATTTAATTTGAATAGTTAATTAAAAGATTTAGTTGGTTGTTCTTACAGGTTCACTTTAAATTTTGGTGCAATATCTTATATCGAGGTGAATTATAAATTATATTGTTTCAATATGAATTTTAATTATCAACGACCCGACAAGGGCGTACCTCTTTCGATTGAAGATCTCGACACAAGTTTTCTAAGGTTTCCCAGAGTCAGATTCATAAAGCAGGAAACACCTTTGGAATATTTGGGAAAGTTGAATTCAGGAGCTCAGCTTTGGGTTAAACGCGATGATCTATTGTCAGTCGGCTTGGGTGGCAACAAGGTGCGTAAATTGGAATTTGTGCTTGCCGACGCTCTGCTAAAAGGCAAGTCCACAATCGTGACAGCGGGTGCCGAACAGTCTAATCACTTGCGTATCACAGCGGCGTGTTGTGCAAAAATTGGTCTAAAGTGTCACGTATTTTTTGCAAGCAAGACTGGTGGTAACAGCAGCGGCAATCAGGACTTGGCAAAACTTTTTGGTGCTGAAATACACTTGATAAAGGGTGATTTAGATTCAGCAACAAAGGAAGCACTTAACTTCGTTGAAAAACACGGTGGATTGGAGGATTCCGATATCTATTTTATCCCTACGGGAGCGTCAGTTGGTTTGGGGTGTATGGGGTATGCCCTTTGTTATTCGGAAATAAGTCACCAAGTAAATAGATTTGCAGTAAAATCAAACTTTATCTATTTAGCCGCTTCTACTATGGGTACTTTAGGCGGGCTTGTTTGCGGAGCTTCGCTGATGTTGGACAGGCGAACAAGCGTAGGGATATCTGCTGAATCATTCTTAAAGATAACGGCGGTAAATGTGGATTCAGCTCAACTAAATCCATATGATACCGTAACAAAGCTTTGTAAAGAGACCCTGTCGCTTTTGGGTAAACAAGAGATATTTAATTCAGAAATTTTTGAAATCATCACAGAACCGACAGTGTGCGGTCAATACGGAGTTCCAACGCAAATTTCAGATTTTGCAATGAAATTTGCCGCTCAAAATTATGGGTTGGTTTTGGATAGAACTTATAGCGCCAAGGCTTTCGGTCAAATCTTGTTTGACGATGAAATAGGAAAATTTAAGCCTTCAGACAACATTATATTTTTACACACAGGAGGAATTGGCTCTAACTTTTCAAATCTCGACAACTATTCTTTGGCATCCGTATTAGATTAAGTCTGACTAACCTTATTAACACAAGGCTGCATTAAAATAAAACTATCACATGAAAATCGACTATAAATTAAATTCAAAACAAGAGGAAGCCATAAATTCAATTAAGGGGCCGGTCATGGTAATTGCAGGGGCGGGATCCGGCAAGACTTCCGTTTTGACCCACAGAATATGTAACTTAATTGAAAACGGTGTTCCGGCAAGCAGTATTTTGGCAATTACATTTACCAATAAGGCCGCCAAAGAAATGAAGGATCGCGTAATTAACTTGGCGGGACCGTTTGCCAAATACATGTGGATTTCCACTTTTCATTCGGCCTGTGTAAGAATCTTAAAAGAAGACGCTCTGTTGCTTGGATATCGGGGGAATTTCACCATATACGATTCTGCCGATTCAAAAAGAGTAATAGATCGAATTGTTAAATCCATGGGTCTCGATACTAAGAGGTTTGATTCGAGGGCGATAAGGAGTGCAATTTCAAATGCAAAAGCATTACTTATAACCCCTGATGCTTTGGATGTGACATACAGTGGTTTTGGCTCTAAAATTCAAGACATTTTTATTGAATATCAAAATCAACTTAAAAAAAATAATGCTATGGATTTTGATGACCTTTTAAATAATGTAATTAAACTATTGGCTGAATTTCCTGAGATCAAAGCAAAATGGAATTCGAGGTTTAATTATGTATTGGTTGACGAGTATCAAGATACCAATCACGCCCAAAGCGTTTTAATAAAGCATTTGGTAAACGAAAATCAAAATATTTTTATTGTTGGGGATTTTGATCAAAGTATTTATAGGTTTAGGGGAGCTGATCCGACAAATTTTTTAGAATTTGAGAAGATGTTTTTAAATCCTAAAGTGATTGTGTTGGATCAGAATTATCGAAGTTTTCAAAATATACTTGATGGCGCCAATGCTGTTATAAAAAACAATTTTTCCAAACAGACCAAGCACCTGCACTCGGATTTCGGTCCAGGCGAGAGAATTAATATAGTGTCCGTTGAAGACGATATTTCCGAGGCGAGTTTTGTAGCAAGAGAAATTGAAAAGTTGCGACTCAAAAAGGTTAGTTATAACCAAATTGCGGTAATGTACCGTACCAACGGTCAATCTCGTCTTATTGAAACTGTTTTAAACTCTGAAAACATCCCGTATAAGGTTATTGGAGGGCTCAGATTTTTTGATCGAAAAGAGATTAAAGATGCTTTATCTTACTTAAGGGTTGTAGTAAACCCCAATGACGGAGTAAGTATTGAGAGAACTTTAAATTTGCCCAAGCGGGGTATTGGACCTAAAGCAATGGCTGAGATTACTCAATTTGCTTCAAATAATTCAATGAATCTCTTCGATTCCATATCAGCAGCGGACCTAATTTCGATAGGGGCAAAGGTTCAGGCGGGCTGTAAGGAGTATGTCGGTATAATATCCGAACTTCAAAAAATGTATTATGAAAATGAATCCGCGGTGGATATAGTGCAAAAAATGTACATTAGTACAAACATGAGGCTAGCTTATGAGTTGGATAATTCGATTGAAGCCGAAGCTAAGCTTGATAACCTAGACGAGCTATTAAATTTGGCATCTGAGTATGAAACTTTAGATGAAATGTTAGATGCAACTTCATTAAGCACTGAAGGTGATGAGCTCAATGCAGTTAACTCGGTCAGTTTGATGACTTTGCATGCGGCAAAAGGTCTTGAATTCGACTCTGTATTTTTAGTGGGGATGGAAGAAGGACTTTTTCCTCATATCAGATCAGCTGACAGTCCAGATAACCTTGAAGAGGAAAGGAGACTCTGTTACGTTGGGATAACGCGCGCAAAGAAAAATTTATATTTAATATCGGCCGAATTTAGAAATCAGTGGGGCGCACCGTCATACAACTTAAGTTCCAGGTTCATCGACGAGATACCCCAAAGTGTTAAGAAGGAGATAAATACCACTTTCAAATCAAAGCCCAAGAGGTTTGACGACGAACAGGGTTCTTATTTGCGTAATTCAAGGCAGTGGAATCGTTCCGATCAGTTAGACTTTGAAAACTACGCGGCCAGATCGGACTCGTCTGCAAAAGCTGATTTTAGTAAGAATCATTACAAAACTACTGGAGCCGAAAAGCTTGGTTTAAAAGTCGGCGATTCGATTGTGCACTCGCGTTGGGGGGAAGGAGTTATTGATTCGATTTCGGGGCTTGGTGAAGACACAAAAGCCGAAATAAGATTTGTTAACGGAGTTAAAAAGACGTTTCTTTTGTCGATGACACCCTTAAAGAAGGTCTGATTGCTACGAACCGGCTTTATCTAATTCATATAAGCTAAAAATATTGCAGTAAAGTTAACTCTGCTGATACTGTTATTGAAAAAATAAGAGTATGATATTAATTAGGTAAATTTAAAAACCGAACGGCTCTAATTTAATTTGCAATTTAAACTTTTGAATGCTGACGGTTTAATGTCAATATTGGTTGGTTAAATTAAATGACGGCAACATCTTTAGCGGATAAACACAAGAAACAAAAACAGGAAAAGTTAACTATAAAAAGTCAAGATTCCAAACCAGATAATCAGGGCTCCAGTTTTTCGGGGCAAAAGCCGTTGATGAGGGGGAGGTTACATCAAGCTGCCTTTTTTGTGACAATTTTATTCGGGGTTTATTTGACAATTGCAGCACCAAGAGTTTGGCCGAGAATTGCAATGGTTGTATATACACTGGGTGTAGGGGGAATGTTCGGCACCTCAACTCTACTTCACAGGGGTAAGTGGTCTCCTAAAACTTTTAGGGTTGTCAGGCGTTTTGATCATGCCATGATTTTTTCGGCAATTGCGGGAACTTATACTGCCGTTGGTTTAATTTTACCTCCAATTACAAGAACGGTTATGCTTTCGGTAGTTTGGGGAGGGGCAATAGTAGGAGTTCTGATAAGAGTATTTTGGATGGGGGCGCCCAGATGGGCAGTCATTACTCCGTATGTCGCCGTCGGCTGGATGGCCGCTGCCGTATTTCCCGGACTATATCACGGACTGGGGATAACGGGATTTATTCTTTTGGCTTTGGGTGGTCTAATCTATACTTTAGGTGCGGTGGTGTATGCCAAGAAAAGACCAGATCCGTGGCCAAGGGTATTTGGTTTTCATGAGGTGTTCCATCTTTGCACGGTAGTGGCGGCTACGCTGTTTGCTATTGACGTTGCAACGGTGGTATTGCCCAGGATTTCGTAAAGGAAATTAAAAATGGAAAGAAGATACAGAGTAGTTGTTGCCAAGCCAGGTCTTGACGGGCACGATCGAGGAATTAAAGTAATTGCAAGGGCTCTTAGAGATGCCGGGTTTGAAGTAATCTACACCGGTTTACACCAAACTCCTGAACAGATTGTTCAAGTGGCAATAGATGAAGATGCCGACGCTCTGGGTCTGTCTTTGCTTTCGGGAGCTCATTTGACGTTGGTTCCAAAAATCATTGATCTTTTAAATGAAAAAAATATGGGCGATATTTTGGTTATAGTCGGTGGAATTATTCCTGACGAAGATATTCCCAAATTGGTCGAAGTAGGTGTCGCCAAAGTGTTTACGCCCGGTTCGCCGCTTCAGGATATCTCCGATTGGCTCACCGAAGCTCTTGACGAGCGCGAAAAAGTTTCCCACTAGCTCTGTACTCGTAGCAATTTTGTAGGATTCCGATAGGTTTTTCGTTAAAAATTAGTCGAATTATCTCCTGATTGAATGTTGCATAACAGATTACCGGTTAATTTAGACCCAATATGATGTACTTTCTTCGATGTATTGTCGATGAACCTGAACTGTACTGACAATCATCGGGTAAGTCATTTTACGCTTTGTGCATAATGCACATGATGATGTTCGGACATTGTTTCATTCAAGTGATTTTGATGTAGTTTCTACTGCAATTGACGGGTTCGAATTAATGCCGAATTATACGATGTATTTTATGGTGCCTACAATAAATTAAGATTGTAATAAATATTTGTTATCACAAATTGTTTTTAGGGACCTTGGATACTTAATTTAACTTTGAGCGATTAGCTGTATAGGGTTTAGATTAGCTCTATAGGGTTTATTCAAACAGAGTTTAGTTGTGGTTAAGAGTCAATTCGGACTTGAAAATCGGACTTTGAGTATCGTAAATTAGCAAAATGTTGCAAAGCGGTCTCATTTTGCGATTTCCTGGGCCTGTGGCTATTTTATTTAAACGGTGAGAATATTTGAAACGATGATCAAATGTGCATATTGTACTCAAATTGTTTTGAGTATGGTTTTATGAGGTTGTATTTGATCTGAAATATACAAGGAGATTAGATGGATTTATTTGAATATCAGGGAAAACTTTACTTTAAGAAATTTGGCATTCCCGTGTCTGACGGAGGAGCGGCCGATAACTTAGAAGATGCGGTAAATATCGCCGAAAAGATCGGATATCCAATAGTTGTTAAAGCTCAAGTTCAAGTTGGCGGTCGAGGAAAAGCCGGAGGCATTAAGATCGCCAATAATTTGGATGAACTCAAAGAACATTTTCAAAATATTCTGGGAATGGATATAAAAGGGCATATTGTCAAGCTGGTATGGCTCGAACGATCTTCAGACATAAAAGAAGAATACTATGCTTCATTTACCTTAAACCGCGCCAAGCGTTTGCATCTATGCATGCTTTCGGCACAGGGAGGGGTTGAGATCGAAAAGGTCGCAGAGGAAAACCCCGAAGCGATAAGCAGGTTGGATATCGATCCTTCTAAGGGACTTAATCATGGAGAATTGGAAGATTTTGTAAAATCCGCTAATTTGAATGATCAAGCAGTAGAGGGGGTTATTGATATATTAACCAAACTTTATGACTGTTTCGTAAACGGCGATGCTGATTTGGTTGAAATAAATCCTCTGATATTGACGGTCGAAGGCAAGGTGCATGCTTTAGACGCCAAAGTAACTTTAGATGACGATGCGGCCTTTCGACATGAAGACTGGATTGAGTACAGAGGGTTGTCTGATGCGGACGACAGGGAAAAAGCCGCTCACGAAAAAGGCTTAAACTACATTGGTTTGGATGGAACAGTGGGCGTAATTGCAAACGGAGCTGGGTTGGCGATGTCGACTTGTGACGTTGTTAATCAAGTTGGAGGATCCCCTGCTAACTTTTTGGATATCGGAGGCGGCGCAAACGCCGATTTGATGGCTGCGGCTTTGGAAGTCATTAATAGCGATCCAAAAGTTAAGTCAATTTTGGTGAATATTTTCGGTGGCATTGTCCGTTGTGATGAAGTGGCAAAAGGAATAGTTACCGCCATGGGCAAAGTTGATATCAAATCACCGATAGTAATTAGGTTGGACGGCACAAACGCACCGCTTGCCAGAGAGATATTAAATGAGCAAAAGTCCGAGAAGCTGGTTCCTGAAGCTACAATGCTTTCGGCAGCAAAAAAAGCGGTTGAATTAGCGAATTAAGTTAGGAGTTAAATTATGAGTATATGGGTTGATGAAAATACAAAGGTAATCGTTCAAGGTTTGACCGGTGGTCAGGGAAGATTTCACGGACTGAGGAACAGAGATTACGGGACGAACGTGGTTGCAGGAGTTACTCCCAAAAAAGGTGGAGAAAACGTAGAAGGTATTCCGGTTTTTAATACGGTAAAAGAAGCCGTTGAAGCTACAGGTGCTACTGCCAGCTTCGTTTCAGTTCCTCCGTCAGCGGCACCTGCTGCAATCCTAGAGGCAGCCGAAGCCGGAATCGAGTTTATCGTTTGTATTACCGAGCATATTCCGGCTCAAGACCAAGCCAGGACATTTAATGTTTTAAGGGACAAATATCCTTCCGTCAGATTACTGGGACCCAACTGTCCGGGAATCATCTCTCCGGGTAAATGTAATATCGGTATAACGTCTGGAGACATTGCCCTTCCAGGCGGTCCCGTCGGAATTGTCTCGAGATCGGGTACGTTAACCTATCAGGCCATATATGAGCTTTCCCAAAATAATGTGGGTCAGACTACTTGTGTGGGTATCGGCGGCGATCCTGTTCCAGGCACGGTTTTTGTTGACGCCTTGGCGGCTTTTGAGAAAGATCCCGACACCAAAGCAGTAATGATGATTGGTGAAATTGGAGGTTCTGCCGAAGAAGAAGCTGCTGAATTCATTAAAAAGAATATGACCAAACCCGTTGTTGCTTATATTGCAGGAGTCACTGCCCCCCCAGGAAGGAAGATGGGACACGCTGGTGCAATTATTTCTGGGAGCAAAGGAACTGCGGCCGCAAAGAAAGAGGCTCTAGAAGCCGCTGGAGTTGTTGTGGCCCAAAACCCCACAGAAGCGGGAATTAAGATGGTCGAGATAGTTTCTAAGCTCTGATAAAGCCAGTTTTTAATAACAGATGCTGTAGGCGATAAAAATGACTGCAAAGAGGTTGGCTGTTCTTGTATCTGGTAGTGGAACCATTTTGGAATCAATTTTGTTATCCGGCTTACAGGTAGCTCTTGTAGTTTCCGATAGGCCTTGTAAGGCAATAAAAATTGCTATGGAAAACGACATTGCCGCCCAGATAGTCCTCAGAGACGATTTCAAAGAGTCTTTTGATCGGGAGGCTTACAGCGCTATCTTGACGGAGGTTTTAAAAAGCGCTGAAATCGACGTGGTAGCAATGGCCGGTTTCGGAACGGTGTTAGGTGAGACAATTTTTAAGAAATACGACAGCAGAATTTTAAATACTCATCCTTCGCTTTTGCCCAAGTATAAAGGGTGGCATGCCGTAAGAGATGTCTTGATTGCCGGAGAAAATCAGACGGGGTGTACAGTTCATATTGCTACACTCGGAGTTGACGAAGGACCAATTATTGCCCAGCAAACAGTCGAGATTCTTAAAGATGACACCGAAGCAAGTCTGCACGAACGTATTAAAACAGTCGAGAGAGTACTGTATCCGAAAGCCATCAAGTCATTTTTGGATAATCTAGATAATAAAACAGAGTAATTGGAGAAATAGATGAAAGCACTTATATCCGTATATGATAAGTCAAATCTCGTTGATTTTGCCAAAGGTTTGGCAGAGTTGGGCTTTAATATAATATCCTCGGGTGGAACTTCTAAGTACTTATCCCAAGAGGGCATTCAACATGAAACAGTTGAATCGCTTACCCAGTTTCCAGAGATGCTCGATGGCAGGGTAAAAACGCTTCATCCTAAGATCCATGGCGGAATTTTAGCCGATTTGGACAAAGAATCCCATGTCGGTGACTTGGAATCTAATGAGATAGAACCGATAAATTTGGTTGTTTGTAATCTGTACCCTTTTTCAAGTAATCCGTCCATTGAATTAATTGATGTAGGCGGCCCCACAATGGTTAGGGCAGCCGCAAAAAATCATAAACACGTGGGAATAGTGGTTGAACCCAAAGATTACGACCAAGTCTTATTCGAGCTCAAAGCCAACGGCGGAAAACTTCTTCCTGAGACCAGACTTAAATTAGCCGCGAAAGCTTTTGATCATACTGCACGATATGATAATGAAATTGCAAAATGGTTTAAAACTATGCAAAAACAACCAGCACAGGGTGAAGTCGATTCAAAAAATATTTCAGGTAGATTTGAATTCGCTGACGAGATCCAACTTAAGTTGGTTAAATCCGATTTGGAGTTGCGTTATGGCGAGAATCCTCATCAGTTCGGAGCGTTTTATAAGACTGAAGGTAAAAATTCATGGTTGGATGATGCCGTTTTGCATTCGGGGAAAAAGTTATCTTATCTGAATATTTTCGATGCCGATGCCGCATGGCGACTTGTTCATGAATTAAGTAACATTACTGAAAAAAAACCCTGTGCTGTGGCCATAATTAAACACGCTAACGCCTGTGGCGCCGCTATTTCAGATAACTTGGAAGATGCTTACCGCAAAGCAATGGCTACGGATCCAGTTTCGGCTTTCGGAGGAATAGTTGGGATATGCGGTCATGTAAACGTAGGTTTAGCCCAGATCATCCTCGATAATCCTCAGGCCGACGTTTTAATAGCCAGAGGCTATGATGCCGATGCCCTGGAGTTGATAAAGTCAAAACGCAAAGTTCTAAGGGTTATTACTGCTCCAGATCCGGTTGGAGCTCAAGTGGAGTTCCGGGTAATCGATAACGGGTTTTTGGTTCAGGAGCCGGACATTTTGGACACTATTAACGGTGGAACTTGGACCGTTGTTACCGAAACAGTTCCCGATGAAAGCGGCTGGCTCGATGCGGCGCTGGCTTATGTCGTGTGCGCAAGAACCACTTCAAATGCTATTGTTTATTCCAAAGACTGTCAGATTGTCGCTGTCGGGGCTGGGCAGCAAAGTCGGGTTATGTCAGCTGAAATTGCCACAATAAAAGCCGAAGGGAGGGCAGGCAGCGGAGCCGCTGCGTCAGACGCCTTTTTCCCGTTCAGAGACGGTGTGGATGCCATTGCCAAAGCCGGAGTTACAACAATTATCCAACCGGGAGGCTCAATTAGAGATTCAGAAATAATTGCGGCGGCCAACGAACACAAAATGGCTATGATCGTCACGGGGCAAAGGCATTTTAAACACTGATTAAAGAATTTGCCCTCGAAGCAGTTAATAAGTGCAAGTTTTAGAAGTAAATTTAGAACACTTAAATTTAGAAAACAAGGTGAATTGAAATTATGACCGCAATTTATATTCCTGGTAAACCAGTTGCCGAAAAAATTGAAAATCAAATAAAAGATCAAGCGATTGAATTTGAAAGACATGCTGGACGAAAGCCAGGCCTTGCAACAATTTTGGTGGGCAATGACTCGTCATCTGAGCGTTATATTGCTATTAAACAGAAAAAAGGCGTAGAACTCGGTTTTAAAACTGAACACAGCCACTTGGATGAAAATTCAACGACTCAGGATCTGTTAAAAGTTATTGAAGAATATAATCGGGACAGTTCAATTGATTCGATGCTTATTCAGTATCCCACCCCGGCTCAGATTGATTTTGATTACTGTCTGTCGGCTGTAATGCCGCAAAAAGACGCAGACGGGATGCATCCTTTAAACATGGGTAAGTTAGCCCTATCGATACCAGGTCCTATACCGTGTACGCCGGCGGCAATTGAGGAGTTGCTTAAGTTTTATGAAATTCCAGTAGCGGGAAGACATGTTGCGATTTTAGGCAGAGGGCTTACCTTGGGGAGACCACTGTCGCTGCTGTTGTCTCAAAAACGAGAATATGCAGATGCGGCAGTATCGATTTTACATTCGGGGTTTAAAGAATGGCCGTCTATTACTAAAGTTGCCGATATTGTTGTAGCCGCAGCTGGGGTTCCAGGTATATTAAAAAAAGAACATGTGAGAGAGGGTGCAGTAGTAGTAGGGGCCGGAGTAAGGTATTCGGGCAAGACTCTTTTGAGTGATGTAGAAGAAGACGTCGATCAGGTAGCATCATATATAACTCCAAGGGTCGGTGGGGTCGGACCGATGACGGTGGCCATGCTTTACATGAATACGATAAAAGCTGCATTTGGTTCTCTAAACTAAAATAGTATTGGTTTAAGCATTTATAGGGGTACTACACTATGGCTTTAATTAGAGATCTACTTAAAAATGGGAAAACCTACTCTTTTGAATTTTTCCCACCAAAAAATGAAGTTGAGCAGGCGAACTTAATCAAAACTCTGAGGGATTTGGAACCGCTTAATCCGTCTTTCGTTTCGGTGACTTACAGAAATGGAAGAATCTCCAGACAACGGACGCATAACTTGGTTGCTGGAATAAGGCAGACAACTGACATTACTCCGATGGCTCATTTAATCTGCGTTGATCATAGCCGACTTGAACTCGCTGAGATCTTGGTTGAGCTCAGAAAGGCCTCAGTCGAAAATTTAATGGCTCTGGCAGGAGATCCACCAAAATCGGATCAAGTTGAAGGAGAACTTAAATATGCCATTGAATTGGTTAAGTTGGCTCAGTCAATAGGAGGATTTTCAGTGGGTGTTGCAGCTCATACAGCGGGCCATCCCGAATCGCCCGATCTAAGCTCTGACCGTTATTATCTAAAAGAGAAACTTGAATATGCCGACTTCGCAATTACGCAGATGTTCTTTGATGTCTCAAGTTACTATCGCTTAAGAGACGAAATGGGTGTATTGGGCTCCGACAAACCCATTATCCCTGGAATCATGCCTATTGGTTCCTATCGGTCTATTAAATCCATGATTTCCATGGGCGCAGATATCCCTCAAAAAATAGTAGATTCTTTTGAGGAAGCGCTGGAAAAAGTGGACGATCCGATTGAAAAAGACAGGATTGCCCAAAAAATGGGTATTGAGGCCGCCGTGTCAATGTGCGAAGATCTTATTGAAAATAATGCACCGGGGCTTCATTTTTATACATTGAACAAATCTAACTTAACTAGGGAAATCTATACTTCGTTAGGCCTTGGCAACTCGCCGGCTTGATAAACGTAAACCGTTTATGCTACTGATATTTAGAAATGTCTTTTCTAATTATCAGTAGGGACTTTAGTCCCAAAGTCTGCCAAACAGACGCCAGTCAGTCTGTTTTTGAATCTGGCAATTTTATTTGGTACTAATCTTAATATTATGTCTGAACTTATTACACTTAACGAAAACGGAACATTAAACGTATCAAACGAACCTCGAATCCCTTTTATAGAAGGCGATGGAACGGGTGTTGACATATGGCCAGCGGCCAAATTAGTCTTTGATGCCGCGGCAAAAAAACATGGTAAAAAAATTGATTGGATTGAAGTTTTAGCGGGAGAAAAAGCCTTTAATGAGACTGGAAGCTGGTTGCCCGAAGAGACGGTAGAGGCTTTCAAAACTCATTTAATTGGCATTAAAGGACCTTTAACTACCCCAGTGGGTGGAGGTATAAGATCTCTAAACGTAGCCTTACGACAGATTCTCGATTTATATGTATGCCTAAGGCCTATAAAATACTTTTCTGGAGTTCCTTCTCCAGTGGTTCATCCCGAAAAGGTGGACATGGTAATTTTTAGAGAGAATACTGAAGACGTATACGCAGGTATGGAAGTCCAAGAAGGTACTCCTGAAGTTAAGAAATTAATCGAATTTCTAAAAGACAACTTTGGGTTTAATATTCGAAGCGACTCGGGAATCGGCATAAAACCCGTTTCAATTACCGGATCTAAACGACTAATCAGAGCTGCAATTAAGTATGCGGTTGAAAATTCCAGGAAATCAGTTACCATTGTACACAAGGGGAATATCCAAAAATTCACCGAAGGCGCCTTTAGGCAGTGGGGCTATGATTTGGTCAAAGAAGAATTCGCCGACGTGGCAGTCGGTTGGGACGATTGCGACGGTGTCCCCGGCGATAAAGTTCTTGTCAAAGATGCAATAGCCGACAATATGCTGCAGCAAATACTTCTAAGGCCGCAGGAGATGGACGTTATTGCCACTACCAACTTAAACGGAGATTATCTGTCAGATGCATTGGCCGCTCAGGTCGGCGGAATTGGCATAGCCCCGGGTGCAAACATTAACTATGTGTCGGGTCACGGAATATTCGAAGCCACTCACGGAACAGCTCCCAAGTATGCGGGTCAGGACAAAGTTAACCCTGGGTCGGTTATTCTGTCGGGCACTCTGATGTTTGAGCATTTGGGATGGAAAGAAGTTGCCTCCGACATTGTTAAAGCAATGGGTTCAACCATTAGTGACGGCATCGTAACTTATGACTTTGCTCGACTGAGAGAAGATGCCACCGAAGTTAAATGCTCCGAATTTGCAAGTGCAATTGTGGATCGGCTTTAGCAAGATCTGATATTGATAATTTGAGTAAGAAAGTTTCCGTTCGTTAATACCGATCGGAAGGGAATATTAAATTTAATATGGATTAATTATAAATTATAAGTTAAATAAAGATAATTTAAAACAGAAAGTTGTAGAAAAGAAATGGCAGAAAACAATTCAGCTTCAACGGCAAAGTCCGTAAACGTTACCGTTACTGGTGCAGCAGGTCAGATATCCTATTCGTTATTATTTCGCATTGCCGCAGGAGACATGTTCGGCGCCGACACGAAAATTAACTTAAGATTATTGGAGATTGAACCGGCCATGAAAGCCCTTGAAGGCGTTGTGATGGAATTGGATGATTGCGCATTTGAGTTACTGTCGTCAATCGAGATGACCTCAGATGTCGACACGGCATTTACAGGCACTAACTGGGCACTACTTGTTGGTTCTGTCCCACGTAAGGCGGGTATGGAACGTAAAGATTTGCTTTCGATTAATGGCGGGATTTTTAAACCCCAGGGAATCGCACTGGAAAATCACGCCGCAAGCGATGTTCGTGTTTTGGTTGTGGGCAATCCTTGCAATACGAATTGCCTGATTGCAAGATCAAATGCTAAATCAATACCGGATGACAGATGGTTTGCAATGACCAGGTTGGATCAAAATAGAGCCAAATCAATGCTGGGCCAGAAAGTCGGCCGTCACTCCTCAGAGGTTTCTCATGTTGCGATTTGGGGGAATCACTCGTCCACACAGTTCCCTGATTTTGAAAATGCCTTCATCGATTCGAAACCTGTAACCGAGGTGATAGCCGATACAACTTGGCTGCAAGAAGATTTTATAAAAGCGGTTCAACAGAGAGGCGCAGCAGTAATTCAGGCAAGAGGATCATCTTCGGCGGCTTCTGCGGCTAACGGTGTCGTGGATTCGGTTCGTTCGGTCATTAATCCTACAAACCCCGGTGATTGTGCGTCTCTAGCCGTTGTTTCCCACGGGGAATATGGAGTGCCCGAAGGGCTTATATTTGGACTGCCAATTATCTCTGACGGCAGAAGTTTTAAAGTGGAGACTGGACTGTCGCATTCAGAATTTGCTAAAGAAAAAATTAAACTTACTACTGACGAGCTGTCAGAAGAAAAAGAAGCTGTCGCCGAGTTGGGATTAATATAAACCGTCGGTTACTATTAATTTCAGATTGGCAGACATAAAACCATTTCCACAGTTTTTGCGGAATTTTGGCTATAGAGAGACTTTTGTTCGATCGAAAGTATTGATTTAAATATATCGGTTACAAAATTAATTTTGGAGAAAAAAATGGGATTTGACTATGATGTGCTGATAATCGGTTCGGGGTTCGGCGGCTCGGTAACAGCCCTCAGAGCAGCCGAAAAAGGTTATAAGGTAGGTATTTTAGAAGCTGGGAAACAGTATACGGCCAAAGATTTTGCCAAGACTTCTTGGGATTTAAGGAAGTATCTGTATGCTCCTGGACTGGGTTGTCGGGGCATTCAAAGAATAACTCCTCTTAAAGATGTCTTTATTCTCTCGGGAGCCGGCGTTGGCGGGGGTTCACTGGTGTATTCAAATACCTTGTATGAGCCCATGGATCCATTTTTTAATGATAAGATTTGGGCCCATGTAACCGATTGGAAATCCGAACTTGCACCGTTTTACAAAAAAGCCAGAGCAATGTTGGGTGTAGATAAAGTTCCTAAACTGACTCCAGCTGACAAAATAATGCTGGAATTGGCAAAGAGGTTGGGGGTTGAAGATACATTTAAGCCTACTGATGTTGGAGTCTTTTTCGGAGAACCTGGAAAAGCGGTAAATGATCCATTTTTTGACGGTGCGGGTCCCGAGCGTTCGGGTTGCGTAGGATGCGGAGGGTGCATGGTTGGCTGCAGGCATAACGCAAAAAATTCGCTTGATAAGAATTATCTTTATTTTGCACAAAAGCTCGGTGCCAAAATACATCCTGAGACAAAAGCCATAGACGTCATTCCGTTAGATTCGGGCGGCTATGCCGTCGTTACTCAGCGGCCTGGTGCTTGGGTCAACAAACGTAAAAAAGTATTTACCGCTGAAAAGGTGGTATTTTCCGCCGGTGTATTGGGCACCTTAAAGTTACTTTTCAAACTAAAAGAGACGGGTCGTCTTCCTAAAATTTCCGACAAATTGGGCGATACTGTAAGGACTAATTCGGAAGCTATAGTCGGAGCAACGGCAGATGAAGTCCCCGCCGAGGATTTGACCAAGGGTGTTGCAATCTCTTCTTCTATCTATCCCGATGAAGTAACACATATTGAACCGTGCAGGTATTCAAAAGGCTCTAACTCTATTTCATTGTTGACTACCATGATGGTCGACGGTGGAGAAGGCGAATCCAGACGCAAGAAATTTCTAAAGCAGGTAATTGCGAATCCCAAAGAGTTCATTATGTCTTTTTCGAAAAAACGGTGGTCGGAGAGATCCGTTATATTGTTGGTAATGCAAACCAAAGATAACTCCATGAGGATTATTAGGAAGCGAGGCTATCTTACTTCGACCCGAGGACATGGAGAACCGAACCCGAGCTATCTTCCAGTTGCTAACAATTCAGCGAGGGTCGTAGCCGATATCATAAAAGGTAAGGCATGGGGTTCTTGGGGAGAGGCTCTGTTTGATGCACCTACGACCGCGCATATCATTGGGGGAGCCTGTATTGGAAATTCTCCTGAAGAAGGCGTAGTGGATCCGTTCCATCGAATTTTTGGTTACGAAGGACTCTGCGTGGCCGACGGTTCAGTTATCGGTGCAAATTTAGGAGTGAATCCGTCACTGACAATCACTACAATGTCCGAGCGCGCAATGTCATTTTGGCCCAATAAGAACGAGACAGACTTAAGACCTAAATTGGGAACACCATATCAAAAAATAGCTCCCGTTCAGCCGATTAATCCAGCAGTAGCCGAGTCGGTAATCGAATCTATACCGATAAAGTTGGCCGCGAAACAGCATTAAGAGGAATGAATTTTTTTAGATATAGGATTTAAATCCACTGCTGGCTTTGCCTGCAATCAAATAAGTTGCTCTGCAATGTTTTAAATTTTTATCGAAATCAAATGTGAAGCCTTCATTTTTAAAGAGATTGCATAGCTGCCTATTTTCTTTGGGTGAAACAGTGACTCTACACATATAACCTTAATTAAAAATATCCCGGTATCTTAATAAGGCCTTGTCCTCACCTGTTAATTTGATGAAAGAGGTTTTCTCCCTAGTCCTTTTTGGCCGGCAAAGCACTGTGTGATTTTTAAGAATGCCTCAGCCTCTTCGCCAGAGGCTTGCAGATTTAAATCATTGATGTTTCTGCGTTGGGTTACCAACAGGCAAAATTCACTTATATCTCCCGTAATTTTGTTAGAAGCGGCGTTGTCACCGATTTCAATCGTTTGACCGCTGAAATCTAGTTTGACAAATAGCTTTCCCAAGGGTTCATTTAAATTGTTAATTTTAAATGACCACTTAAAAGTTTTAACGCCAAGTTCGGCAATGTATATTGTTGCTTTAGAAGCCTCTCTTCTAAAGCCTAAGGCATCGTAAATGTCCTGCGAATGTGCCCAGTACTCCATGACCCGTGAGATTATGGCAGTTTCAGGTTTCATATCAGGGCCAAACCATTTGATTGGCGAATTGGGATCTCTAAATTTAAAGGATGCTTTAAGTTTGTCATGATTCAATTTAAAGGCTTCTATGGTATTTTGTGCCCCCAGCTGCCTAAATCGTCTAATATGGAAGTCCATCAAAGCGATTTCATTTCCCGAATAGTTGTCTTTAAGGCGCATAAAAGCTGTTGGGTTCTCAAAAGCAAGCGACATAACTTCGTCAAAGTAAACTAAGTGCCCCAAGCTGTCCAGATTGGACCAGGTTACAGCGAATGAAGGTTGAGCCCACTGTTCTTCGGTTAGGCTTTCAACTTTGGTATAAATTTCCTTTTGAAGCCGCGTGAAGTCTTCGATAAGTTCGTCCGTTGTGTAGGTGATAGATTTTAGGGGCATTGGATTTTAAATATAAATAACATTTTGGTCACTTGATTTGCAATCACGCAACAAATGCCACTGGAACCCAAGTTTAAATGTTATAACTCTGTTACGCAAAACAAGTTTAGTAGCAAGCGCTTACAATATTCAATTCAAATTTATGTAAATTCGCCGCAGGTATTCTGGAGTGTATTTACATTTGTAAATACACTCTGGACCAAGTAAAAATAAAATTGCCGTGTAAATAAACTTAGAAACGGTACCTTAATAAAATTGAATTTTGATTATTCTAAAAGTCTTTGCCTTCATCACACGTACATCAACGTTGCAGTAAGAACATATGTGGTTCCCGAGTGTGATCGGTGCTCCGCAGTTGGGGCAGACTGGCAAAACCGTATAACCGGGATCTTGAACAGATGCCAGGTCTAGGAAAATCTTGATAATTAGTGTTTTGCCGTCAGCCGCGGTTGCGGTAATGGAAAGGTGTGTCCTAATGTGTAAATCCTGTGAACCGTAACTTCCCGACAAGGTGCTTGCGTGCTCTATTTCAATAGCCGTAGGATGGGCATCAAGTTCATAGTTGTTTCCAAGCACGCCCACTTGAAGATTGTGCTCAAAATACAAATTAAAAAGATTGACATCACGGGTTTGGTGGGCAACAAACATCGCATTTACCGCTTTGGACAGGAATTCTAAAATGAGATCTGCTTGCGACCCAACTACCAAAGGGTCGAGGTTCCCGTCTTTAACCTGATCACTGGACCAGGTTATCGGTATTAATTCTGAATTGGACTCTGCCATAATAATTGAGATGCAGCGAATTTAGGCTGATTCTTCGGGCGTTCCTGAGCCTAATATTGCCGTACCGCAGTTGGAGCAGAATTTGACGCCGGGGCTGAGTGCCGTACCGCAGTTGGAGCAGAATTTCGCACTCGATGCTCCGCCAGTTGGAGCATTTTGCAAAACGGCGGCAGCTGGAGTTTCACTTTGTACGGCCGTCGGTTGCGCGGGAGCGGGCTGTACGGCAGAGGGTTGACCCATGGTGGCATTGTTCATCATAAATCCCATCATTCCGGTTTGGGTTGTTGCGCTGCCATCTTCAATTCCCCTTGCAATGTCCAACATTGCCTCACCTCTGGCATATTCCTGGAAAGATCCTGCGACTTGTGTGTACGCTTTGGCTTCCGATAAGTTTCTAAGTCGATCTAGGTCTTCTTCGGGTACGTTAATATTCAGTTGAGCAAATGTTGACACCGCAATTCCGTAGGGATCTAAATTAACATTAACTGCCTTTAACGAATTAGCTATTAAAGGCGTTTGTATTTCGCCCATGAACAAAATACCGTGATCTTTTATTAAAGCTGGTAATTCAGCTCTTATTGCGGCCAAAACCTGATCCTGTATCCACGTTACAATTTGATTTTCATGATTTGTTACTCCTGACGTGCCGATCAATTTGGCAATTAGTTTGATTGGATCTAACACTTTAAAAGCAAAATTTCCAAACGCCTTTACCGCAACTATCAGCCCAGATACCGAATCGGAAATATTGTCGATTGGTCCCCCAAAATTGATATCTGGAATGTCTCTAGTGGCAACATAGTAAAGCTCTGCATCGTAATATGCATTGCCTGTTAATCTGTCTACCAACCAACCTAAAGTTAGGGATGCACCCTCGTCCAAATGGTGTCTCCCTGGGGGGAGTGTACCGATTACCTTTCCTAAATTGGTGAATACCGCAACATAATCCATGTCTACGTTAATGATTGAGTGTTGAACAATCTGAGAATCCGGATATTTCCAAATTATGGAATTTTTTTGCTCGTCTGGCAGATCTATAAAAAGCCTTTCGATCCCTTTGTCTTTGTGACCTTCAAATAATGGCATAATTTGCTCCTTCTATTTAGCTGTTCATGATTTCATTTTCGCTGAATTCATGAACGTATCTTTCATCGATTAAATAAAATAATTTTCTCAAGCAAGTCTTTTATATCGCTGGATTGTGCCGCCCTGCTTTCGAGTTCTTTTAACAGAGATCTGGCCCATTCGCTGATTGATGCGGTCCGTATTTTTAGAACCTCATTTGGATTATCCAGTTCCACAATTTCACATTTAATTGCATCTGAAAGATCGATTTTAAATTCCTTGCTTTTGAGTTTTATTAACATCTTATTCAACTTTGAAGACTTTAAATGAATGTGGTTTAAATATGGCAAATCACCGATGAGTTTGCCTAAGATACCGTGGCTGTAACTTACCTCTACGACAAAGTTCGTATTAAGTCTTAAATACTTTGACAAAACTTTTAATAACTGCTGAAGCTGATCGATGTTGAAACTCAGATTTGAAGTAGTTTCGTAAAGTTTGGTATTTTCAAACTCGTCGTCCTTGAATGATTGGACGGCGTCACCGTTTAAATTGCCGTCGGGGCCAGAAATATCGTCAGCAAAGTTTTTATTTTTATCAATATCCATATTGTCCGATCATTATGGAGTGCAAATCTATCTTACATAATTATATGCTAAAACTTTAAAATATATTAGCGAATTTAGTCATGTCGAATCTTGATTTGATTTGGCCAAAATCTTGTTATCATGATTATTTGTTCTAGTAAAAACTGAATCAATTAAAAATGTTAAATTTATAATTTACGGACCACTGAAGTAACAGGCTCGCGAAATATTATTGATACGGATCAACTCAGATCATTTGATTTTTCGAGATTCAAGCTCGCCGCCTAATTCATCAATTCGTGGATTCCCGGCGTAGATTTCTTAAGATAATGTACGATCGCTGTAAATTTCATGGAATGTTGATTCTTTATATCCAAAAAACGCTTTCAATGTGATCTGGGTCTGATTGCTTATCTGTCAGACTGCTTTGTTTCCGATTAAAATCGCAGAGATTAATCCTTTTATCTATTTGTCTTATTGGTTTTCTTGAAAAGTCGGCCATAATAACCAAACTTACGATTGCAAGAAAAGCCAAGACGAATAGTAGCGGGTAGCTTTGAAAGCCGACATATTTGAATATAATTTCATGTTTACCGGGTTGAATTTCCACTCCCACAACGGCTGGGGCGAGCATTATCACTTTTGCCGGTCGATTATCTATAGACACGGTCCACCCTGGATCGTATGATGCTGAAAGCAATAAAATCGCTTTGCGATTGGTAAATACAGATGCCGTTAAGTATCCGTTGACCAAGTCTGGGTGCACGCTTAGGATCGTACCGAGATTTGTTGACGGAGTATCAAGCGGTTTAGGCCCGGGTACGTTATTCCAGTTGACACCCATATCTTTGTTGTGAATTAACATGTTGGAATTTAACAACCCAACGGAGTTCATCCCAATGTCATGTCTGTTGAGTGAAATATTTGAAACCGTGGTAATTAAGTGAACAAATCCGTACGGTGTCTGCCACAGCGAATAGTTGCCAGCTGTCATGATGTGATTGCAGGGTATAAATGGCTTAAAGTATTTCGGTAAGATCAAGTACCGAATACCGAATAGGATGTAATCGCTTGGGTTGTTTTCATTGAAGTAGGCTTCGGGATCCGTCATTAATGATGCTGTCCTTAAAGTATATCCGACCTCTTGAATGTCTTCACTTTCGAGATATTTGAAAACGGGGACTTCGCCTACAACAAAATTTTGACCCCAGTTGGTTGGAAGGCCGGCATAAGTGCGCCCTGTTTGGTGATTTTTAATATAACTTATTAGAGGTGAAATGAATTGCGACTGAGTGATTTGGCCGATATTTTGGACTTGAATTTGTGTGGTATTAGAGGCATCGTATCGGTACAATTGAGTAAACATCGGAGCTAAAAGCACACTCGTTATTAGAATTAAAATTGCATAAACATAGGTTAATATTGCTATCTGAACCGAATTGTTGGTAATTTTGAATTTGATGTACTGAAGTATGCTTCCAAATTTAAATAGTAAGTAGTCCAAACCAATGCCTGCAATTAGAATTGCCATAAGATCGGTCCCAATTATAAATCTTCTGAAGAACAAATCGGTATGTCCTGGAATTATGTCTGCAACTGCGTGAAGTGAGGTCGGACCAAAAGAAACAATTAGATAGGCCGCAAACAAAATTAAAAGAAGTCTCCCAGCTATGAATCTTTTTATAACTACGATGGATACGATTATTCCGACCAATACGAATAGAGTAAAAACTGGGGGACGATTGTAATCAAACATCCGTCCGGAGAATAACCACCCGAGTTCAACTCGCGCACCGTAGCCTCTCTCCAACGGGCTGGCGGTGAAAAATTCGTTTATCGATACCCAATTTTTGTAATAGATGAGCGGATATATGACCCAAAGTGACACAACCAGAGATCCCACAAACATTAATATTCCGTTGATTAGTCGTTTGCGCAAATCCTTAAGTGTTAAAAACGGTATGACAAGAATTGCTCCGAAGGCAAGATAGCCTGTTTCAAAGTGAGCCGCAGCCGTTAGCATGGTCAAAAGAGCCGCCCAAGGTATAAAACGTTTATCGGTGGCTCCTCTAAATGCGGTGGCTATGGCCAGAGGAAGAAACCACGAACTTATCAATTGCGACCATAGCCCGTAACCTATCCACAAGTATGCTTTTTGTTCGTACCCTACGCCAGCAACAGACATTATAAAAGGAGAGAAGAGCGCTGCCGATGCGGGAATAAATCGGCTTAATTTAAGAATTTTGCCTGAGGCAAAGATGCAGATTGGCCAAAGTGCAACTCCTAAATATGTGCTCCATCGGAATGCGGTGTCGGGAGATAATACAGTACCGATTAATCCGACCAACATTGCACCCAAACTTTGATAATGTAAAAAATGAGGCGATCCTAACCCGAGGTATGGAAACCAGGTGGTCAAAGGAAGTTCGCCCGATGAAATTCTCGAAGCTGCTAGCCTTACCATCTGTTCATGCATAGATGAATCATTTAGATAGTCGGCGGGTACAAGCGTGGTTCTTAAGTTGTAAAGATTCCAGACAATCGGAATGAGCAATATTGCCAGTTGAGCTAAAAAATTTTTGCTGGGTTTTCTAAAGCGTGTAATTATGATTTAGATTTTAACAAACGACAAGCATAAAAATGTTTACTAGCCATTTGGATTACCAATTACTTTTCGGTCGAATTATTGTATCTTTTTAAAATTGCGATCTTAAGTTCTCTCCAATTGTCACAACGGACACCGGATTAAAAATTCAGGTGTGAATAACTAGTACATTATTTCGTAGTAAACCCACATAGTTTTATTACATGTACTACTATGGTAATTATGAAACTGTCAGAGTACGGCAAGCGAAACAACATCAAATACAGAGCCGCATGGAATCGTTACAAGGAAGGGAAGATCGAAGGTGCATATCTTGACA
>JAJZNL010000027.1 GCA_021852345.1 Actinomycetes bacterium
AAGCAGTACATTGAAAGCACAAATGGCAATCTCACACTATTCTTTCTCCCACCGTATTCTCCGCAGCTAAATCCAGATGAGTCGGTTTGGCGTGAGGTAAAAACTCACCATATTGGCAGAACTCCAGTCACTGGACCCAAGCATCTGCATTCACTAGCCATATCTGCCCTTCGTAGTCTCCAAAGATCACCAAAAAAATTACAAGGATTATTTAAAACTCCGGAACTCTCTTACATCCCAGTGGGATAATGCGCCCTTACTAACGGTTTCCTTAGTAAATACCAAAATTCCTTTAAAATTAAATCTAAAACTGGCGCTACCAGTACCTTTCAATCATAGAAGTCAAGGATTAACCATCAATATCGAAATATTTGCCAAATATTTCGCTCAAATACTGTTACCTTTATAGCTCAAATATTTTGACCATATCGAGATATTCAAACGTTAGAGGTATCCTAATATTCAGTTTTTTTGACATATTGAAACTGCGGAGGGAGTGGGATTCGAACCCACGGTAGCTTGCACTACAACGGTTTTCGAGACCGTCCGATTCGTCCACTCTCGCATCCCTCCGATTAGCCGATAAAAATCAGTTCAAAATTATGAACATTTCTTGATATCGAGATTCTTATCAGAAATATCCATCAATAGACAAAGTCCAAGCCTTAATTTAAAATTTGACCGATACCGATTAGACGGCGATTGTCTTACTTTTGTCCATTTTGACACAAGATTTCTACATATTAATCTTAACTCATTTAAATCGATCGGCCAAAAATCTTTCGATCCGTTGCCCATATATATTTGGCCAAATATATAAAATAACAATTAAAATTCAGCTAACCTTATAACTATGACAGTGACTCCAGATTCAGATATTTTAGGGTTCAGACAAATTTCGACAGGTTCTGGGCTGTTGGCTTTAATCGGAGGGACAGAATTCACCGAAGGCTGCACCTTTGATCAACATCTTCTCAAAGTGACGGGCGCGAAAAGAGTTGCCGTAGTGCCTACGGCTGCTGCATTTGAAAACCCCCAAAAAGTAATTGATAACGCAAAACAGTATTTTTCAACATTAGGTGTCGTCGTAGATCCGATAATGATTTTAAAAAGGGAAGATGCGTCAAATTCTGACTTTATCGATCAAATAAACGAAGCCGAAGTCATCTACATAACAGGTGGATCGCCTTTACATCTGGTTGGAGTATTAAAAGCTACTCCCGCATTGTCTGCAATTGAAATTAAATGGCGTAGTGGAACTGCGTTGGCAGCTTCTTCTGCGGGCGCTATGGCAATAGGTGACCCCATGATTGATCCGAGGGGCGGAGCCTTTACAGTAGGACTAAAACTTATCAATAACTTCACTGTAATTCCTCATTTTGATTCAGGACATATAGAAAGAAACAACAGATCTCTTAAGTTTGCTCCAAAAAATACCTTGCTGATCGGAATCGAAGAGAAGACAGCATTAATACGAAATTTAGACGGGACTTGGGAAACGCTCGGTGCGGGATCCGGCCATTTTTTCTTAAACCATGAATCAAACGACATATCAGTTTTAAATTGACCTATCCTGTTCGACCGAATTATGTCTAAGTAAATTAACAATATTGATCATAGGTTGAATTCGTCAACCTATTTCGTCATTCTAAAATTGACTGTGGAATATAAACCAGCCAGTTATGAAGATGTAATCGTTACCTTATAAAGGTATATCTTTTGAACGGGGGTACCCGATTGAGTACCCAAAGCGTTGATTGCTTTTACAACATTCATGCCCTCTTTTGGATTCGAGCTGGACACAACGTTTCCAAAAATTGTATAGTCCTCGGCGCTTGGCGATGCAATATCGCTATCCAACGTTTGAGCTCCACTCTGAGAATCCACTATAAAGAATTGCGATCCACCTGAATGGCCGGCACCCGTATTGGCCATGGCCAACTGTCCAGGAGCATATGGGGTCTTATTTGAACTACCTGTTGGATATTCGTCGGGAATGGTATAACCTGGACCGCCCGTCCCCAGACCAGTGGGACTTCCACCTTGATCCATAAAATTTGGAATTACTCTATGAAATATGGTTCCGTCATAAAAGTGGTAGCACGACAAAAATACAAAATTATTTACAGTTTGTGGTGCTTGCTGAGGATTCAACTTAATTTTAATGTTACCTAAGCTTGTTTGCATATTGGCGTAATATGTCGCCGACGTATTTATAAGCATCGGAGGAGCTGAGGTAAACGAAGTCTTTCTTGAAACATTTTTTAATGAGCTTGGACACGCATTAGTCGGTTTAGATTTACTAGAAGCAGTTTTAGACCCAGATCCCGAGGACAGTAAATAGATTAATCCTACGACAACGACTACCAGCACGACCAGTATTATCGCCTGCGTAATAAACTTTTTTCTTTTTCTTTCGGCTGCCTCACGCTGTAATTTTGCTTGGCGCGCCGCCTTTTGTCTAGCTCTTTTTTGAGATGGCACGATATCGATTCTAATAAACTTTTAACACCATGTTTTTTCAATTATTAAAATTTTTCATAATTTCCTTCAAAATCATAATCGGTCGGCAAATTTTATCATTAAAATATCGGTTTTAAAGATATACTACAATTTAATTTAATATTGTTGTTACATTCGTTCTTTAATTTTTCACAACAGAACTTTCCAATACCGAACTTTCTGTGACAATATAAGTCCATTCGATAATCAACAAGAAATAAAGATATCAAATACACTCAGTTTTAAATATTGTGGCACTAATTGTACAAAAATACGGTGGAACATCGGTTAACGACGACGAAAGAATAAGAATAGTCGCCGACCACATTGCTCACACCAAAAGTAAGGGCAACGACGTAGTAGTAGTCGTTAGCGCCATGGGAAAACAAACCGACAACCTTATAAGACTGGCAAAAGACGTATCTTCTGTACATCCCAGCAGAGAGATGGACATGCTTTTAACAGCAGGTGAAAGAATATCAATGTCACTTCTATGTATGGCGTTAAGCGAATTAAATGTTAAGGCCACATCTTTTACAGGTTCCCAGGCGGGTATAATTACCGATACCGTACATACCAAAGCTTCTATTCTGGAAATTAAACCCGATAGAGTCTTAAAGGCTCTAAATGAAGGTTATGTACCTGTTATTGCTGGATTTCAGGGTATGTCTGTTGACAAAGAGATCACCACATTAGGACGCGGTGGGTCAGATACAACAGCCGTAGCCATGGCAACCGCATTAAAAGCCGATATATGTGAAATCTACACTGACGTGTCGGGAGTATTTACCGCCGATCCCCGAATCGTCCCAAACGCCAGAAAATTGTTAAATTTGGATTACGACGAAATGTTGGAAATCGCCGCAAACGGCGGAAAGGTTCTGGCATTAAGATCAGTGGAATTTGCCAGACGACACAATGTAATAATTCACGTTAGATCAAGCTATACGTGGGAGACTGGAACTTGGATCAAAAAGGAGGACAAACAGATGGAAGAGGCAGTTGTTTCTGCAGTTACTCATGATACATCCGAAGCAAAGATTACAGCAACTAAAGTTCCAGATAAACCCGGAATTGCCGCTTCACTTTTTCGCCAATTGGCCGACAATGCCATAAACGTAGATATGATTGTTCAGAATACGTCCACGGACGGCAACACCGACATATCATTTACGGTACCTAGGACAGATTTGGAAACCGCGCTTGCAGTAACCAGAGACGCCCTTCCTCAATTAGGCGGTACGGAAGTTTTGGCAGATAACGAAGTTGCCAAAGTTTCTATAATTGGCGCCGGTATGAAAACTCAACCAGGCGTTACGGCGTTAACCTTTGAAACCCTGGCCAGCTGTGACATTAACATTGAAATGATCTCCACTTCTCCAATTAGAATATCATGCTTAATTAGGCAAGATGCCGTAGAACAAGCAGTTCAAGCACTTCACAACGCATTCGGTTTGGATAATTAACGACGTTCTATTTGCGATAATTATTATCAGAATATACATCTTAATCACGTATATTTTCTTAACAATTCTTCTTAACTAAACTGGAACTATGAATTTAGCAATTTTTGGTGCGACCGGACAGGTTGGACAAGTTATGGCTCAAATTTTGATTGAGAGAGATTACCCTGTTGATTCAATCAGATTTTTTGCCTCTTCGCGTTCAAAAGGAAAACTTCTGGATTTCAAGGGTCAAATTATTGAAGTTGAAGATGCCGATGAAGGCAACTTCAACGGCATCGATATCGCTCTATTTTCCTGCGGAGCCGCAGCTTCAAAAATATATGCTCCTAAAGTTGCTGAAAAAGGCGGGATCGTTATTGATAATTCTTCGTGCTTCAGACAAGACCCGAATGTACCTTTAGTTGTTCCTGAAGTAAATTCGCATACATTAAACGACATTCCTTTAAACATCGTGGCAAACCCCAATTGTACAACTATGGTGGCAATGCCCCCATTAAAAATACTTCACGATCTTTGGGGGCTTAAAAAAATGGTGGCAACTACATTCCAAGCAGTTTCTGGGTCTGGTAAAGCTGGAGTTGATGAGCTCAGTAACCAACTTACCGGCTACACAGGCAATTTAAGTGATTTAGCATTTGACGGTGCTGCAGTTGATTTCGGAACACCCAATAAATTTCCTAAAATAGCCGCACTTAACGTAATACCAATGGCGGGATCATTTTTAGACGACGGATCCAATGTAACTTCAGAAGAGCTGAAACTGGTTAATGAAAGCAGAAAAATATTGGATATCCCGAATTTAATAGTATCTGCAACCTGTACCAGGGTTTCTGTCATGACCGGGCACAGCCTTTCGCTGACTTTGACTTTTGAAGACCAAACAGATATTGAACAAGCGACCAAGGCTCTGTCGAATAAAGATTACATAGTTTTAGACAACGTACCCACTCCCCACACTGCGGCTGGAAAAGACCCTAGTTACGTAGGCAGAATAAGACACGCAACGAACGACTTACACGAACTTTCATTGTTTGTAGTCGGTGATAATTTAAGAAAAGGCGCTGCTTTGAATGCAGTTCAGATTGCAGAAGTATTAGCCAAAAGATAATCTACAATTAGCCGCGCACTTTAACAAACCAAATGTGGCAATATCACCTTATATTTTGCGGGTAATCTGCGGATTAACTGGCGGCTTTTTTGCTGTTGCGTTAATAACTATATTAAGGAAATTGACTGTTTATAAGTTCTAAATAGATGTTCAGTGCGTCCGATTCTATCATTTGGTTAATATTTTTGACGCTTTTTTTAAACAAAAAGTGCCCCTAGTCAAATAATTTATTTTCGGCTACAAAAGGCGGGAATGCATGTGTGTAACCGGAACTGCCTTCTTGATTTTCAGTTAGGTGTTGATATTTTGTTTTATTTCCTGGATTCAATGGCAACATGCTAATCTAAGCTTTTTAAACCTTAGATAACTTATCTTGAAGATATGTCACGCAAACCGAAATAGTAGACACCTACGATTAAACCCAAAATACCGATGACAAACATTAAAACTACCGAGATTACATCGATTTTTGCTGCAGGGTACGGTGAAATCTGATGAAAAATTGAAGTATCAAGTAAATACTGACTCGCCTTCCCAAAGCCAGCAACAATCTCGACGATCATCGACCAACCGATGACAAAATATCCCGTGAAGACAGTCTTCGATGGTATCAACCCAAAAGCAAGCGTGGCCAAACCAATTACAAAAATAGATGGCGGCAACGAATTTAAAATAGCATATATAGAAATCGAAAAAGATATCCCACTGCCATGAAAATATCCGGTGGCTGCCATAATAATTGCGCAAACGATACCGGCGATTAATTCACTGACAATGGTCACTGTGATACGATTCAATATCCACCTTGTTCGACTTTCGGGCAAAGCAAGAAAGTTATCTAAATGACCATCAATCTCTTGCTCTCTAAGGGTATTAATTTGTCCCAAGCTCATAAACGAAAAGAGCACAGCAACTATAACGAAGCTAAACCCAAGGAATGACTGCGTGCCACTTCCAGAAATACCGATGCGATCAAAAACAGTTTTAATTGAAGATTGGTTTAGGGTCGATCCCGCAGAACTAGCCACCAACCCCAAAACCGCACCAGTTAAAGTTATTGCAAAAAACCAAGAATATAGTGCTGTTTTGACACGATAAATTGAATACGTTAAATCCGACCTCAAATAACGTCTTGAAATTTTTCTCGGTGCCGAGTCATCATAGAACGCCTCGCCCAAATCGCGACTTGCAACCATAGCCCCTGAAATTAAAAAACACAAAATGCTAAAAATAACTATTGGCATAAAATACATTGGTTTGGGTCTTATCATTGGGTGAAGAAGTTCTACCCATCCAATTGGCGAGATAAAATCCAACCAATGCAAACCGATACCTGAATCACCCACCAATCGCAATGCATAGAAAAGACCCAGGGCCCAGCCAAGAAAAACATTAGCCGATTTTCTCGAAGCAAATATTTGACACGCCAGCGAACCCAATGCCACAAAAATCGATGGAGCCGCGACAACGCAGAGACAGTAATAAAGACACTGGTATAAACCCAAACCAAAGTGCCTTAAATAATCACCCGCACAAAGTATCATAAATACCGTAATCGACAAAATTGCCAGTCCGACAATGGCGCTACACAAAATTTGAAGATAAACACGTTTTAAAGTAACGGTACCGGCAAGGTAATGCTCGAAAAATCCGCGGTCTTCATCTCCCCTTAACGATTTGGTTGTTGCAAATATTGCCCACATCGATCCAACAATTATTAGTGTAAAAAAACTCTTAAGTACCAAAAAACCGGCAAGCTGATTTAAATCATATGTCGGTCCAAATAAAGCTATCGTGGCCACATTATGACCAAAAGCTTGACTTAATACTTCGCGAGAATGAGAAGTGTGATAGAAGCTCAAGTAGCTTACGGCAGATCCAATTAACGTAAATCCGAACAAAACGCCGTACATTAATGAAGACCTAGTCCACTGCTTTAGTGAATATTTGAACGGCTCAAACGTACCGTTGAAAGCATTTACGGCTTTTGCAGTGGAAACCTCAGTCGTAGTCATTTATCATATAGAGACATAAAGAGTTCTTCCAAAGACGGTTCCGTAGACAGAAATGATCTGACATCAGCTTGAGAAATTGATCTGAATAACTCGTTAAAATCCCCGTTAAATTTAAGACGAATTGTGTCAGCTGAAGTTGCAAGGATAGTGACTCCCTTAACTCTTGAGATATCTGGCGGTTCACTTCTAAATACGATTGAAATATTTACCACTGAATAGTGTTTTAAATCTTCCAGTTTTCCGGATTTAACCAGTTTCCCCTCACGCAACATATAGACATCGTCACAAATTGCTTCCACTTCACTTAATATATGTGACGAAAGCAACACCGTTTGTCCATTCTCTTTAGCCTGCCTGATGCAATTTCGAAACTCCAACTCCATGAGCGGATCAAGCCCAGAAGTAGGTTCATCCAATATCAAAAGCTTCGGTCTCGTCATAAAAGCGGCTACAAGTGATACTTTTTGTCTATTACCCTTCGAATAGCTTTTTATTTTCTTGTTTGGCTCCAAATTAAATTGTTCGATTAGTTCGTCTCTAAATTTAATATCGGTGGTGCCGTGAAGGTTCCCCAAAAGTTCCAAAGTCTGCATTCCGCTTAATTCAGGCCATAAAACATTATCGCCTGGAACGTAAGATAATTGAGAATGAATATTCATTTTATCTTTTTGAACATCCAAGCCAAATATTTGAGCGCTGCCAGACGTCGGTTTAATAAGCCCGAGCAACAACCTTAATGTAGTGGTCTTGCCTGCCCCATTTGGACCTAAGTATCCAATAGTCCGACCAGCACCTATTTCAAATGTCAGATCATCAAGTGCAGTTACGTTCTTAAACCTTTTAGTCAATCGATCGCATTTGATGGCTATATTATCGCCGCTTCCCATCAGAATTATGTTACTACATCAGATTTTTCCAAAATATTAATCTGCCAACATTACGGACATAACACTTAGAACTGACATTGCAAATTAAACTATTTAAAGATCCAAGATTCTCCGATTACAAATCTATAATTTACATATGGCTTGACCGTATAAAGCGCTGATGGAGTCAAACCTACGAGCTTTTGCGTGCAAGCAAGTTTATCCACCTATTCATAGCTACGATTGGTCCCCAAACCCTTATGTTTACAGCATTTGTAACATGAGACAAACTGACCAACATTAACTAAACACGAGTATTTTTAGACATTTTTTAGACACAAATTGTTTTTTAGGACTTTACTGAAACCAAAAACACTAGCGTTACAAATAGATTCAGCCGAATCTAAAGACAAACAAGGACAAGGAGGTTAATTTATAAATATATACAAAACCGTACAAGGATAATTCCGCAGAAGGTTCAAGGATAAACCGTTGTATATATGTCATATTTAGATAATGGAAATAACCTAAATAATAGGGCCTGCCTAACGCTTTAACTTGGAACTTTATAGATTATTTCATAATTGAGTTGTTAAAGTCGAATTAATATGTAATACATAG
This sequence comes from Actinomycetes bacterium, assembly GCA_021852345.1. GTDB lineage: Bacteria > Actinomycetota > Acidimicrobiia > Acidimicrobiales > JABEUL01 > JAJZNL01. Next base: position 8,579 of record JAJZNL010000027.1, read on the forward strand.
ACGGTATTGGGTGCAAATGGAAATTGATGACGCGGAAGCATAAAAGTACAAAATTAGAACAACTCTTAGAACAATTCATTGAACCTACGGATCAATGGGTTCGGCGAGAAGTAGCCAGGAATTTTTCAACTCCTAAGGATCTGCTAATAAGACTTGCCAGCGATAACGTATGGCAAGTTCGTTTGGCAGTCGCAATGAATCTAAATACTCCGCTCAAGGCTCTAAAACTACTCGCTGAAGATACTGACTTTCGGGTTCGGCGGGAAATCACTTGGAATATAAATACTCCAGAGGATGTACTGATAAAACTCGCAGGCGATAAAATCGCAGAAGTTCGTGGAGGAGTAGCAAGAAATCCAAATGCTTCGCAAGAGGTCTTGCTGCAACTTGCAAGCGACGATGTTATCTATGTTCGCTGGGAAGTGGCATGGAATCTAAATACTCCGCTCAAGGCTCTAAAATTGCTCGCTGAAGATACCGACTTTCGGATTCGGTTAGAAGTTACAAGGAATCCAAATACCCCAGAGGATATGCTGATAAAACTCGCAGGTGATAATATCGCTGACGTTCGTCGAGGAGTGACAAGAAATCCAAAGACTCCAGAAGATGTACTGATACGACTTGCAGGTGATAATATCGCTGACGTTCGTCGAGGAGTGACAAGAAATCCAAAGACTCCAGAAGATGTACTGATACGACTTGCAGGTGATGATATCGCAGATGTTCGTGGAGGAGTAGCAAGAAATCCAAATGCTTCACTCAAGGCTCTAAAATTGCTCGCTGAAGATACCGACTTTCGGATTCGGTTAGAAGTTACAAGGAATCCAAATACCCCAGAGGATATGCTGATAAAACTCGCAGGTGATGATATCGCAGATGTTCGTCGAGGAGTAGCAAGAAATCCAAAGACTCCACAAGAGATCTTGCTGCAACTTGCAAGCGACGATGTTATCTATGTTCTCTGGGAAGTGGCAAGAAATCCAAATGCGCCAGAAGATATACTCATACGACTCGCCGACGATAATATTGCAGACGTTCGTCAAGGAGTAGCAAGAAATCCAAATGCTTCAGGAGAAGTTTTATTACGCCTATTCGACCCGGATAACAAAAATTTTCTTCATAGGGTAGTCGATCATTCGAATTGTACCATTGAAGTTCTAACAATCGCAGCCGGACGGTCTAAATCGAAGGATGTACTAAGGGCTATTTCATATTCTTCACGACTGACGAACAATAATATGAATTTGGTGAGACTTCTTTATGCCAAAGACCGTAAATTAAAAAATTCAGATATTGAGCGAGTACTAACTTCTCGGAACTTAAAAGTTGACCAATGATAACTTACTAAGGAGGCCGATGGTAAGGGCGCATTAACCCAGTGGTATGTAAGATAATTCTGGAGTCTTAAATAAGCATGGTAGTGTCAGTGGTGAATGTTGTAAGTTTGCGAAGTGGATAGGTGGCTAATGTGCGAAGGTAGTTTTGACCCGTAACAGGGATTCTTCCTATGTGGTAATTCTTTATTCCACACCTTACAGATTCGTCTGAATCAGCTGTGGGGAATATGGAGGCAAAAAGAATAATGTGAGCATTCCATTGGTGCTTTCAACGAAATTCTTTGCCATTCCTGACTTGTGTATTGGATGTCCGTCTACTATTAGAAATGTTGGACGATCAGCTTTATAAATGAGTCGTTTTAGAAATTCAACAAACACTTTAGAATTGACTTTAGCTTCTACACACATAAAGCTTAGATGTCCACGTGGTGAAATCGCAGATATCATGTTTAAACTAAAGCGTGCTCCAGTTGTCTTTACAACTGGCGTTTTGCCCGTTTTAGCCCATGTTGTTCCAGAGTGATAATCAGAGCGAATACCCGCTTCGTCCTGAAAGTATATGTCAGCACCTAATTTCTTGGCTTGCTTTACAATCTTTGAATAGTCTTGTTCCCTCCATTTTTTAACCGCTACTTCATCTTGTTGGAATGCCTGATATTTAGGCTTTTGAACACTGAGACCCATTTCATGAAGCAATCTCCCAACACTTGTCAAAGACAGATCAATACCATAAAGCCTCAACTTGCCTGATTTTTTCCGACTTGTTCTCTAGTCCAAAGGGCAAATGGAAGTCTTAGTTGTCTTGGAGTCTTGCCTATTACAACATTCCTGATTCTGAGGGTGTGCGAGAGTTACTGGAATGGGTGTTTCAATGTACTGGAATAGTCAGTATATAATCGCAACTAAAGATATTGACCTATACAAGGATACTGGTCGTATGAGTTCAATCTATAGTTCCGTTTGCCATTGAATTTATACAGCTTAATCATTAGCCCAACTTTGCCAGAATTATCCTCTAATTCTCCAAAAATAAGGGGTAAATAAAAGGGGCTCCAGGCATAAATGTGAGTAAAATTTAGAAGGGGTGCCAAATGATTTCCAAGGCAGCCAGATGACCTTTTGCCGTTAGTCCCAACCAGCAGATATCATCCCAACTTGGCGTTCGATTTAGAGCTTTCCACTCACTAATTGCACGTTCAACAACAGTTTCAACGCATCCAGGCCAAGGAACAACAATCAGCATTCCTGCACCTACGCCTAGATATCCCATCAATATCAATCGCTCCGCTAAAAGAGATGTTAACTCGTCTTGAATTACGTCATAAAGATATGTTGCATCCTTAATCCCGAAATACTCTTGAGCCTCTGATACAACCTCAAAAAATTGGAGAATGTCACATGCTCCAAGACGCAATAATTCATTACCAAAACTACTTGCCATTTGTATAGTCTATATGTATCTTTGAAGTCATACCATCAGGGAACTTAATGTCGATCGTTGCACCACCCGTATTAGAGAATTCCCTTAGCTGCACAAGTGTACCGTCAGATAGTAGAAATCGAGTTCGTTCATCTTTAGATCGTATCACTGGCGAACTGTAAGTTTATCCAGCCTTATTTTAAGGATAAGTTTCAGAGGTGTTAAATAGTACTTAAAACTCTTCAGCGTTGTTGGCCTAACTTTATTGACAGATTCGCAATGTTCTAAATATAAACCCAAATGAGTACCGAGAGTCGTGTTTGCTCCTCTTTCGGTCGAACTGTCCGCATCTGTTCTAAACTCAGCTAAAAGTTTACGCACATCTTTAATTCCACCGGCGATAACTTTAGATCTTTGGAATCGACCGTACCAATAACGAATACGCCACCAGTTAGAATTATCGCTATCCCGATATATGCCTTTTTTTAAATTGAACAAATGCTATTTGAATATTTTAGACATTATATATTGGCAAACCCCTTTTGCCTTGTGGAGCTGATGGGACTCGAACCCACGACCTCTTGCGTGCAAAGCAAGCGCTCTAGCCAACTGAGCTACAGCCCCGTGAATATATTTCAACATTGAATTTAAGAAATCCAGGTCAAATATTATTCAAAAATCAACTTTTACAATCAGCGATTAATAAATGTTTGAATCAAATAATCCGTGACAAGCTAACATCTATTATATTATATAAGTCTTACCAACAATCTATAAATCGATGACATGACAAACCCAAATAATAAAACAGTCATAATAACTGGTGCCAACTCAGGCATTGGTAGAGAGACCGCGCTTGGTTTGGCGAAACAGAATTTTAATGTTATTTTGGCTTGCCGAAATCTTCAAAAGGCCGAAGAGGCACGAGACTATATTATTAGAAATTCTAAGAACGATTCGATAACGACAGAGCAGTTAGATCTTGGAAATTTAAATAACATTAAGACCTTCGCCAAAAAGATACAGGCCAATTACAAAAGGATTGACGTTTTAATTAACAATGCAGGCAGCGTGTACAACTACCTTGGATTTACAGAAGACGGAATAGAACAAACTTTTGGAGTTAATCACATAGGACATTTTTATCTAACAAGATTACTTTTAAATAAGATAATAAAATCAAAACCGTCCAGGATCATAAATATTGCCTCGTTCGCACACTACAGTTCCGAAGGAATCCAAATTAACGATATCAATTATGAGAATACTCAATACAAAGGTTTTAAAGCTTATTCGGAGTCAAAGCTTGCCAATGTTTACTTTACAAGACACCTGGCTACCCTGTTGGATCCTAAAGTTACAACAGTAAATGCCGTACATCCCGGAATGGTAAGAAGCGGATTTGGAATGGACGGTGACTTAAAGGGTCTGTACGGACAGATGAATAAACTTTTTCGTTTCTTTGAAATATCTTCAACTGCGGGAGCCAGAACTCCTATTTGGCTTGCCAGCAGTGAAAAGGGAGGAAGGGTAACAGGAGAATATTTTGCCAGAAAACGGCCGGGTCTAATTTCAACAAAAGCGAGATCCCCCGAAGACGCAAAAGTGATTTGGGATTATAGTGAAAACCTAATAACAGAACGGGGTTTTTCACTGCCGTCTATAAACTAAATAATTGTACTCGGTAACAGTTGGCAACCCTGAAACTTAATATAGTGAAATTAAAAAATCGACCTGCTAATACGTCAAATTTTAAAGCATAACAGTTGGTAGAGTGTGATCCAAAGTCACGTCGTTTACCAGTTGTAAGATAGGTGCACAACAATAGATCTATTAAAAGAAAACATATTGAAAATCAGTGTAAAGGATTAATAATGAAACTTGGAATTGTGTTTGCAAATACTGCCAAATGGGTAGACGAGTCCGCTGGAATTTTAGCTCAAACTTGTGAAGAGCTTGATTTTGATTCAGTGTGGACGGTAGAGCATGTCGTACTGCCCAAAGATTTTAAGTCGCCGTATCCATATACCGCTTCAGGTAAAATGCCAGGCGGAGACAAAGCTATTATACCTGATCCCATAATTTGGCTTGCTTATTTGGCTTCACTGACTACCAAACTAAAACTGGCAACCGGTATAGTCATATTGCCTCAACGCAATCCGTTAATGTTTGCAAAAGAAATAGCAACATTGGATTTGATGTCAAAAGGGAGGGTAATTTTAGGGGTGGGAATAGGATGGCTGAAAGAAGAGTTTGAAGCTCTCGATGTCGATTTTTCAACTCGCGCAATGCGAACCGATGAAACAATTGGAGCCCTCAGGGCTCTGTGGACTCAAGAAATAGCAAACTATCACGGCGAACTAATAAATTTTGACGATATGCGATCGAACCCCAAACCATACCAAAAAAACGGAGTACCTATCGTAATAGGTGGCCACAGTTTGTCGGCGGCAAAAAGAGCCGGTAAAATTGGTGACGGGTTTTTCCCCGCTATTCAAGATCCCGAAACTCTTTACGAATTAGTTAAAGTCATGAAACAGTCCGCAGAAGAGGCCGGACGGAACCCATCGGAAATAGAAATTACTTTTCCCGCCAGCTTTGACGAAAAGGTATTGGAGCAATATATCGAATTGGGAGTTTCGAGAGTAGTAGTTCCGCCTGTTGGAACAGGTAAAGAAGAGTTGGCCGAATTTTTAGGAAACTGTAAAGACCAAATCCTTAAAATTACCGGTTAACCCGATATTGTGGAAGTGGTTACTCCCGAGCTGGGGTTTGTTAGCAACTTCTGTGAAGCCTGATGAGGCACTATCTCCACAAATGTGCGACCGGGTTGCAAAGGTATCTCTTGGCCATTCGTGCCAATAAATTTAGTCGGTTGACCTAAACTTGATCTAGCCCACATGCCTGTTATCGCCTGACCGTTCCTTAATATAGTTGCCGGCCCGCCGCTTAGAAAATTTGGAACTACTTCCAACCCTCCAAGGGCATCTTCAACCCATGGTCCAAATGTCACCGTGACATTTTGAACAACTACATTTTGAGCTGTAATCGGTTTGCCTGCCGGATCGGTTAACGGTACTCCAGAGTAATAGAGGTGCCATGAATTGTCCGTTGAACTCCACTCCCAGGTCTCATTACTGGAATAGCTAAAGTCTATGTGTATTCCAGTTGCGGGTTGGGGATTTAAAGCTGCCGGAATTGAATTACTGTAGGTAAATATTGGCGAAGGCGGAGTGACATCCGAAGAATCCATATTCCAAGCCGAAGACGGTGCCATATACGTACTGTCAGGTGCCACTTTGCCGGCAGGGTGAATAATTATTGACGGATTACCCAAAATATTAATATTGTATGACGGAGCATCAGCCTTAATCAAATTAACCACAGGAGTAATTCCACCTGCATGAACAAAGACTGGATCAGAAAGCTGTTTTAAGATTCCAATATCTTCATACCTTGCAGATCTGATAGGTCCGATGATTGACGGATTGTTGCAATTAAAGACGGCAACAAATCTTGTAATGAAACCTTCAACAGGCTCTTCAAACACTATATCAGCCTGATCTAATCCCGTTTGAGGTCTGGCCGCGGAGTAGTTGTCGATCTTTACGGCCAAAGCAGGCCTGTTGATACTCTGTCCGGGCTGCACGGGCAAACCGGTTAATGGGCAAATGACCGGGGGTTGAGTTGTCGTAGTTGTCGAAGTGGTAGCCGCTGAAGCCACTATGGGTTTTTTCGAAGAACTGCAAGAGGCAATCAAAATTCCAATTGCACATAAAATAAAAACGATTTTAAATTTGAAAATTTTTTTCAACTTACTACCTTATTAACCTATTGTTTCTTATGCTGGGTTTAAATACATTCTTTAAACAAATATCAATACCCGGTCACCATTAAGGCAACGGTCACGATAATTAACGCCATTGGTACACCCTCAGCGCACTTAATTTATTTACAAATCCCAACATATATTCCAATACCCAGTATTCAGATACCCAGCATTCCAATACCCAGCGCAGATCGCACCCATTATGTCGAACATAACCATCCCAAGATCGATTACGGCCCCAACACCATATTCAACTCAACCTTTGTCTCATGCTTAGCTAAATTATTATAGCTGCTTGATTGTGAATTCGATTACAACTTTGGCACCGGTTCAATTGCGACTATTAAAGGGAACGTGTCGAACATACACCAAAAATGATAAATGACTCAAATAAGTTTAGCTTGAATTCAAATGCAAGTCTTGACAGCATTTTATAACTTTAAAAAAAGTCAAATGTCACCTCAAATACGCAACCGGAAATTATGAGTTTAAATTTTCTGTAATTTATTTGTCTTTTAAACACAAATCCGTTCATTAAAATGCTATATAGGATTGCAATATTTACAACATTTACCTAGAGATGCCAAATCACAACTTTAAAGATTCTTTAAAACTTTCTGTTATGCCGATAGGCTTTACTTTTAGACAGATAGTGATTAGTTCGCTTAAATCAATCATTGTTTGCATGATATTGTCGTTTGGCTTATTTTTAATTCGAGATCACTTAAGCGTAGCCACCGTAGCATTAATTTTGGTAATTCCCGTAGTTTTAGGAGTAATAAGCGGGGGGTTTTTTGCGGGGATAGCAGCCACAATAATGGGATTTTTTATTTACGACTATTTTTTTATTAAACCCTACTACACTCTAAGCGTCGGTGCGGCACAAAACTGGGCAGCTTTGGGAGTATACGTAGTGGTAATGATCACACTATCTCAAATGGTTACAAAAATTAATACTGCAAGAATGGAGGCTCAGAGACGCGCTAAAGAAAACAGGGAGCTTTTTGACCTGTCTGAACTCTTGTTGAAAGATTCTTCTATACAAGATATTTCCGAATATGTTTTGGATCTGTTATTAAGCTATTTTAAATTAACCAGCGCAGTTCTATTCATTCAGAATGGGGACAAGCTCACTTTAACCGGCAAGGCGGGCATATCGTTAGAAGATGAAGAAATAAGAAATATATTAAATAAAACCGTTCACCCTATTCGCCTGGAACCCACTGCAACGGGTAACAATGAACTAAGCGTTGTGGTCCTGTCCAGTCAAACTTCTGACATCGGACTTCTTGCAATTAAGGGTCTTTCATACAACAAAGATAATAGGGAGCTTTTTAAAGCATTTATAAATCACCTGTCTTACGCCTTGGAAAGAACCCTGCTAAGAGACCAGGTTATGAAGACCGAACTCTTGCAAAAAGCAGATGAAATTAAAAACTCGCTAGTCGGTGCTGTATCTCATGATTTAAGAACACCCCTTTCGGCAATTAAAATATCCTCGTCGACAATTCTAGAGTCTAACTCTAATCTGTCTGATGAAGAATTAAAGGAGTTGCTGTTCCTTATTGATTTTCAGGCAACTAAACTGGACAAATTAGTAGGAAATTTACTAGATATGACCAGAATAGAGTCCGGCACTCTGGTCCTTAAAAAAGAAAATATTCTCATTTCTAATATTGTGGACGAATGTCTTGAAAATTTTAAATATCAAGATGAATTCTCCCGCATTAATATTCAAAACAAAGTTCCAAAAGAGTTAGTCTTTGCAGACAAAATCTTACTCACTCAAGCACTGGTTAATCTTGTAGATAACGCCTTAAAATATTCTCCGGAAAACCAATCGATAGATTTGATAGTTGATAAGCCACAAAGCAATCTTATTAAATTCGTAGTTAGAGATTACGGTCCGGGTCTAGACAAAAATTTAGATTTTACTTATTTAAATCTGTTCAATAAGAATAATTCAGGTGGTCGAGGGGGGTTGGGTCTTGCAATTGCCTTTAACTTCATAAAGTCCACTGGAGGCGATATTAAACTAAATAAAGATTTCAGCAACGGCACCGAATTTGAGGTTACCTTAAACAGTGTCGCTTAAACGCATTTGATTAATATGGCTAACATTTTACTGACAGACGATGACAGATCAATATTAAAAGCCTTAAAGATCGGATTAACGTCCAAGGGTCACACGGTCACCGCCGTAGCCAACGGTGAAGAATGTCTGGCTCAGGTGACTTACGGGACTTACGACATATTGATTTTGGATTTAGGATTACCGGATTATGACGGTGTCGACATCGTTAAACATATTAGACAGTTCAGCGATATACCTATCTTAGTTTTGTCTGCTACGCATTTGGAATCCACAAAAGTTAGAGCCTTGGACAGCGGAGCAGATGATTATGTTACGAAACCATTTGGAATGGCCGAACTAAACGCACGAATTAGGTCTTTAACAAAGAAGTATGCCAAATTAATGCAGCATAGCCAAACCACTGCCTACGACAGAAATAATAATGATCAACCCAGCTTAAAAATTGGAAAATTGACGTTAGACATGATTCACTACGGCGCGGAATTTGATGGACTACCTCTAAATTTAACCGCCAAAGAATTTGAGATACTGGCTTACCTGGCCAAAAATACCGGCAAGGTATGTACCCACCGTATGATACTGAACGACGTGTGGGGTGATCAATACAGCCATGAAACTGAATATCTCAGGGTATATATCTATAGACTGCGAAAGAAACTAAATGACGGTCAAGGCAAATATCTGATTTCAAACCCCGGCATCGGATACAGCCTAAATTTAGACTGAATAAAGCTTCTTCGACTAGATTTTAATCCCAACAAATTACCATCTTGATATACGCAATAATTAAAGATAGCCGACATCATATTTTTTGTAGCTGGCTTATTTCAAGAATAAAGCTGCACCGAAGACAGGACCTTCAAATGATTGTCCCGATAAATTCGTAGTAATCAACTCAATGCGTCAATGCGTCAAAAGCATACATAATCTGGTTGCTTGAACATAAATAGCTTCGAATTTATTTGTACCGAATTTTATTCTGCCATTTGCGATCATTGCTTTAATCAAACTTATTTGTTTGAGCTATTGGACCTTAACTTCAAATTAAACAGCTGGTCGGCAACCAAACTATTAATTCTAAACACCGCAATTAGCTTCCAAAATAGCTTTCCAAGCATTCTAATTTCTATCTTTTCATAAAATTTATTCACTAATTTTTAACGCAAGACGGATCTGTTTTCACAAAAAATTTATATTTCATTTATTAACATTATTAATTATGGCTGATATTTTAGTTCTTTTATCAATTGTATTATTTGCGGTGATTTCGATTGCTTTTATAAATTCTATGGAAAAACTATGAATATATCAGATTTGCTATTACTGATTTTGGCAATTGGCATGTTCTGCTATCTTTGCGTAGCCCTAATTAGACCTGAGAAGTTTTAAATGAGTTTTGCAATCACATTATTAATTTTATTTGTCGCGTTAGGAATTAGTTGGCGATACTTTGGTAGTTACATGGCGAATGTATATCAAGGACGAGTTAGATTTTTACATGGTTTTGAAAAAATAATCTATGCGATTTTAGATGTCGACGAAGAAAGCGAGCAAACTTGGAAAGGTTATGCAACTTCTTTAATTTTATTTTCGGCATTTGGAATCTTATTCACATACTTAATTTTACGGTTCCAGGGATTTTTACCGTTGAATCCACTGCATTTTGGTTCTGTCTCCCCTGCTTTGGCATTTAATACCTCAGTATCGTTTGTATCAAATACAAATTGGCAAAACTATGCCGGTGAAACCACGCTTTCATATCTGTCTCAAATGATTGGCTTGACCGTCCAACAATTTGTCAGCGCCTCGGTCGGAATTGGTGTATCCATTGCCTTAATACGAGGATTGGCCAGAAAGAACAATCCCAATATTGGTAACTTTTGGGTAGATTTAGTTCGGGGAGTCCTATACATTTTGCTTCCTATTGCCTTTATCGGAGGGTTGATATTTGTGGGACAAGGCGCGGTACAAACATTAGCTGGGCCGATGGTAATTCATGATGCCCTGAATAATATAAACCAGGTGATTCCTCGCGGACCTGTCGGTTTTATGGAATCAATAAAGCAATTGGGCACGAATGGAGGAGGATTCTTTAATGCAAACGGAGCCCACCCGTTTGAAGACCCCACGGCACTTACGCTTATACTTAGCGTATTTTTAATTCTTATCATCCCGGTGAGCTTAACTTACACATTTGGGAAGATGGTAAATTCAGTGAAGCAGGGTTTAGCGCTGTTGATGGCCATGTTCATTATATTTTCAATTTCACTGGGAATCGGAGTTTACGCCGAAATGCAACCCAATCCGGCTGTGGCCCAAAGCCATTACGTCAAACAAGTCAACGGCAACATGGTTGGCAAAGAGACCAGATTCGGAGTTCCCGATACCGCTTTATACAACATAACTTCGACTCAAACTTCGACTGGATCTGTCGCCGGAGCAAATGACTCTTTTACGCCACTGGGTGGATTGGTCTTATTGTCAGGGATGATGCTTGGCGAAGTCAGTCCTGGAGGAGTAGGAAGTGGACTTTATACAATTCTGTTGTTCGCTCTGATAGCTGTGTTCATCGGTGGACTGATGATAGGAAGAACACCGGAATATTTGGGCAAAAAGATTCAGAGCAAAGAAGTAAAACTTGCCGCACTGGGAGTTTTAATAATGCCTATAACAGTTTTGATAATAACTGCCATAGCTGTATCGGTTCAGGCTGGAATCAGCGGACCATCTAACACAGGTCCTCACGGATTTAGCGAAATTTTATACGCATTCACCTCTCAGGCAAATAACAACGGTTCGGCGTTTGCCGGTTTAAATGGAAATACTGCCTTTTATAACATAACTGGTAGCATTGCTATGATACTTGGAAGATTCGGCATTATTATCCCCGTCTTGGCCTTAGCTGGTAGCTTAGGGGCTAAACAAACCGTACCTACTTCTTTGGGAACCTTTAAAACCGATAATCCGACATTTACCTTTCTGGTAATCGCGGTGATCATAATAATAGGTGGTCTCACGTTCTTTCCAGCACTTTCGCTAGGACCGATAATAGAAATGCTTTTACACGGGAGATTTTTCTGATGCAAACCGCAGTTAAAGAGACACAGTCGACTCAGCACAACTCAGGCGTACTAAAAAAAAGGAGTCTGTTTGATAAGACAATTCTCAAACAGGCCTTCTTTGACTCCTTAAAGAAATTTTCTATAAGGACTCAGGTAAAAAATCCCGTAATGTTTGTTGTATTCGTCGGTACCATCGTAACGTTGATCGAAGCAGCGGTAAGGCCAAGCATCTTTACAATATCGATAGCAATTTGGCTTGCACTTACTATAGAATTTGCTAATTTTGCTGAAGCCGTAGCTGAAGGTCGAGGCAAGGCTCAAGCCGATACCTTAAAAAAGATGCGCACCGATTCAAATGCCAGGCTCTTAACAGATGACGATTCGGAGACTATCGTATCTTCAAGCCAACTTAAAAAAGGCGATCGAGTTGTATGTGAGGCAAACGACATAGTACCATCTGACGGCGAAATCATAGAAGGTATTGCATCTATTGACGAATCTGCCATTACGGGTGAATCTGCACCAGTGGTTCGGGAATCCGGCGGAGATCGATCAGCTGTAACTGGAGGAACCAAAGTACTGTCAGACAGAATAATTGTTCGTATTACAGCCGAAAAGGGTGAAACTTTTTTGGATAAAATGATTGGGCTTGTAGAAGGTGCAAACCGTCAAAAAACTCCCAATGAAATTGCTTTAACCATCTTATTGGCTGCCTTAACAATTGTATTCTTACCCGTAGTGGTTTCACTGCAACTTTTTGCAAAATATTCGGATGCTACTATCGCGGTGGTGACTCTTATCGCCCTATTGGTCTGTCTAATCCCGACTACGATAGGCGCTTTACTGTCGGCTATCGGAATTGCCGGAATGGACAGATTGTTGCAAAAAAATGTCTTGGCATTAAGCGGAAGAGCCGTGGAGGCTGCTGGTGACGTACAGACTCTGCTCCTGGACAAGACGGGTACCATTACGTTTGGGAATAGGATGGCAACCTCCTTTATTCCTGTCGGTGACAATTCTCAGGAAGATGTTGCAAAGTACGCTCAGATTTCATCACTGTCGGATGAAACACCCGAAGGTCGCTCTATTGTAATTTTGGCCAAAAACGAATTCAATATAAGAGAACATGAGATGGGACAAGACTACGAATTCATCGAATTCAGTGCTGCCACCAGAATGTCAGGTATCAACTACGAAGGGAACCGAATCAGAAAGGGAGCCGCAACATTTGTAGCAAAATGGGTCGAAGAACAAGGTGGACAAATACCCGATGAACTTGCGACGATTGTCGATTCGATCTCAAAAAATGGCTCAACCCCGTTGGTAGTAGCCGTTAACGACACCATTGTCGGAGTTATCGAACTTAAAGATGTTGTAAAAGACGGTATCAAAGAACGATTTGAACAGTTACGTTCGATGGGAATAAAGACAGTTATGATTACTGGAGACAACCCGTTAACTGCCGCTGCAATTGCCCAAGAAGCCGGTGTGGATGACTTTTTAGCCGAGGCGACTCCAGAAACTAAGATGCGTTTAATAAAAGACGAACAAGAATCAGGCAAATTAGTTGCGATGACCGGAGACGGAACCAACGACGCCCCCGCATTAGCACAAGCCGATGTAGGAGTAGCCATGAACTCAGGGACGACCGCGGCAAAAGAAGCCGGTAACATGGTCGACTTGGATTCCAACCCAACCAAACTGATAGACGTAGTGGAAGTCGGCAAACAACTTTTAATTACCAGGGGGTCATTGACAACCTTTTCAATCGCAAACGACGTAGCCAAATACTTTGCAATCATACCAGCATTATTTTCGGCAACATATCCGCAATTAAACGCACTTAATATCATGAAACTTCACTCCCCAAAATCAGCGATACTATCGGCTGTTATATTTAACGCATTGATCATAATAGCGTTAATACCGTTGGCACTTCGGGGGGTTAAGTTTAAGCCTCAAAGTGCAACCGCGATATTAAACAGAAACATACTGATATATGGCGTCGGCGGCGTTATAGTTCCATTTTTAGGCATAAAGGTAATTGATCTGATAATAACGGGTCTGCATATTTATTGAGTTGGTGAATAAACAAATGATTTCAAATATAAAACGATCAATTTTAAGTTGCGTCATCTTACTAATACTTTGCGGATTGATCTATCCGCTAATAGGTACCGGAATCGGACAAGCACTATTTCATTTCCAGGCTAATGGGTCTCAGATTAAACAAGGTTCAATGCTCATAGAACAGAACTGGAAGGGACCACAGTGGTTTCAAGGTCGAAATGATGGTTCGGTAATCACATTAGGTCCTGACAAAGTTTTAATTTCAGGCACCAACCAGCCCGGTCCTCGATCTAAGCAACTTGAGCAAAGCGTGGTTCAAAGAGCACAACAGTTAATTAAAGAGGGAATAATTCCCGCCAACGACCTGGTAACCACTTCAGGTAGCTTGCTGGATCCTGACATATCGGTCCACGACGCAAATGTTCAAGTTCCGGCCATAGCTAAATATCATCACATTAAATCGTCGGCGTTATATAGTCTTATCAAGCAGGTAACCGTACACAAACAATTTGGTTTTCTGGGCAATACATATATAAACGTCCTGGAATTAAATATTAAACTATCTCACTTGATTAAAACAGTTAAAAAATAAAATGTCAGGAATTTCTTTAAACCACATAGATAACAATGATTATGTCGAATCTGCGGGAAGATTCCGAATCTATTTAGGCATGGCGGCGGGCGTTGGCAAAACTTACAGGATGCTTTCGGAAGGTCAAAGAAGAAAAGCACGAGGTACTGATATCGCAATAGGATTCGTCGAATTTCACGACAGAATATTTACCAAAAAACAGGCTGAGGGACTCGAATTAATTCCTAGAAAAAAAATTACATATAAAGATACAACTTATGAAGAGATGGACATGGAACGTGTCTTCCAACGACACCCTCAAGTATTGTTGGTAGATGAACTCGCGCATACAAATATAAAATATCCAGGCAATAATGATAAAAGGTGGCAAGATATTTTAGAAATATTAAATGCGGGTATAGATGTTATTACAACGGTTAACGTCCAGCATGTGGAAAGCATCGCAGATACGGTAGAAGAGATTGCTCGTATTACCATTGACGAAAGGGTTCCAGATTGGGTTCTCCAAAAAGCTGATCAAATCGAACTTGTGGATTCCTCCCCCGAACAGTTAAGAAGACGCATGCTTCACGGAAATATCTATCCTGAGGATAAAGTAAGTAAGGCACTAACAAATTTCTTTAAGACAAGTAATCTGCTTGCATTGCGAGAATTGGCTCTACGTTTTGTGGCAGACAATTCCGACGAAAAACTGTTGGAAAAATTAAAAGAAAACCCGGTAGGAACTGTCTATGACACTAATGAACGTATAGCGGCTGTTTTCTTCAAAGACAGACTGGAGGACGATATTTTGAGACGAGCGGCAAGACTCGCACAAAGAATAAAATCGCCACTATATACGTTGGTAATCGATAATTCAGATTCAATCTCAAAATCCACAGCTGATCAAACAGAAAAATTCAAGCGATTAAGCAGCGACCTTAACGCTGGATTTAACATAATTAAAGCCGAAAATTTAAACGACGCATTAAGTGAGTTTTGCCTTAATAATCAAATAACACAAATTGTTATGGGGTACATGTCTAAAAATAAAATCAGCAAATTATTTAACTCAGATCGCACTTTAAAACAAATTTTAAACGCAACTTCTAATCTACACATTGACGTTCATATTATTAGTCCAAGAGAAGACAAATTGCAATAGCTACTTCGTCGATAACACCGAACAGTCTTGTAGGTTTAGCTTTTAAAAACAAGTAACCAAAAAATTGAATGCTGTCTAGAATTGAATAAATTTCATAACTTCTAAGTACGGCAAGAAAACCAACCTTTATGAAATAAAGCTTCTAACAGCAGTGCAAGATCCGCAGTGCAAGATCCCCAGTGCAAGATCCCCAGTGCAAGATCCCCAGTGCAATATCCCCAGTGCAAGATCTTTTGATTTGAGCAGATTATTTATCCATTAAGCATTGCACTCGGATTTAGAATTCAGGTATCTAAGATTTACTGGACTACAACCTTAATTATTGGCATAACGTTGTCGCCAGCGTCCGCAATAATTCGATGTTTAATTAATCAGTCATGCGGATTGGCTATAACAGTCGCAGAACCCAATACGACTAAATTTTCTTCGTCATAAAAAGCTATGATCTGCCCTGGTGCCACTTTTCTCTGCGGTTTATCAAAGACTACTTTTCCGTCGGCAAAAAATGTGCTTTTAACCGGTCTTCCATGAGCTGAACCTTGAACATATATAGTGGTGGCATCTTTAAGTTCATCTAAAAGAAAATGGCTTTCCTTAAAATAAATATTCCGTGTCAAAAGTTTATCGGCCGGGCCGATCCTGACTTCCTTTTTATCTGGGTTCAATGACAGAACGTACTGACGTTGCCCATAACGAGATATACCGATATCACGCCTCTGCCCAATGGTCAGAAGTTCCATAGCTTCAATTTCACCAAGATTTTCATTCGAAGAGTCTTCTACTATTTTTGCAGAATTAAGTTTGATCTTGTCAGTTAGGAACTCACGTCGTCCCCCAGTTGCCAAGATAAAGCACACATCCTGAGAATCAGGTTTATCGGCCGTTAGCAAGCCCAATTTTTCTGCTACTTGCCTGACTTCGGGTTTAGTGTAGTCCCCCAGCGGAAATTTGCATATTTTTAGTGCCTCTTTGGGTATTTTAGATAATACATATGACTGATCTTTCTTTAAGTCAAGAGATCGCATCAAAACAGGAATCTGTTTTTGTTCATCAAACTTTAATCTTGCATAGTGGCCAGTAGCGATCGCATCAAATCCCAATCTCACAGCTCTTTTAGCCATCAGGTCAAATTTTAAATGACGATTACATTCAATGCAGGGGTTTGGAGTCTCGTACTTTGCATGCGAATCAACATACGGATAGACCACATGCTCATTAAACTCTTCCACGAATCCCCAAACGTGATGATCGATACCCAACTTTTTAGCGACAAATCTAGCGTCTTCAACGTCACTGACCGAGCAACAACCCGAATCGCTCTGACCTCCCCACAGTTTTAATGTTACTCCAACTACGTCATGGCCCTGTTCGGACAACAGTGCGGCAGCAACCGAAGAATCTACTCCGCCGGACATTCCAACTGCAATTTTAAGCTTTCTTACCACTTATACAATCCTTATCGACGAAGTTTGTCAACGCACTTCTTTAAAATTAATACCGCTTCGTCCAGCTCATTTTGAGTAGTGGACCAACCAAAAGACAGTCTTATAAAAGCCGAACCAAACTCCTGGGCTCCGATTGCCATAAGTACGTGAGAAGGGGCAATCGAGCCCGAAGAACACGCAGACCCAGCAGAAGCCGCCAGATTGTTATCATCCAATAAAAACAGCAACTCTTCACCATTGACACCGTCGACTGTAATGTGACACATGCCGTCAACGCTTAGCTCATTGGGCACGGTTTCTCGTACATTGGCAATTTGAGCTTTAATATCGTTCAAGAATTTTCTCTTCATATCGTAGAAGTGAGACAGATCTTTGTCAGCATTGAGTTTTAAGGCCATAGCCATAGCGGCGGCTGATATTACGTCATTCGTACCAGATCTACGCTGGCGCTGTTGCCCTCCGCCTATAATTTGAGGCATCAGTTTAATGCCGTCTTTTACGATCAATAAACCCACTCCTACCGGTCCCCCAAGTTTATGGGCACTGAATGAAACCATATCAGCATTTTTTACAATAGTAACCATATCCAGCCACCCGGCTCCCTGAACGGCATCAGTATGAAATACATTGTTCTCATTAATACTTTTTAGTTGGCTATATATAGTTTCTGTCGGTTGCACGGACCCTATTTCGTTATTGGATGCCATTACAGAAACGAGTTTTCTTGCTGTTTTCGAATCTCCGGATTCCAAAACAGCAGTCAGGCTGTCTTTTGTAACTACTCCGTCGGAATTTACAGAAATTTTTTTAACAGGGACATTAAATACCTTACCGACTTCGGCTGCGGAATTTAATATCGCCCTGTGCTCAATCTCACTTACAACAATTTCAGTTATCGGTCCATTTATACTGACCTCCAAATTGGATCGAACCGTTCCGTACAATGCAAGATTATCTGATTCGGTTCCGCCAGAGGTAAAAACTACATTGGAGTAGTTAACCTTAAGGATAGAAGCTATCTCTTCTCTGGCATCATCGATTACCCTTTTAGCAACTCTTGCATAGCTATGACGCGACGAAGCATTGCCCAACTCGGCATTTTGAAGTTGAGCTATTAATTCCTTAATTTCGGGTCGAAGCGGCGAAGTTGCCGCATGATCTAAATATATGCCCATAATAACCTAAGTTTGTCGTTAAATTTTAATTACCGTTGCCAACCCGCAGAAAATTTGACTATTAGTATATTCCAGTTAGCCACGGCAGTCTAATTCGGAAGCTATCGAGATTATAATTTCCAATTTTCACAGAATTTTAGGAACTTGATTTTAACTTCGCTTTTTTTAGCCGAAATACGACTTTCTCATAACAGTTTCTGTTTCAATCTGACTTTTATATTACTTTTATAACTTTTCAATATTTTAGCTTAATAATTTTACTTTGGCTCATGTCCTTTGCAAAGCCTATTTTGAAAGCTATTTGATTCGGAATAATCAGTTCCAAGTAAATATTCTTGTCGTTATATTAGAGACAAATAAAACATAAAAGTCAAAATCATAACCGCTAGGATTGCCGAAAAATCCAATATTAGGAGGTTTTTATGGATCTTGGCCATCTCGAAAAATAAACTTTTAAAATGTAATCGAATATTCATACAGTTGAAACCCGCGTGAAGATTTATTAAACTCTATAGGAATGCCTTTGAACAATAATATAGTCGTGGCTTCGAACCGCGGTCCAGCTCTAGGCGACAGCTCCAAATATGCTTCGGGTGGGTTGGTTCAGGCACTTCTGCCGAGCCTAACAGAGATTGTGCAAAAAGAAGCATACCGAAACCAAAGATTTGAAGTTACTTGGTATACCTGCAATATCTCCGAGGATCCGAAAATGTCATTTCACGAAAACGAAATGTTCGGAATTAAGCTTAATCAAATTGAAGTAACCGAAAAACTTTACGAAGATGCTTACGGCTTCGTTGCCAATAGGTTTTTATGGTTTCTGCACCACGGCCTTTTCAAAACCTATCCCGAAATAGCCTTCGACGACAAATTCTATAAAGCATGGAACAATTACAGAGACTTCAACGAACTTTTTGCTAGATCTATTAGCGAAACGGCCGCCAAAAACTCGTTGGTCTTGATCCAAGACTATCATCTGAGCTTAGTTCCCAAAATTCTTAAGAATTTTAGAAGCGACCTTAAAATCACCCATTTTTCTCACATACCGTTTGCATCCATGAACGACTTAAAAAATGTCCCTAATGACATTGTCCTTGAGCTTTTGACAGGACTTAACCCCGAAAACACGGCTGCTGGGTTTCATACTCCGGTATGGGAGGATAGATTTAAAACGGCCTACAGACATTACGTGAAAAAAATTCCAAACACTTTTTCTTTGTCCCTAGGCGTAGATGCCATGGGACTTATATCACTCAAAAAGTCTGACACTTTCAAAGAATATCAAAACCAGATTAAAGCGAACGAAAAGGCACTTTTAGTGCGGTCGGACAGATTGGAACCGTCAAAAAACATTCTAAATGGTTTTTTGGCGTTTGAACAATTTTTGATCGAGTATCCTGAATATTTAAACAAAGTTCAATTTAAGGCATTTATATACCCATCGAGAACAACTATCTACGAATACAAGGTTCTAAGCGAAGAGGTTCAAAAAACAGTCAAAGAAATTAATAACAGATTTAAAGATGCGGATTTTGATCCAATCGAGCTCATTATTCAAAACGACAGAGAAGTCTCGCTGGCGGCATTGTCCGTGGCTGACATTATTATTGTAAATTCAGTTGCCGATGGCATGAATTTGGTAGTTAAAGAAGCAATTGTGCTAAATAACAATAACTGCTCAATCATTCTGTCAGTAAATACCGGTGCGTACTATCAGTTTCAAGATTTAGTGATTGGAATTGATCCCATGGATTTAAGCGATACAGCAAATGCATTCTGTGTAGCTCTAAACCAAGACCCTGCAACAAAGTCAGCCAACTTGACTAAATTAAAACAAATGTGTAACTCCGAAACTGCTGAAACATGGTTTGAAGCATTAGTTGAAATTACCGCAAGACAATAGTTTAAGAAATTACCCAAGTTACGTGTTTTTAAAATAAGCTCGACCGACTATTTAGCAATATTATTTGTTGACTTTATGCGCCTAGTTCTCTTAAAAATGTCACCGCTTCTTTTGTACCTTCAAGTAATAAGTCGACGGTTTCAACAACTTCATTAGGGGTATCCAAAGATTTGACTCCAACGGCACACGTGGTGCCGTTACTGTTTGTCTTAAGTACTCTAAAGGCTTGTAAATCACCCAGATCGTCACCCAAATAGTATCCTCCCTGATGAGTTTTTAGCAAATCTCTTATAACATCACCTTTATTTTTAAAAGTTTTTGGAACAATTTCTATGCTTTTTTTCCCTTCCAAGCATTCAAAATCCGTATACTTCAATAAAATTGTGTCGCTTATAGCTTTAACGTTATTGAATTGACTTTCATCGTTACGATAGTGCAGAGTAACCGAAATAAACTTATATTCCACATATACCGAATCTGGCAACAGATGTTTTAATTCGTCAGCCATTGAAGCGACTAAATTTAATACATCACTATCATATGTAAGCTCTTCATTCCCGTAAAATCCATATATTTTTAGCTTTTTCGCGTTCAGTTCTTTTTTTTGGCTACACCGATCGATCTGTGACTTAATAAAATCCGACGACCGACCCGATAAAATTCCAACCGTCTTGTATCGATCCAAAAGACTTAGAAGAGCCTCTATTGCCCCTTCTTCGAAAACCGCACTTCGCGGATCTGAAACAATAGGTGACAGCGTACCGTCAAAATCTGACACTACAAAAGCCTGATTGGGCTCGGCCTTTATATTACGAGGTTGTTGCAATTTAATATAATGCTACGTAGTTGAAGGAGTCATTTTGGAAATCAGATTCGGACCTACCACGACCAACACTTGCGCAGTTCCCAAAGACGTAACTGGTAACGCACCCGTTGGCATAGGAGCTACCGAACTATTCGGCAACCCCAAATCACCCGCAACTGAATTTGCTGCCTGCTGTTGACCCTGAATATAGTAAATCGTAGAGCTTCCAGCCGGAATTGCATCGGCTGGAGGCAAAGTCGTAGCTCCGTCATTTTTAAGAATGTTCAAAAAAAAAGTCTCCGCAGTTGAACTAGAAGTGCCGTTTGCCACCATAACCGTAATTCCGTTTAAAGGTTGGTTTGAAGATCCAGTGACGGAACTCGAAGAAGGCCCTGTTGAATTTGATCCAGTATTACTTTGTATCGAAGACTGTTGCGATGAGCTTAAAGTTCCTTGAGGTTGATTGTACTTTGCGGACAATAAAGCAATAGCCAGCAGCAAAAAAATGATAAATATAAACGCTCGACGACCCGAAAAAGCCGTCATCGACGAAAACCTTCTGTCAGGAATATTAAAGTTGCGATCTTCAGTCAGTTTAAAACCTCTTCATATTAGCGTATTAACAAATTTTTTACCCTATTACAAGAATTATACTATTTTGACTCAATTTCAAGTATTTAGCCCAGATAATCTACGGAATCACTTAATCTGGTCGCCTGAAATACCACATAATTTACCTGACTAAATCCATTTTAGGCATCGCTTGAAAGTCAATCATAAGCACAGGATCTTTAAACAATCACAATATTCTAAAATATCATATTAAAATATCTAAGTGATATTAATTGACGACGCAATTAATTAAGAATACCGTACTTTAATAAAATGCTTATTTCAGATTTTATGTCTGATGGTTACAACTTCAACCGAGTTAACGCTTAAAATTAACTGGTCGATAATTAGCTGTCCTACCGTTTACTGCACTGGCAGTTACGACACTGGCAGTTACTACACTGGCAGTTACTACACTGGCAAAAAAATGCAATGGTAATGATTAAATTTGCGTTGGCGATAAAATAGTACAATACTAAGTATAAAACTTGCTGGTGTGGCGCAGCTGGAAGCGCAGGCGATTTGTAATCGTCAGGTCGTGGGTTCGAGTCCCACCACCAGCTCTTTTGTTGCAAACACTCAATTAGACTTGAACTTAAGCAATTTGTAAACCGTAAAATTTAGCTAAACCTTTTAGAGGAAATTATTAATAATGAATATATTGGCACTTGTTTCCGGTCACTCTGTTGCCACCACTTCAAATTCTGCGATCTTTATCGCAACTTTCTTAGCATGCCTAGTTGAAATGGTAGAGGCACTTACCATCGTTGTTGCAGTCGGATCTACAACAAACTTTAAAATATCACTTACCGCCGCAGCGGTAGCAGCGGTGACTTTGGGTGTAATAGTTTTGGCAGTCGGTGAACCTATAATTCACTTCGTTCCATTAAGAATAATTCAACTAATTATCGGCCTATTTCTACTCTATTTTGGTTTTAAATGGTTAAAAAAAGCCATACTTAGAGCGGCGGGCGTAAAAGCAAAACACGATGAGGCAAAGATATACGAAGAAAACGTCAATAAGCTTTCTTCGATAGATCAAGACACGGAAAAATCTCAAAAACTTAAATTTTTAAAGTTTCTAAATACCCCCATAAAAAGGGAGGGATTTTATATGGCTTTCAACGGCGTATTCGTAGAAGGTCTAGAAGTAGTAATCATTGTAATATCACTAAGTTCAGCGAACAAATCTTTAGGTGTCTCTTCTTTAGGCGCCTTTGCGGCCTTAGTTGTCGTAGCGATTGCGGGTTTGATCTTCACCAAAGCGTTAACTGGAGTTCCGGAAAATTCCTTGAAGATGGCAGTGGGAATAATGCTTTTCTCTTTCGGAACTTTTTACCTAGGAGAGAGCATTAAATTTAATTGGCCGGGTGCGGATCTATTTCTATTGGCTTTAGTCGGTGGATATGCAATAATAACTCTGATCTCAATAATTTCAGTTAAAAAAATTAAGTCTCGTCAACATTAAAATGGAACGCAAAAAAGACTTAAAGAATCTCTGCAATTAGCATGAATCGACCCCGCAAATTCTATATTAAAACCCATAAATCTCAATAATAAACAAAATTTAGCGATTTGAATTTGATTGATTTATGCCTTGAATTGAAACGGATATGGTATTAATTGTTTTTGATCTCCTATCAAAAAAATTAACGCTCCCGACTTTAGCACTTGTATGTGCAGGAAGATACTATCTACCGGGTATTTCTTTTTAATTTTTGGCTATCTGTTTTGTAGTGCGGTAAGGCTTTTATATATCGAATTGGCTGCGGTTTTTATTTCGGTTGAGCTGTAGTACTTTTCATTGAAATCTAATTTAAAACGTTGTTCCAATTCGTCTGTAATCGCGTATTTGTTAAATATTTAGATCTGTTTTTCAATATGGATCATTGTCATTAGATAAAGAGAGTCCCGTCGGGTCTTAATTTGGAGTATTAAGAAACAATAACATTTCTATACGTCAAAGTAATTAGATGGATCGAAAATAGTAAAAAAACTATTTTGTCTTTATTGGATATGGAGAATTAATGAAAACTCTTTAGTCAGATTTGTTAATCCGCTTACAATTTAAGGCCAAGCTAATCCACTAATCCCAGAGTGATTAAACACGACTTCATTTGCATGACCCTCCCGGTGTAATGGTAAGTGATGCAGAATTAGAATCTTTCAACAATTCCAAATTAAGAATTGATCCACATTTTTTATTTAATACCTTCGCCCCTGTTACCTCAACACTGTATCCATTTGGATATGTTGTTAACGGTGTTTCCACGGAAGTTACGGGGTTCGAGATTCCGGTGGTTCGCTTCCAAGAAAAGGTCATAACAGCAGCTGAAAAATTGTAATTATATGCGGTAGGCGTACCGCTTACTGCAAGCGGGTACGGCTGATTTAGATCTTGCATAGTCGGCGACGTATGGTCAGATACATAAGCCCAATAGATCCATGGAATTAAGGCATTATTCAATTCAGTTGACTGTCGAATAATAGGAGCTACTCCGTTGGTAGTATCCCACTCAGTATTTAGTAGAGCTCCATTGTGAGACTTTGCCCAATCAAGTGCATAATTAATTACGCTTGGTTCTTGGGCGGGACTCAGAGTATACATATGAAATGCCATTCCTGCATTAGGGTCATTCCCCGGCACAGATATACCAGCCGGTGATTCACCAAAATTAAATAACACAAATGGTTCTCCAAAAATTAGATGATGAACATCTACGCTTCTTATAGTTTTGGTTACCGATGCATAAAAAGTGTCCAACTCTGACTTATCCAAATTGCTGCAACCGAAGGTGGCATTGTTTAAACAGCTTTTCCAAGTTACTCCGGGCCACGGCTCATTTAAAATTTCATACCCCAATACCCACGGATCGGTAGCAAATTTTTTTGCGACGGCTAAATATCCCTGATTCAAAACAGTTTGAATTCTCTGTCCAGTCTTAAGTTTGCTGTTATTCCAAAGGTTTTGAAATGCCGCCTGAATCGCAGGGTTTGTAACATAGTAAAGCGGAAAACCGGTATGAGTATTTTTCGCATTACCGGTAATGGTAAGCCAAGAGGGGAACCCGTCACTTCCAACCGACGGCCCATAGCCGTCCTGATGATAGTCAAGAAGTGTGTATATATGGTATTCGGCCAGCAGATTTACAGTTGCGGCAATTTCATTTATATAATTTTGGTTCACCGATCCGGGCTTAGGAAAAAGCCCCGAAAATAATACCCCCAAACGCACTACCTTTAATCCTTGACTTGCGATCCATCTAACGTCTGAAACACCAAAGCCAGCTTTGCAGGGGCTAAACGGTGCTGATTTGTTGACTTCATTGATACCATGTATTAAAAGTACTCTTCCCGAACTGTCCGTCAGCCACCTACCTCTATGTGAAATGAATCCGCTCAATGAACCGGGCTGAACATTTGAAATTGCCTCCGTTGGTGACTTACAACTTCCCGTCGAAGTCGTTGCAACTATTCCATTGGATGCAACAACAGAGTTGGCTGTCGGATTTGTGCCAGAAGATGAGCACGCAGCCAAAATAACTGAAAATGCCAGTGCCAAAATTACATATTTGAGGGGCTTAAACATATGTACAATTTATCACATCAACTAAATTTCAGCAAGATTAACTTATTTAAGAAGTTAATGGCAAAACAAAACTCAATAACCACCAACCTGGTCACAACATTAACTCTTGACCTCTTGCTCTACAAGTGCAAGAGGCTTGACCGATAGAAACGATTCCTAAATAATAACGAAATCCTAGCTATGTTATTGTTCGTAGCAGTAACGAATTAACTTATGGCATGATCGCCATCCAAAATTCTCCACGGTAATCATTTCGCCTGTAAAACTCTTACTGCCAAATTCAGGATTCATTTTCGGTGAATTCTCACACGTTTTTATAACCAAAACTTGTTTACAAGCCTTTCAATTTATTTTAAGAATAGACGACTTCTCTGAATAGAGCAGATCTAAATATTTTTTAGGAATCCAAATTTGAAGCATATACAAAAGGTTTAAATTTCAAACCCAAGTTACTTCAGAGTTCTATTCGACTTTATTTGACTCAGGGTTTTGGAGAGTTTTGCATCGATTTTAATTTGGTTTCGATGCGAACCTGTCTGCTTTGAAGCTCTTTTTTATACTTTCTAAGTTTGGATAGTCGCTCTTCTACGGTATTAATTAACTCCACATTTGTACCAACGGCTTGCGTTAAGATTAAAACCTTTTCTCCGATAGTTTCCGATGACAAAAACTCGGTTTTAAGCTGATCAAATTTGGATTCGACTTCAAGCACATGCTTTATATCTGAAAGCTTTAGACCAAGCAAGTCCTGTAGTTCTTTAATTTTGGTCAGCTTCTCCAGCTCTTCTTTTTCATACAACCTTTCTTTACCAACTTTGTGATAGACGGGGTTAATCAACCCTATCTCTTCGTAATAGCGCAAAGTTCTTAATGTCAGTCCAAACTGCTTTGCAACATCGCTTATCTTTATACTGCAATTAGGATTTTCAACACTCCCTTTTTCTGGCGCAGTCGTATCCGAATTCGATTGAGCATCTTCTGCTTTGAATTTGGTTGTCATTTTAAATTCTGTATTAGCTTTTGTATTATTTACTCGTGTTTTCATGTTTAACTATCAACTAATACTCTATGGACTTAACACTTCTACTTAATTTGAACTAACTTTAATGTCTTCAGATATCTCTTCGGTTATCTCGGGCATTTCAGACGGAGTCTTGCTTGCACCCTGCATAAATGAAAATACCGCAGCAATAAAGCAAATTATGGCTGCAAAGATTAAAACTACATCCAATCCGTGCATAAACGGTGAACTTATAAGCTTCGGAAAATAAGACTTAGAGGTCAAGAGGGCAGAATTTTTTGTCGGAATTCTAGACAACGTTTTACCCAAAACGGTTTTCATCGGATTATAACCCAAAAAGGCCGCAAACAGGTACCCGATAGGAGGTTGAGAAGCAATATGATGAGCCACCGATGCCGGAACAAAATTGGTAACAAGTCCAGAATATAATACCGATGGCATAGTGCTATTAAGCCCTAGTACCATCAAAGTAAAGAATACTCCAATCGATAAAGGGGTTCCTATGAACCTAAAAGTTACTCTCATTCCAGATGCGGATCCTCGATCCTGAGGTGCCACAGCATTCATAATGGTTACGGTATTTGGAGCAGAGAAAAACCCAAATGCCAAGCCATTGCAAAATATTATCAAAGCGAACGAGACATAGCTAAAATCTGCTCCAAGCAAAAGCATCAATAAAAACGTTACCCCGCCAAAAAACATCCCAAAGGTAGCAAAAGGTCTGGCTCCAATAGCATCTGAAAGCTTTCCGCTCAATGGTCCGGCGACCAAGAACCCCGCAGTCAAAGGTAATAAAAATATTCCGGCCCACAACGGTGTTACTGCAAACGTATACCCGTGAATAGGCAACCAAATACCTTGCAGCCAGATTACGAGCATAAACATTAGTCCGCCCTGTGCAACCGAAGACATTAGACCTGCCAGGTTTCCATATCTAAAAGGTTTAATTTTAAACAGAGAAATCCTAAACATTGGATCCTTGTGATTTCTCTCCAAGAAAATAAAAATCATAAGTATTAATACACCGGCTATTAGCTCGGCTAGAACAGTAGGTGACCCCCAACCCATAGGACTATTGTTATAAGGCTGTAAAGCATAAGTTACACCAACTAGAATAAGTGACAATCCGATGGCGAAGGTAATGTTTCCCACCCAATCAATCTTTGATTTCTTAACAACCCCTTGATCTTTAAGCTTCAAATATGCCCAAACAGTACCTAAAATTCCAACCGGAACATTTATTAAAAATACCCATCGCCAATTTATTGAAGCCAAAACCCCGCCTAAGATCAACCCCAAAAACTGACCTGCGACTCCGGCTACGATATTAATACCCATGGCCATCCCACGCTGATTTACCGGAAACGCATCGGTGAGAATTGCAACCGAATTAGCCATAATCATCGATCCTCCCACTGCTTGAACCATACGCATAATTACTATTTCCAACGCAGCAGATTGGCCGTGCCCGAATGTCAAAGATAAAAAGATTGACGCTACTGTGAATACCAAAAAACCAGCATTGTAGATTTTTACACGCCCAAACATATCGCCCAAGCGTCCCAAAGTGACAACCATAACGGCCGAGACCAAAAGATATCCCATTAGAATCCATAAAAGATATTGAAAATTTGAAGGATCAAGCGGGTTTAAATCAATCCCCCTAAAAATCGCTGGAAGAGCAATTAATATACTCGAAGAGTTGATAGTTGCCATTAACATTCCCAGCGTGGTGTTTGACAATGCAATCCACTTATAGTTTTTGGACAATGTCACCTCATGATGTCTGCGACCATCGACATTGGATTCCGAATTGGAACGTGATTTTTGACCCGTTGGTTGAGCATTTGAATCTGACATACTAACTATTCTAGCAGTGCTTACGTTTACGTAAACGTAAGCTTATAATCAAACCGGCCAATCGGCCAAAATTACTTGATTTCTACCATTATCTTTGGCACGATACAGAGCTTCGTCTGCTTTTGCAATTAGTTTATCTAAAGAATCCATGCCTCTGTGCGCTTCAGCTAAACCAATGCTTACGGTCATATTTATCTTTATATCTCGTTTAGTTTTAATGTGAGACGATGCTACCTTTAACCGAATTCGCTCGCCGACTTCGGTTGCATCTAGTCGGTCTGCATTAGGCAAAACTACTAAAAATTCCTCACCACCGTGACGCACTACTATATCAACGGCTCTGCAGCCTTCTTTAATAGCATTGGCTACAGATGTCAATACGATATCACCCACTTGATGACCATAAGTATCATTTATACGTTTAAAGAAATCCAAATCCATTATCATTACCGACAACGGATCTCCCAACCTCTGAAACCTTTTAAATTCTCTTTCGGCCAACTCCAAGCCGTACGCTCGGTTGAATAGTCCCGTCAGTTCATCTTGAACGGCACGCTGTTGAATCTTCTTAAAGGCTCGAGATCCTATTAAAATCGCTCCCAGAATTGCTATAAGGGCTGCAATTGAAATTCCTATAATAGTCAGTTTTATGTCGTGATTAGGTATCATATCTACTTGGGAATGCGCTACACCTACAACCGCATAACCTATTATCTGGGCATTTGGACCCCCAAAAGGAGCGGCTGCATATATACGATTCGTTCCGTCGTCACCGCTTACAGAAAATATACCGCCTGAAGCCGAAATTGATTTGGAATTAAAGATACTTCCAGGAAACATCTGTCCTCCAACTAAAGCACTGTTAGGGTGTAGACCGTCATAAAGCAATACTCCCGTTGGGCTTACGATGCCGGCAAATGAGTTGGGAGGCAATTTAAGCGAATGCACTAAATTTGACATATAATCAAGATTCAAAGATGCAAATATAACTCCAGGCGAACCATTAATAAATGAAATTTTTTGTCCGAATATAATCGCTTCAGACCTTACAATTGGATCAATTGTCAATTGAGGATAGATATTAAAACCGTTTAATGGTGCCTTAGGCGAACTTAAAGCCGACTCAAAAAACTGATCTTGAGACACGTTGAGCGAACCATTTAATGGCACGCCGGAACATAACACTATTCCTGACGAATTGGCTATAGCCAGATTTAAATAAAAGGGAATTTTCATCACAATACTGTGAAGTTGATCGTCGCAAGCTTCTGGCTGAGTATATTGAATACTTGGAACTTGTGAAAGTGCCACCATTAACTGGGAGGTAGATTTTTCTAGATTGACCTGGTGTGAAGATATCTGATTTGCAATTTGGTAAACACTTCTTTCGCTGTTAGATATTAAATCATTTCTCAGATTGTAAAGAACTACCAGAACCAATAAAAACGAAGGTAACAAAGCAATTAAAACAACGCCGATTAATCGCCATCTAAGTTGTCTTGCGGGCTTTTTTGCCGCAAAGTTAGTTCGACTAAATAATTTTAATATTTTTTTGAAATTGGACAAAATGATTTATAAACAGGAAAACTTGAATTTTTAAACGCAATAAACATCTTGGAAATACAATTAACGTTTACTTAAAATTATACGTTAAAACTTTAAAGCCTGAGCGGTTTGACCGATTTAATTTACCGAACACTAATGTTGTTCGGATTGTAGATTGACTTCTATCTCACTTTTGTCAAAATCCAAACTCTCATCATCAATCAGTTTTAATTCTTGGATAGAACATGCCGAAACAATATCTTCTTTTATTAATTCTACGGCCTTTAAAAAAAAGTTGTTTGCAGTAATAACCACTGAGTTGACGGGGGTTTTTTGAGATACTTTTAGCTCAGTCTTTTTACGTCTCACCGAATGCAATACTGCCGAAGCCGCACTTAAGGAGTCGTTGCTACTGTCTTGTTCATCTTGAACTAGTTTTAATCCATAAGAACTGTATTTTGCCAAAAATTCAGTCAGTTCGGATACATTGGGCCATGGCTTTAGATGAAGCGACGAATCGCAATACCATGAATGGATTTCTTCTGTTGCAAACGGCAGGAACGGAGCAAAGAGTTTAATTAAGATATCTACCGTAATTGCCAAGGTTAGCTGGGCCGATTGCGGTTTATTGTGATCCGAACAATCTTGACCATATGCTCTAACTTTTATAAGCTCCAAATAGTCGTCGCAAAATTCCCAAAAAAAACTCTCAGTGATCTCCAAGGCTTTTGCATAATCATACCGGTCAAAAGCAGATGTTGCTTTTGCCACCAATTCAGTCAAACGCTTTAAATGGCAGATATCGATTGGAACCAGATCGTCCAATTTCATTTGAGACCCATAGATCTCTTCAAAAGCGTTTACGGTGTAAAATATGTCAGAAGAATGAATTCTATCCAATGCAAATTTGGAAGCATTTAACAGTTTTATTACCAGTCGACGACCTACCTTCATCTGCCCTTCGTCTATGGAGGTATCGACTCCCGGTCTACCAGATGCCGCCCAATATCTAATTGCATCAGAACCGTGACTAACCAACAAATTCATTGGAGTAACTACATTTCCTTTAGATTTGGACATTTTCTTCCTGTCGGGATCCAAAACCCATCCGGAAATTGCAGCGTTGTCAAACGGGATGGTATTAAATTCAAAATGAGATCTGACCACAGTAGTAAACAGCCATGTCCTTATGATGTCATGTGCCTGGGGTCTCAAGTCCATCGGAAACACTTTGGAAAACAGTTCAGGGTCATCGAGCCATTTACCGGCTATTTGCGGAGTTAAAGATGACGTCGCCCACGTGTCCATTACATCTAAATCCGCCGCGAACCCGTTTGGTTTATTCCTATCAGAAGCACTGAACCCTTCGGGAACATCGACTCCCGGATCCACAGGTAGGTTTGCTATGTTAGGCAACAGGAAGGAATTGTAGTCAATATTTCCGTCAGAATCAATTGGGTACCACACTGGAAACGCAACCCCAAAATAACGTTGCCGAGATATACACCAGTCTGAGTTGAGCCCAGATACCCAAGACTCGAATCTGCTCATCATGTAAGGAGGATGCCATGTAATCTTTTTCCCCAATTCAATCAGCTGGTCTTTAAGATCGGTTATTTTTATGTACCACTGCCTCGATGTGACTATTTCAAGCGGCTTATCGCCTTTTTCAAAAAACTTAACAGGATGCACTAAGGGTTTCGGTTCGCCTAATAAATCTCCAGAATCTTTCAGTAGTTGAACAATTGTTTCTTTTGCCTTGTTTATTTTGCTACCGGCAAGTTTTTTATAATTTGTATTTGCGGTTTCCGAATCTATAGACTCAAATTCACCGTAAGAAAAATTTACTTCTCTAAATCTTCCATGCTTATCAATAACCGTTCGTAAAGGTAAGTCAAGTTCTTTCCACCACAGTACGTCGGTCATGTCACCGAACGTACAAACCATGGCAATACCGGTTCCTTTGGTTATATCTGCCAAGTTATGCGGATAAACCTTTACGGGCACTTGAAACAACGGGCTATGTACCACTTTACCGAAAAGATTTTTATATCGTTCGTCTTCAGGATTTGCCACAAGCGCTACGCAAGCAGGCAATAGCTCCGGTCTGGTTGTGTCGACTACCACATATTCATCTGATGCAGATGAGGGTTCGCCAATTGCAAATCTGATCGAATGGTAGGCTGACTTAACTTCCCTGTCTTCAATTTCGGCTTGGGCTACAGCAGTCTGAAAATCAACATCCCACATTGTAGGAGCTTCTTTCTTGTAAGCAACTTTTTTTTCAACAAGATTTAAAAATGCTCTCTGAGACACTACCTGTGCTTGAGAAGATATCGTAGAATAAGTTGTCTCCCAGTCTACTGAAAGTCCGAGATAACGCCAAAGCTCCTCAAATGCAACTTCATCTTCTTGGGTCAACTTATGACAGAGTTCGATAAAATTTTTTCTGGAAATACTCAAGGGCGGATCGGCCGGTTTTGTGGGTGAATTAAAGTGTTCTTCGTATTCTAGAGTCGGATCACATTTAACGCCAAAGTAATTTTGGACTCTTCTTTCGGTAGGTAAGCCGTTATCGTCCCAACCCATGGGATAAAACACCTCTTTGCCTCGCATTCTTTGATATCGAGCTATTGTGTCCGTATGAGTATACGAAAAGACATGTCCGATGTGAAGCGAACCAGAAACCGTCGGCGGCGGAGTATCGATTGAATAGACATCCTGCCTAGAAGATACGCGGTTTTTATCAAACTTATAGGTGGAATTGTCTTTCCAAACATTCAGCCATTTATTTTCAATTCCATCAATCGTGGGTTTTTCAGGGATTTCAAATTTCATACTGTTATTCTTTAGATCTTGATAAGGTTGTTGACCTCAAATACCGGTTTTTCTTATATTTGAATTTACCACACTAAAAATTAAATCAAGCTCAGATGACTCAAAGCTTCATAATAAACATCACCAAAACTATTGATACAACGCACAAAACCTTTCAAGTTGAACAATATTATAATAACGACAAACCGTTATTATAACCAAATGTGAGGATTGAGATTTTATCTGATATCGCCAAAATTGATTTATTCTTTTAGGGAATCTATCTCACTAGATGCATTGGTTACAATATTTTGGTGAAAGAACCAACTGAGGTCTCAGATAACCAGGCGAAGAAAGCCGTAGGTGCGTCACCGGATAAATGATATATCCCCCGTAGTCAGTGGCGGCGAATCATCATGTCGATGATCACAGCAAACTCAGATTTATTGGGACTTTAGCATTTATCGATCCAAGAACATAACGAGACATGTTAAAACGAGACATGTTAATAGGTGAGCTTCATATGTCTATTAGAGACTATGAAAATCGAAATAGTTGAAACAAAACGTCAAATGAAAAAACGTTCACTTATGCTGATAGAAAGCATTTTAAGATAAAATCTATCTGAAAATGCTTTCTATGATAAACTAAAAATAATTGTCGACAATCGGTGAGACTTACACCTGTTCTCACTAAAACATTACTGGAGAAAGGTGTGCAAATAAGGTGCTTAGTTGGATCCAGAAACTGATCGCCCCCCTCAATCACGTTGTTTTCGTTATGGGTAACGACCACGTCAGCTGGGCAGAATTACTGGGTTTTGTTACAGGTGCATTATGTGTCTATCTGATAGTAGTTTCAAGAATCAGTAATTTCCCCGTTGGTATCGCCAATTCAGCATTTTTTTTAATACTTTTTGCATCATCAAGACTTTGGGCGGATTCGTTTTTACAGGTAGTTTACATTATATTGGGATTCGTCGGGTGGTGGCAATGGCTACACGGCGGACCGGAAAAATCAAAACTTAAAGTAGAAATTGCGCCCAAATGGACGTTGGTAGTAGGAGCGACATTTATAGTTATTTTTACTTGGATTTTAACACTTGTTCTTGGAGCAGCCAATGACATTGCGCCATTTTGGGACGCACTTACCACCTGTTTGTCGCTTACTGCGCAAGCTCTTTTGAACTGGAAGAAAATAGATAATTGGTATTACTGGATTGCGGCTGACATAATTTACGTACCGCTATATTTCGTTAAAAGGCTAGACCTTACGGGAATAGTTTATATCCTATTTCTTTTAATGTGCTTTGCTGGTCTTAAAACTTGGAGATCTGCGCTACCTAACAAGCAGTTACAACCTGCCGTTTTAGAGGTTGATCCGGAGTTGAATTGAAAAGATTCTTTCGGTCTGCATTATTCGGTAAATTTTGGCCCCTCCACAAAGGTCATTTAAATCTAATAGAACAGGCCGTTAGTCTTTCTGATAACGTTGTGGTTTTTGTCAATGACGGAAATGAAGACGTCCCAACAACTGTCAGAATTTCCTGGATACAAAATGAAATACCGCAAATAACGGCGGTAGCTACGCCTGATCTATGCGGACATGAATCTGAGCTGTGCACTGAAATTTGCTCAAAAAGATATGCCGAATTTCTCAAAAGTGAACATGGGAGATTTGACGCCATATTTGCCGGAGATTCTTACGCTTATGCTCTGGCCAAAATTCTTAATATTACCCCCATGATCATGGACCGGGCCGTCGATGGTTATGCAGGTAGGCTGATACGCCAAAATATACCAGGCCACTGGAGCGACATTAGCACAAGCGCCCGAAGTTATTATTGCAAAAGAATAGTTATCGTAGGTGCTGAGTCAACTGGTACCACAACACTTGCGTCTAATCTTGCCGACAATCTATCAACTATCTGGGTACCCGAATACGGTCGACAATTCACCGAAGAAAACGGTATTGATCATAACTGGATTTCGGAGGACTTTCTAACAATTGCAAAACAACAAATTTCTCTAGAGGAGCAAGCGAAGCTCAAAAGCGGACCTATTTTAATATGTGATACGGATGCTTTAGCAACTTACATATGGCATGAAAGATATATGGGGTCAAGACTGGAATCAATTAAAGATCTGGCCTGCAAGCGAACACCGGCTTTATATATACTAACTTCGAACGACATTCCGTTTGTTCAAGACGGTTTCCGAGACGGTGAACACATAAGATCGTGGATGACTGAAAGATTCAGGCAAGTACTGGGAAACTGTAACGTACCATGGGTCGAAGTTTATGGCACAAAAAGCCAAAGAGTAAAAAACTCACTAAATGCCATTTCTAAACATCTCGGCTTTAATTGGATATGTTAAAAGAGGCCTATTTTGTTACCTTACCCGTTAGCTAAGCGTTGTACCTTCTACAGTGCTTAGCGGAACGATTTTTAACCTTATTCATTTCTTTTTTAAATTAAAGAGAGAGACAATAGTTAGCTACAAAGTTGAAATACCAAGGTGGTAATTATTTATATAAAAGGATCGAGTTCCAGATCCTCCATTAATAAATCACACCAGTCATACTCATCCATAAAATTATCCATTATTCGCCGTAAGAACTTTACAATTTTTCTTTTTATCATTTCAGTCACCACTATCCATGGAATTATTCGTAACTAAGTCGCCGATTTTAAATTCCTATATATACGAAATACCTCCGTTAGATTCCACCAATGACCCGTCGACGACAACATTAAAATCGACTTATAAGTCGAGTATTCATTTTCGAAGAAGATACATTCTGAAAATTTAGCTTTTTTGGAATTGAATCTTTCTAACGTCGATAAACCAATCAAATTTAGTATCGGTAGTTTTGGACATGTTCATAGTAAATCTTCTGCCAAAATTTTGATTTGTAAATTTCATTATAATATTAAATTCACCCAAAATCATTGAATTTATGGGCGTTAGATTTGTTTAACAACAGTAGGTAAAAACATAGTATTCTATGTCTCTATCTCTCAGCTAGCCTTACGATCTAACTGACCCCCCGCACCTGCAACGCCAGGGACCGCTTCTTCCACCGGCAAGTTCCACCGCTGTCGATGTCGCCTGTCGAGAAGTTGAAGGGTG
>JAJZNL010000044.1 GCA_021852345.1 Actinomycetes bacterium
TCTCTAATTCTTCGTAGCTAGGTTTAATAATTGGAGTATCTTTCTATTCGCTCCTCTCCCAATTAAATTTAACCACATATAAAGTATCCGATGGTGGATTTCAGTAAGATAGACCTGAATAGTAACAATTTTGGATTCAAGCTGAAAGTCGTGAAACTTTAGATCGTAACGTCACTATTTGAAAACTATTGATTTGTTGGCTTTTATTAAAATATATACGATAAATGTATTTTAATATTGATGGCTTGATGGGTATTATCTAATTTGAGGTGAAGATAGCGTTGATTAAAATTTAACTAAATTGATTTAACTAAAATGTATTTGAATTAATATTGTTGACGTCTGATTAATTAAAAACTTATGGCTACAAAAAATAAAAAATCCTCTAAAAAATCTTCTGGTGGTCGAGCACAGTCAAACTCTGCTTCACCAAAGAAATCGTCGGCAACCACATCGATTCAAAGCGGCAGATATACTCCGAAGACCCCTAAGTCTTACGGCAAATCTCCTAGGTGGTACGCACCTATATGCTTGGCAATTATTGTATTGTCGTTGCTTACAATAATCATCAACTACACGGCATCCATTTTGCCGGGAAGTCCGTCCAATTGGTACTTGATCGGTGGAGTCATAGGTATGGCCGCGGGTTTGATGGCACTTATGAACTATAAATAAGTTCCAACAAACAAAACGGTAAAATACAGCTTTTTTGCGGCGTTTATGCCGATATATGCTTACCTAATTTTATTTATCACGGAGTCTGTTTGTAATAGAGTCTATATAGTCGGCAGACTATGAATCGTCGGTTACATTCATGTTACGATTTGCTGCAGCAACTATATTGTATTTACGAACTTGCCGATATGTATTATATAGATATTTAAAAATACAGGTAACATACATGACAGGGGTAATATAATTGACAGGCAAACTAAAAAAGATGGGTTTTATTGTAGCTTCATTAACGATTTTGATCGTTGGGCTCTGTGGATCACTCTATGGCAATAAATTTGCAGACGCATCGGGGATATTACCGCCAAATAATCCCGCTTCTAATATTTCTCCAAATCCGAATTATAACAATGTTTGTGTCCAAAACGGTCAACCGGATAACTCACAAGGGTGCTATTTGAGTGCACTTGCCGCAATAGATAATGCTATTTTGATGGAAGGCGCAACCCCTGTTGATATGCCTTCTAACTATATGTCATTAAGTTATACTCAACAACTTTTTGTAATCGCAAACGAAGAACGGGTGGCCAGGGGATTGACTCCCATTACAGGGACTACGTCCGCATTGGATACTGCAGCTCAGACGGCTGCTGTCGACTCGACGGATCCAATTATCCCCTCGGGATACAGTTTTACTTCGTACGGGTCGAATTGGGCCGGAGGCATGCAGTCGGTTTTGGCCGCTGATTACATGTGGATGTATGAGGACGGACCGGGATCGGCAAATTTGGATTGCACTTCAACCAACACTACGGGATGTTGGGGGCACAGAGACAATATTCTGGGTTCCTATGACTGCAACCCCTGCAGCCAAGGTGATGGTTTTACAACTAGTCCTCAGCCAATTGGCGGAACTATATATGCTCCAAGTTATGCAGAAATTTTCGTCGGTGACACTTCGGGGGTTCAGCTCAGTTATCAATTTACCTGGGCTCAGGTATTAGCAAATTTAACACCGGCTCCCGCAATTTCGAGTCTGTCAAGTTCGTTCATACAATCTGGGCAACAGTTGACGGTTTACGGATCGAATTTAACTAATGTAATGGAGCTGGTGATAGGTTCGACAGTTGTAAGTTCGTTTAATTCAGTATCTAGTACTCAACTAAGTTTTACCGTTCCTCAGCTGTCGCAGGGAGTTTATGGAGTTCAGGTGCTTACTCCTGGCGGTATTTCTCTTGTTACGGCCAACTCTCAAATTTTCGTGGGTCAGCCACCAGCGGCTCCTACGAGCGTTGTTGCGGCGGCCGGAAATTCGCAGGCGACGGTTACTTGGATAGCACCTTTAAACTATTCTCAGCTTACCGGTTATACGATTAACGTTTATTCTGGAGGTAATTTGATTACATCAGACTCGATAGCAGGCACACCGCCCAATAATTACGTAACAATTAATTCGCTTACAAATGGCACTAGTTACTATTTTACCGTTCAAGCAACTGACAACTTTGGCACCTCGCTTCCGTCGACCGATTCCAATACGGTAACTCCTTCAACATCTGGACTTCCAGTAATCGCCAGTTTGACGCCACCATCAGGTCCGATTTCGGGTAATACCTCGGTTGAAATTTTAGGAACTAATTTTACCAGTGGATCTTCTGTCTCGTTTGGCACGCAACCTGCTACTTCTGTTTCCGTAGTGTCGTCAACTGAAATAATTGCGGTTTCTCCATCTACGTCGAATGCGTCGACTGTGAACGTCTATGTAACTAATTCAACTGGAACATCGGTTTCTTCAGGAACTGATCAATTTGAATATCTTGAAGGCTATCCCTATTTCGCGCTGACTCCTGTGAGAATAATGGATACCAGATCTAATAGCGGATACCAGTATCAAGGTCAGACAATGCAACCGAATCAGACCGATTCGCTTACGGTCACGGGTACTTTTGGGACTCAGATTGTTCCGACCAATGCCACCGCGGTCGTTGTCAGTCTGACGGTTACGAATACTC
This sequence comes from Actinomycetes bacterium, assembly GCA_021852345.1. Lineage (GTDB taxonomy): Bacteria > Actinomycetota > Acidimicrobiia > Acidimicrobiales > JABEUL01 > JAJZNL01. The sequence continues at coordinate 2,685 of JAJZNL010000044.1, forward strand.
AGTCGACTGGTGGATTTTTAACAGTTTATCCGGCGGGAACTTCCGAACCGAACGTATCAAATATTAATTGGAACAGCAATCAGAGTAAAGCTGCCTTGGTCGTGGTGCAGATAGGACAAAACGGGCAGATTGAGATAACTGATGGGCCTGTCGGGTCAACCGATGTTATTGTCGACTTGATGGGCTACTATGTTTCCTATTCGACTTCATCGGATCAAGGAGCTTTTATCGCTCTGCCACCCAATAGATTGATTGACACTCGAGTAAACAGTGGTTACGAAGGATCTTCAAGCACCCTGCTTCAAAATACGACAACCAACTTTCAAATAACTGGTATCGGAAACGTACCATCAAGCGGCGTTGCTGCCGTTGTGCTAGAAATCACGGCTACGAACACAAATTCAAACGGCGGATATTTCACTGTCTGGCCGACAGGAGCGCCAATGCCACAAACATCTGTCCTAAATTGGGACAGTGGACAAACAGTTGCCAACAGAATTGTAGTCGGAGTGAGTCAAAATTCGAGTAGCTATGGGCAAATAAGTGTCTATAACGCATTTGGCACAGCCGATTTAGTTGTTGATGTCGAGGGGTATTTTACGGGACCCCAGGATATACCTGGAACCGTTCAGGGCAATGAAGGTTTTTTTAATCCCATAGTTCCTTTTAGGATTTGCGATACAAGGTTGACCTCAGGCAATCAGTGTGCAAACAAATCGTTGAGCTCGACAGGAGAGAATTTGTCGGTGACTGTGGCCGGACAGTCGTCGGGAACCAGTTCCATCCCGTCCTTAACTTCGACTACCCCTCCAGTTGCGGTAGTCGCTAACATTACGGTTGCAAGTACTACGCAATGGTCTTTTTTGACGGCGTGGCCTCCCGGACAAACGGAGCCGAATACGTCTGACCTAAATTGGTCTCAAGCGATATGGGCGACGTCAAATATGGACGAAGTTATATTGGGTTCTGGGCAAATTAATATCGCTAATGCTTTCGGCAGTACTCAAGTGATAGTAGATGTGTTTGGCTGGTATTCCTAGCTAAATGTTTAATCTAAGCTGCCGTAGCTGAAATGTTTAATAAATTGACCGAAGCAACTTTATCTGTCGGGCGGCAATTCAAATATAATTTAGAATATTAAATTAAAGATCTTATGACCGTAACGGCTTTACCGAAGATTGTGACCTCATCTTCTTTGACTTTGATTACTTTGAAGTTATCGTTTGCTGGCTTGAGTAATATGTCTTCTTTATCGCGATGATAGTATTTTACCGTTGCTTCATTATCGTTGATTCCCGCTATGACTATCTCACCCATTTCAGCTGTATTTTGTGATCTGCAAATTAACAGATCATCGTTAAATATACCCGCATTTATCATCGATTCACCTCTGACACGAAGCGCGAAGAAAGATCCGCTCCCCAATAACGATGGTGAGATGTTTAAGTAATCTTCGATGTTCTCCTCAGCCAAAACTCCGGCTCCAGCGGCCACCGATCCCAAAATAGGAATTTGCGAAACCTTTGCGTCGCTAACTGGCTCAGTTTTGGACATAGTCAAATCTGTTTTGTTCGAGGCCGAATTATCTGCGTTTCCATTCATATTGACTCTGATTGCTCTGGGTTTGGACGGATCTCTAATTAGATACCCACCGCTTACCAATGTATTCAAATGAGAGTGGACTGATGACGCCGACGACAGATTGACTGATTTGGCAATTTCACGCACCGACGGCGGAAACCCTTTGTCTCTAACACATGATTCAATATATGAAAGAATTTCGAGTCGTTTTTTAGTAAGTATTTTGTCATCCATTAGCCTGGCTCCTTGTGTTATTCAACTTATCAAAATCGAATTATTTCAATTTTAACCCAAGAAAATAGAAAAAACAAACATATGTACGAAAAAATCCACAAAATGTAGCAGTTTGGTGTTAAGCTAATGTTAGAACATATGTACGAATATTTATGTAGGTTACTGTATGGGAATTGTTAGTGGAAAATATTTAATTAAAAGGTTTAAATATAGGAATAGTTGAAAAACTGTTACGGCAAAATTTAAAGCGGAATGGAGAAGATTATGGACCAATTGAATTATCGGCAAACAAGAAGCGCAGGCAGAAAAGTTGCTGCGCGTAAAAGACCTCTTCCTAGGTTGGTTTCCGATTCATATGGGGATTATAACGATTTTTGCGAAGGAGCTCTTGCTTTAGATGATCAAAGTGACGACTTTGAAAGGACATCAGTCGTCGGAGGCAATTCATCAAAGTTCATAACCGACCTTAAAAAGACCTCAGGGCAAAAAATCGTGTCCATAAACGATTCTTATGTTCGATCTCTCAAAGAAACTCCGAGCTCAAAACGATTCTCAAAAACAGTAGTGGAGAGCCCTAAGGTTGCTTCTGGTTACGCTCGAGACGCAAAAGCGCTTTATGGTTTAGTTGCAACGGCCTTTAAGACAAAAGTCGCCAAGGCAGTTTTGTTGACTCTGTTTATGTTTGTGCTACTGTTCGGTCCGAGCATTGGATTTCATAGTTTCTTTAAATCTACTCCAACCCATAATGTATCGCCTACCGTAATTACCGTGAGCAAGGGACAGACCGCCGCTTCATTGGCGGCTAAATTGGATCCAGCAGATCCTCAGGCGTTGATTGCTCAGATTAATGCCCAGACTAATTCGTCAGCTCTGTATGTGGGAGAAAAGATCGTTATAAGGCACTAGCTGACAACAATGTATTAGAATATCAGATATATGCGATGTCCAACTTGCAACCAAGATCAAGATAAAGTGATTGATTCCCGATCCATTAAAAATGGGTCGGGAATTAGACGTCGCAGGGAATGTATGAAGTGTCATTTTAGATTTACGACTTATGAATACTTGCAGCCGCAATTTCAGGTCGTAAAGCGATCTGGGGACAAAGAGTTGTTTAACGAAGACAAGATGGTGGCTGGCATAACTGCAGCCTGTAAAAATCGTCCGATAAATGATTTGACGATTAAAGTGATTGTCCAAGAAATTGAAGATCAAATTTTTGCCGAAAGTTTTATCGCTCAGACTAAACAGATCGGTGAGTTGATACTTTCTAAACTTAAAGAGTTGGATAACGTTTCGTACATGAGGTTTGCAAGTGTATATAAAGGATTTAACGATCTTGAAGATTTCAACAAGGAGTTGTCGAACCTTTGACGCTTAGCCTTGGATCGGTCGAATGATGGTGGGGATTTTTAAAGATTTACCCGCGAGGGTTTTGGCTATATTTGCTCATCCTGACGATGCCGAGACTGCTTGTGGTGGAACGTTGGCAACTTTTGCCAAAAACGGCTCCAGCGTCAAATTGATATACCTTGCTGCAGGTGACAAAGGAAGTTTTGATATGTCTTTAGAGCCGAGACGGGTTGCCGAGATAAGACAATTTGAAGCTAACAACGCAGCCTTGCATTTAGGCATTGATTCGGTTGAAAGCTACATGATCCCAGATGGCGAGATTTTTGAAACAGAAGATCTCAGGTTTAAGATTGTGAAACAGATAAGATCCTTTCGACCGAATGTGGTAATTTGTCCCGACCCCACTGCGGTCTTTTTTCCAGGCAACTACTATAATCATCGTGACCACAGAACTACAGGGCTTGCAGTTATGGATTGTATCTCTCCCGAAGCGGCCATGCCCTTTTATCATAGGGAAGCCGGCGAACCGTACCAGGTCCCTACAGTATTGCTTAGCGGAACCCTACATCCCGATACAGCAGTAGACGTTTCAGATGGAATAGATCAAAAAATTAAGGCAGTATTGGCATACGAGTCTCGTGTTAAAAATGACGCATCGTATATTTCTGAATTTTTACGAAAAAGTGCTCAAAGAGACGGTAAGTTGGGAGATATAGCTTATGCCGAAAATTTTAGAAGAATAGTTTTGAACAGTTCAGATTATTAAGAATGGATATCTTGCACGTTGATATGGATGCATTTTTTGCATCTGTGGAGGTAAAGGATAATCCCGAGTTAAAGGGCAAACCAGTCGTTGTGGGGGGGCTTTCCAGTCGCGGAGTTGTGGCAGCTTGTACCTACGAAGCACGAGCGTATGGAGTTAAATCTGGTATGTCGATACTGATGGCTAAGAAACTTAGTCCTCAGGCGGTATTCCTATCTGGGAGATATAACCGTTATGCCCAGATCAGCAAACAACTTGCAGAAATTCTGCAATCTTATAGCCCTTACGTTGAATTCGTATCCTTAGATGAAGCTTTTTTGGATGTTACTCACGGACATAAAATATTTGGTTCAAATATACAAATTGCAAATTCAATTATTGCTTCAGTGAAGGCGGGATTAGACCTGGATTGTTGTGTCGGCATAGGAACCTCTAAGCTGGTAGCAAAGATAGCCTCAAAAAAAGCAAAACCGAAAGTTACCATTCCCAATCAAAATGTTTTAAGAGGTAGCAGAATCTTTGAGGTACCGCCGGGTGACGAGCTTGTGTTTATGTCAAATCTTGAATTAAAAGAGATATGGGGTATCGGTCCTAAGACGGTGGCCAAATTAAATTCTTACGGAATTTTAAAAGTTGGTGATGTTAATAAGGTATCTAAAGAATTTTTGGAGTCAATTCTTAAACCTTCAGGGGCAAAATGGCTACTAGATGTTTTAAATGCCAGAGACGAAAGATCCGTTGAGGTTGAATCTGTCCCAAAATCAATTTCAATTGAGACTACGTATGAAACTGACATTACCCGTTGCGAGCAGATTTTAAATGAAATACCAAAATTGGCTGACAATCTAACTGTTCGGCTTAAAGCAAATAATTTAACGGCAAGAACAATTGTCGTAAAAATTAAAGACAAAGATTTCAAGATTACAACCAGATCCAATACGATGGCTAAGCCTACGGATGACATCTTTAAGATATTGGAGGGCGCCAAGAGAGTTGTTATGGGGCAATACTTTAACTCAATGTCGGTAGACGGTATTCTCAATACGCCGATAAGGCTTTTCGGATTGGGACTAACTAATCTAAACGAGCCAGAAATATTGTCGCAGCAAAACTTATTTGAACAGACCGCTTTAAGCAAAATAACTGAAGTGTTATACAATGTAAAAGATCGTTTCGGGCTAGATTCCATAGGACCGGCCAGTTTGATTAAAGAGGGCAAACTTGTGACAAAAAAACGGGGAGAGGCTCAATGGGGCTAATAACTGCTGCCAGTTTTGCACGCGATAGTGTTCGTTGGTGTTGTGTTGTATTATACGTATGAACCTGGCAGAGTAGGACTATGAGAAAGATTGTGTAAACAGTTCAACGGTAATTGATTCTCCCTTTGTGTCAAGGAGTTGGGTTAAGCTCGGTAAGTTTGAATTATGAGGAGTTTTAATAATACCTATTAGCTTTTAATGGTATTGACTGTCGATCCAGACTGAGCTAAGCTAAAAACATGAAGGGTAAAGTTCAAGACGAATTGGCAAACTCCACTAAGGTGTTTTCTTTGTTTTTCGTGGGCTTTTGTGACGGGATAGAACCAATTTATGCTGTTAAGATTGGGTCTTAATTTTCCGAATATTATTGTTTGAATCTTAATAAAATAATATACGTAGAAGTTTATACAGACAAAGAGTTTAGTAAAAAAATCCAAAAAAATAAAAAAATAAAATTTGGACATAAAAGAATAATAAAAATAAAGTATAATTTAATTAAAGTATGCCATTATCAGAAGAAGAACAAAGAATATTGCATGAAATGGAGCAAAGGCTTTATGCGCAAGACAAAGAGCTTGTCGATAAAGTCACTTCAAGCTCCGTATATAAATATGCAGGTAAATCTACGCTTCTTGGAGTAATTGGTGTGCTTGTCGGATTGGCAGATTTAATATTTATGCTCTCTCGTTCGATTCCACTTTCTTTTGTCGGATTTGCAATTATGTTTGGATCCGCTCTTTTTATTGAGCGAAACCTCAAACGGATCGGTAATGCAAGTTGGTACGATGCAAATAAAACCATTAAGAACTCAGGGCTTCCTGACGCTGTTAATGAAATGAGACATAAATTTAGGGATAAGTTCAACAGGGAAGATTAACTTGCTGCGATTTTTTCGAAACAATCAATTTCGAACTATTTGCAGAAAATTAAAAGTCTCAGAGGCTCAAATTAATGAATCATTGAGGGGCTTATTGAAATTATCAAAGTGAATTCTCCTTATTTAAGCCGTTGCAGTTGCTGGTATACGTTATTGCTTTGGAGCGAGGCCTAATGGCAATTTTAGAATAATTTTGTTGAATTGTTAAATGGAATTTTAAATGTACGATTCAAATTTTTTCACCGGTTATAAATTTGTCTATGCTAAATTTGATCGGCTCGCTGTTACAGGTGTGAATAACTAGTACATTATTTCATAGTAAACGCACACAGTTTTATTACATGTACTACTATGGTAATTATGAAACTGTCAGAGTACGGCAAGCGAAACAACATCAAATACAGAGCCGCATGG
>JAJZNL010000057.1 GCA_021852345.1 Actinomycetes bacterium
CATTTGATAACGGTAAAGAATTTGCCAACCATAGTGAGATATCTGACAAATTAGGGGCAAGCATATTCTTCGCACATCCATATTCATCTATTGAAAGAGGAACCAATGAAAATACCAATGGATTACTGCGCCAGTATTATCCAAAAAAGACAGACTTTTCAAAGATCGATAAATCCGAACTACAAGCCATTACAAACGAACTGAATCACAGACCAAGAAAATGCCTAGGATATAGGTCTCCATATGAAGTACATAATTCAATACAGCTAAGCTATACTAGTGACATTACTAGTGTTGCAATTCGGAGTTGAAGTTAGGACTTTACGCACAAACATAAAAACAACCATGAATATGTACTGTAGACTGGAACGGTTTTGAATTCGTTAATAAGTACCTAATCCTCCAATGCAGACGCTGCTTAGGATTAGAGTTTTAATCAGTAATGGATAGCTAGAAGATACTGACTTATTTCAGCGTAATAGGTATAGTCATTTTGGAACTGTAGATTTTGCATTAAAACTTGGATTGAGTCAATTCCTAATGTTGAAAACTTTTAAACTGATTGAGTTAAGTCTGCACGGTTCGGCGAAAAAATTTCAACAAATTGATTTGATTCGCCTTGAATTTCATCTGCCACAATTTCAGCGGTTAGCGGAGCTTGAAGTACCCCGTGGCGGTAGTGTCCGAAAGCGCAGATGATATTTGTGGATGCTATTCGGCCGATGTAGGCTATGTTATCTACAGTACCCGGACGGAAGCCGTGTCCGATTGATTTTATTTCCGCGTCTCGAAGCGACGGGAAAAGACTGATTGCTGGTTCTATTAAATTAAATAGCCCTTCAACAGTGTTCCCAATTTCAAAACCCGTATATTCTTGAGTAGCACCGACTACTAATTCATCGCCGGATCGCGGTACTAAATAGACCGGGGTCCCTTTCACGAATCCCCTTAAAACTCGTTCTAATTTTATTGCCGTTTCGTTTAATTTTAAGGTCATGATTTGACCTTTTACCTTTATCACCTGCAGTTTTGAGGCATATTTTTGGCCAAGAATTTCGGCTCCCGAATTACCGGTGGCTAAAACTATGTCCTTTGCCTCTATGATGTCATTATTGGATAACGTAATTTGAGATAAATTTATATCCAGAGAAGTCGCAGTTGAATTTGTGATCTCACCGCCAAGTTTACGATAAGCAGTTTCTATTAGATGTAACTCTTTTAATGGTTCCACAAAATAGTCCGATAACAGCAAAGCTCCTGAATTAAAGTTAGGAGTCAGACCTGCCAAAACGTCACCGCATTGCAAATTTGACAGCTTTTCAATCTTGAGATTACATTGTTCATAATAGTTGACAAGGTTGTCGATAATGGCTTTGTCGTCTTTTGTTTTGGCGATCAGCAAAGACGGTATGTTAGAAAGCGACGATTCATTACCGGTCAGCTCTGTTAGCCTATCTGCCAGAACAGACCAAAGTTGCTGAGCATGAAGATTGGGTTTTATTAATGTTCCCTCGTTAAAGACTGCCTCTGAAATCGGTGCGATCATACCGGCAGCGGCAGCCGTCGTTTTAGAAGAGGTTGGTTCGTCAATAATCATGCTATCGATATCTCTTAAAGCCAACTCAAGGGCAATCGTCATGCCAATAATTCCGCCGCCTACAATTGCCGTACTGACTTTTTTTATCATTGATATCTCATATCTGTTAAATGCTTTGAATGATTTTGCTACAAATTAGGTTGAATTTGTAAATTTGTACGATGCATTGTTGCGCTCATCACTAAATTTTTTGCTAAAATAATCTTATTACTTTTGGGTCAGCGTCGTCCCACGGTATATGCCAACTGTTATATTTTGCCTTTAATCTATTGCAAAGTATCACAAGTGTGGCATTACGGACTTTTTGCTGTTTTGGCCTATTGACGTTTGGATCTTTTGACTACAGATCCTAAACTGCAGTGCAGTGCAGTGTCGCACCAAAAGGCTCTCAATTGCAGCGTAGCATCGGCAAAAGGGTGAGTTTATAGTTTATTGCTTTGAGGTAATTTCTGCTTGGTTTGCTTAGTTTGCTTGGAGTTTGATTTATTCAACGAACTAAAAATTAAGTATGAAACTAGCAAAGTAATGAAAAAATCTATTGAGATAGTAGCGCTTCAATGAAGAAACCTCATAAGAATGTCGTTTAATAACGGCTGAATTATGGGCTTAAATTTATGGTACCGAGCTTTGTATTAAAATTTTTTTGCTCGGCGATAGTAGTAACAAGGGATGACGAATTGAAAAAGACGAATCAAATTGGATTATATGACCCGCAATATGAACACGATGCCTGCGGCGTAGGTTTTATTGCAAACATCAAAGGCGAGAGGTCTCATTCCATAATCGACAGAGCCTTGAAGATTCTCGAAAATCTTGAGCACAGAGGTGCTAAAGGGGCAGAAGAAAATACTGGTGATGGTGCCGGAATACTATTGCAGCTTCCCGATCAATTTTTCAGGGATGAATTTTATAAGCAGGGGATTGAGTTACCGGATACATTTGCAATCGGACAGCTATTTTTTGACAACAGAATTTCTAAAATAGAATTTCTTCAGTTTGAAAAAGAATTGACAACTTTAGCCTCAGAGCTATCGTTGAACTATATCGGCTTTCGCGAGGTTGAAGTTGATGAATCATTAATCGGTCAAAGCGCTAAAGATGCAATGCCAAAATTTTATCAACTGGCATTTGGATTTAAAGGTAATATCGATTTTGAGTCAAAAACCGCAGATGAATTTGAAATAGCTTGTTTTATTTTAAGAAAGCAACTTGAACATCGGTATGAAGGCGTCTATTTTTCGTCCTTCTCTCACAAGGTAATCGTATATAAAGGAATGCTAACTGCAATTCAGCTGCGAGACTTTTACTTTGACCTAAAAAACCCCTCGCTAGTGTCTGCTATAGGGTTGGTGCACTCCAGATTCTCTACGAACACGTTTCCGGCTTGGAGTCTGGCTCATCCATACCGATTTATCGCACATAACGGTGAGATCAATACGCTGCGCGGAAACAGGAACTGGATGAAAGCCAGAGAAGCCCTTCTTAAGAGTGAGCGCTTTGGCGACCATATCCAAAAGATATTTCCGGTCATTACAGAAGGCGCATCAGATTCTGCAAGTTTTGACGAAGTGTTGGAACTGCTGTATATGGGGGGCAGGACTTTAGCACACAGCGTACTTATGATGATTCCCGAAGCTTGGGAAAATCACGAGTTTATGTCCGATCAGAGACGTGCATTTTACGAATTTCATGCCTGCCTGATGGAAGCATGGGACGGACCCGCATCGGTAACCTTTACTGATGGTGTTCGCATCGGTGCGGTTTTGGACAGAAATGGATTGAGGCCGTCAAGATTTTGGATAACAGACAGCGACGAAGTTATCATGGCATCTGAAGTTGGAGTACTCGACGTCGACCCAAGATCTATAGTTAAAAAGGGCAGGTTGACTCCGGGCAAAATGTTCTTTGTGGATACCTCATTAGGCAGAATTTTAGAAGACAATGAAATAAAGGATCAACTCGGAGATGAAAAACCCTACAGAAGTTGGCTGAAATCCGGCGTGGTACGAATTGAAGATCTTCCGATTAGAGATTCACTCTTTGCCCAGAGGAGCAATTTAGTTACTGAGCAGCGAGTTTTTGGATATACCCAAGAAGAGCTTAAGATAATTCTGACACCAATGGCCAAAACAGGCATAGAACCGATCGGTTCGATGGGATCTGACACTGCCATAGCTGCAATTTCAGATCGACCAAGACTATTGTTTGATTATTTTAGTCAGCTGTTTGCACAGGTTACTAATCCGCCTTTGGATGCACTTAGAGAAGAGATGGTTACTTCTGTGAGAACTTTGGTTGGCCCCGATCACAATTTGTTTGAACCGTCGGTTAATTCGACACTTAAAATCGTCCTACCGAGGCCTGTCCTTACCGAATCTGAACTGACAAAATTGGCCTACATAAACGAGGACAACTCTGAAATATTATTTAAACCTGTAGTTATTGACGGAGTTTTTAATATCGGTGAAAGCGACGCTATGAAAACGGCATTGCTTGCGATCTGCAACAAGGTTGACCAAGCAATTTTAGAAGGAGCCAATATAGTAGTCCTATCAAATAGAATATTTGACGAGACCTTGGCGCCGATACCTTCGTTACTTTTGACTGGTGCCGTTCATAATCACTTAGTTAAGAATAAGACACGGGCTAAAGTCGGGTTGGTAGTAGAAGCCGGCGATGCAAGGGAGGTGCATCACATTGCTTTATTAATCGGATATGGCGCGGCTGCTGTATGTCCTTATTTGGCCATTAGGACCACTAAAGACCTTATCAAGACAGGACAAATTAACCAAATTACGGAACGTCAAGCCGAAAAAAATCTCGTAAAATCTTTTTCTAAGGGCGTTTTAAAGATCATGTCAAAAATGGGTATTTCTACGGTAAGTTCTTACTGCGGCGCCCAGATATTTGAAGCGGTTGGCATCGGTGAAGATTTAATTGATTTTGCATTCTGCAATACCTCGTCCAGGCTCGGCGGTATAGGTTTTGACGAGCTACAGCAGGATGTCCTGATTAATCATAGCTATGGTTTTGAAAAACGACAAGGTGAACTTGCTTTTCGCAAGATCTTAATCGGAGGCGAGTATCAGTGGCGCCGCGAAGGTGAAATTCATCTTTTTAACCCCGAGACGGTTTATAAGTTACAGCATGCGGCAAGGTCAAAGCGTTATGACGTTTTCAAGGAGTATACCCAAGCGATAAACGACCAATCTGAAAAATTGGCGACGATTAGAGGTTTGTTTAAATTTGACGAAACCAGGGTAACGCCTATTGATGTCGGTGAAGTCGAATCGATATCTGATATTGTGAAAAGATTTTCAACCGGAGCAATGTCTTACGGTTCTATCTCTAAAGAAGCCCACGAGACTCTTGCTATTGCCATGAATCGTCTTAAGGCTCGATCTAATACTGGTGAAGGTGGAGAGGATTCGGACAGATTTGTTCCGGATCCAAACGGCGATTCGCGTCGGAGCGCAATTAAGCAAGTGGCTTCTGGACGTTTCGGAGTTACTTCAGAGTACTTGGTCAATGCAGACGATATTCAAATCAAGATGGCTCAGGGTGCAAAACCCGGTGAAGGCGGTCAGCTTCCAGGGCATAAAGTTTATCCGTGGATTGCCAAAACTCGAAAATCAACTCCGGGAGTCGGTCTGATATCACCTCCGCCACATCATGATATCTACTCTATTGAAGATTTGGCTCAGCTGATACATGATTTGAAGAATTCAAATCCAAAGGCAAGAATTCATGTAAAGTTGGTCTCTGAAGTTGGAGTTGGAACGGTAGCTGCCGGTGTTTCTAAGGCACATGCGGACGTCGTCCTAATATCTGGAAGTGATGGTGGTACAGGAGCCTCGCCACTGACTTCTCTCAAACACGCGGGCACCCCTTGGGAGATCGGACTTTCAGAAACCCAACAGACGCTTGTCATGAACGGCCTTCGAGACAGAATAGTCGTGCAAGTGGATGGGCAGCTGAAGACTGGAAGAGATGTTGTAATAGCTGCACTCTTGGGAGCTGAAGAATACGGATTCGCGTCGGCACCGTTAGTGGTTTCAGGCTGCGTGATGATGAGGGTTTGTCATCTCGATACCTGTCCCGTCGGAATTGCTACTCAAAATCCGGAACTTAGAAAGCGTTATTCCGGACAAGCTGAATTCGTCGTCAATTTTTTTGAATTCGTTGCCCAAGAAGTTAGAGAGATTTTGGCATCACTGGGACTGCGTAGTTTAGACGAAGCTGTTGGTCGAGTCGATCTCCTTCAAGCTAACGATAAGATCAACCATTTAAAGGGATCCAAATTGAATTTGGAACCAATATTAACCGTACCCGGCGGATTTAACGGAGACAGTCCTAAATTCAGCCAAAGTGTTTCCCAGGATCACGGATTGGAAAAAGCGTTGGATAATGAGATTATTTGCGGTGCCGAACAAGCAATTGAAAATAAGATTGCAGTTGTCCTTAACTACAACATAACTAATAGAAACAGAACTGTAGGCACGATGCTCGGATCTGTGGTATCGAGAAAATATGGTGAAGCCGGTTTGCCCGATGATACTATAACCGTTAACTTTGACGGTTCTGCCGGACAATCTTTCGGCGCATTTCTGCCCAGAGGAATCACTCTTAAGTTGATTGGTGATTCTAATGATTACGTCGGCAAAGGTCTTTCGGGAGGAAAGATTGTAATAAGAGCTCCTCAAGAATCTGTCTTTGATCCTGCTCAAAATATTATTGCTGGTAACGTAATTTTGTATGGAGCGACATCGGGATATGCTTTTATTTCTGGACAGGTCGGCGAGCGATTTGCGGTGAGAAATTCCGGAGCTGTTGCGGTAGTCGAAGGCGTTGGCGATCATTGCTGTGAATACATGACCGGCGGTAAGGTCGTTATTCTAGGTCCGACTGGAAGAAATTTTGGTGCGGGTATGTCCGGCGGAGTTGCATATGTCTATGATCCAAAGGGCGATTTTGTTACAAGATTAAACATGGAGATGGTTTCATTGGAATCATTAGATGAAGACGATGTTGAATTTCTGGGCTCAATTATTCAAGAACACTTGCATCTCACAGACTCAGAAGTTGCTGCAAAGATTACGGCATCATTTGAATCTGAGCTTTATCACTTTAAAAAAGTAATGCCCAAAGACTACAGAAGAGTTTTGGACGTTACACTGGAAGCAACGGAGCGAGGCCAGGACATTAATGAAGCTATTATGGCTTCGGCTCACGGTTAATCATATGAATAGTTTTTGAAAAACTGTGCAATCATAAGAATGAATTTTAAGGTAAAAAAATGGGCGATATAACAGGATTTTTGAAGTACAACAGGCAGACGGCAACGAGACGTCCCGTTGAAATCAGAAAAAAAGATTATAACGAAGTTTACAACGAGATGGACGATAGCGAACTTTCGATCCAGGGTGCTCGTTGCATGGATTGTGGTATACCTTTTTGTCATGAAGGTTGTCCTTTGGGTAATTTAATTCCAGAATGGAACGACTTCGTTTACAAAGGCGAGTGGGAGTTGGCTTTTGAAAGACTTCATGCCACAAATAACTTTCCGGATTTTACTGGTAGGCTTTGCCCAGCACCTTGTGAGGGCTCCTGCGTTTTGGGCATTAACGCCGAACCCGTATCCATTAAACAGATTGAACTTTCAATAGTGGAACACGGTGTCAAAGATGATATTTTTTCTCCAATTATCGCTTCGTTGAGAACCGGTAAAAAAGTTGCCATCGTAGGATCAGGTCCTGCTGGATTAGCCGCAGCGCAGCAGCTTGCCCGTGCGGGCCATGACGTGGATGTTTTTGAGCGCCAGGAAAAACCCGGCGGACTCTTGAGATACGGAATTCCAGAATTCAAAATGGAAAAGCATGTTTTAGACCGACGGATTGATCAGCTGACTAAAGAGGGCGTTAACTTTATTTGCTCCAGCATAGTTGTTAACGTAAAATCAGAACAAGCAGTGAACGTCCAAGGTGGCTTTAATGAAGTTAGGATATCTGACTTGGAAAACAACTATGATGCTGTAATTTTAACTATCGGTTCTACGGTTGCAAGAGATCTTAATCTCAACGGTAGGAAATACAATGGAACTTACCTCGCTATGGAGTATCTAAAAGAATCAAATCTATTTTGCGAAGGTACTCAAGCTAAACCGACTATCTCTGCCAAAGATAAAAACGTAATAATAATTGGCGGCGGAGACACGGGTGCTGACTGTTTGGGGACGGCAATCAGACAGGAGGCAAAATCAATAATGCAACTTGAAATTATGCCTGAGCCTCCAAAAACTCGAACTCTTGAAAATCCGTGGCCTACATGGCCAATTATCCTAAGAACGTCTTCGGCTCATGAAGAGGGTGGTCAAAGACTCTTTTCGGTAACCGCAACCGAATACCTATCCGATGACGGTGAAAATTTAAGCGGAATTGAGATTGTCCAGGTTGAACAGATAATACAGGGAAACACCCTGTCTTTTAATCAGTTGGCAGAAAGCAAAAGGATCCTAAAAGCCGAAATGGTGTTACTTGCAATGGGATTTGTTGGCCCAGATTTGAAACTAATGGAAGGGTACCCAGGTATCTCTAAAAACGACAGAGGCTGCATTTCCGTCGATCAGAATTGGTTCGCGGGGGGCAAGAATGTATTTGCCGCAGGAGATGCCGTTCGTGGTCAAAGTTTGATAGTTTGGGCAATTGCCGAAGGAAGGTCTGTTGCCGCTTCAGTGGACAAGTTTTTGATGAGCGGAACAAAACTTCCATCTGTTCTCAAGCCGTACAGCTACGCCCTGCGGTGACAGATTTTACTTTTCCCCACAACTTCAGCACTGCCAAATAATTACTTTAACCAGTTACGGTTATTAGTCAAATAAAGTCCATAAAATGCTAGTTGTAGTCAAGTTTAAAGTTTGGATAGCTAAATTAAAAAAACTGAAAGCGATAATTTTTTAGGACTCCAGGCATAACTGTGGGTAAATTTTAGAGATCCGGAGGTCGTTTACATTCATGTGGTAATACATGTTCAATGGGACCAAGAGCTAACATAATCAGTCCAAGTGCTGCATTGGCACTGTGGAAACCATAGGCTCGATTAATAATTAATCTGACTCTACGATTTAATCCTTCATGTGTCGCATTATTAATTCCAAGTTT
>JAJZNL010000031.1 GCA_021852345.1 Actinomycetes bacterium
TACCATTAGGACCTCCGTTTTCTTCTGTTATAACCTGTTCAACCGAATGAGCATCAGCACTGCTTAATTGTGTTAGACCTTTCATCGCATCAATAACTATTCCCCTTTCTGCTAATTGCTCCATCGCACGTTGTGCCATGTTGGATAATACGTTATATGTGGTTCTATAGCAGTGGAATTATAAGCTGAACTATAGATTCAAATAGTTCCTGAATTCTAAATCCAAGTGCAATATTTATCCAAGTGCAATATCCAATAGATAAATGGTGAGCTGCGATAGTATCAATGTGAACCAAATTATCAGAAAGGATGCACATTGAATAAATATTCACAACTCACCATTGATATACGTTATCAAATTTATGCCTTTAGGCGTAGCGGTTTGACTCAATCTGAGATTGCAAGAGAAGTTGGGGTTCATCCTTCAACTATTTGCAGAGAGTTAAAACGTAATGTCGCCTCAGAATCAGGAATGTTGACGCATTATGAATTAAGCTTGAGGGCAAGAAATTATGAATCGTTACTCCAATTTATGGAAAATCGAAGATTCTTTTCGTATCTATAAAAGTGACCTTAAAACCCGTTCGGTATTCGTATATAAGAAAGAACACATTGAATCTCACTTCTCAATTTGTTTTGTGGCTTTAACCGTACTGAGACTGCTTGGTTTTCATACCAAAAACGAATATTCCATTAAGAGTCTACGAGACTCTCTTAATTCAATGACAATGACCCATATTGAAAAACAGATCTACATATTTAATAAAGACACGATCTCAAACGAATTGGAACAATGTTTTAAATTAGATTTCAATAAAAAGTACTTTAGCTCAACTGAAATAGAAACCGCAGCCAATTCTATATATAAAAGTATTACCGCACTACAAAACAAATAGCCCAAAATTAAAAGAAATACCTGGTAGATGATACCTCCTTGCACATACAAGTGCTAAAGTCGAGAAAAAAGTCTTATTGCAAATTAGACGGCGACTACTTAACACCTGTGTCGCTTAGCTGATATGTTAGATCAGATCTACTTTATTCTGTTAAACAGTGGCGCATCTTTTTTGATTTGAAAACCTCCCGGATATTGTCCCCAGCCAAGATCATCGCTAAGCGATACGTCATCCAAGTAATTTGTAAGGCCGATCCGCGTAAGTATTTCTGCAGCCGAAGTAGGCATCACAGGACTTATCAATACTGCAGCTATCCTAAGCACTTCAAGCGAATCCCCTAGTACCTTATTAACTTTTTCCCCGGGTTCGCCTTTCCACGGTTCGTTGGTCTCCAAATAGGCATTGGTTGCTCGAAGTAAGTTCCATATCGCTTCAAGTGCGTTTGCCGGAGAGAAATTGTCCCAATTTTCCTTAGCAGACTCAACTGCTAAGTCTGCCGCCGGCTTTAGGATAGAGTCCGTGTCAACTTTGGGCGTTATCGAATCACACTTTGAATTAACCACCGCTAAAACTCTGGAAAGCAGATTACCTAAATTATTGGCCAAGTCTGAGTTATTACGTCTCTTAAGTTCTTCATAGCTGAATTCGCTATCTGGGCCGAATGGTGAACCTTTCACCAAAAGATAACGAAACTGATCCAGGCCAAACTCATCTACTAGGTCTACGGGGTCTATCTTATTTAAACTGGTCTTTGACATCTTTTCTCCCCCTACGAGCAACCAACCGTGTACCAGAATCTTGCTGGGAGGATTAATACCCGCGGCCATACACATAGCCGGCCACCAGATACAATGAAACCTAGTTATCTCTTTACCTATCATATGGACAGTATTGGGCCACAAACGATTAAACCTGTCGGGATCACTTGAATAGCCTAATGCAGTCACATAATTTATAAGTGCTTCGAACCAAACATAAAATACTTGAGAATGATCCCACGGTACGGTAATTCCCCAATCAAATGAAGATCGGGTCACCGAAATATCCTTTAATCCTGACTTTATAAATGACAGCGCTTCATTAAACTTTGTCTCGGGTTCAATGAATTTAGGGTTATCCTCATAAAATTTTAAAAGTCTATCTTCAAATTGTGAAAGTTTAAAGAAATAGTTATCTTCTTTAACCTTTTCTACCGGTCTTTTGTGTATTGGGCACATTCCGTTTTCCAATTCGGATTCTATGTAGTTCGATTCACATGAAATACAGTAGAGCCCTTCCCAAGTATCTTTTACAATATATCCTGCGTCATATATCTTTTGAGTAAATGCATTAACGGTTTCAATATGCCTTGGTTCTGTTGTCCTGATAAAGTCATCATATTTAATTCCAAGTTGATTCCATGCATCCTTAAAACGACGCGAGGTACTGTCGGTGAGCTCCTGAGGAGATATGCCAAGCTTTTCGGCGGCTTCGGCTATTTTTAAACCATGCTCGTCGGTTCCCGTTAGAAAGAAAACTTCATTTCTTTTTAATCGATTCCATCTGGCAGATATATCTGCATGCAAGGTCGTATAGGCATGTCCCACATGTGGAGCATCGTTAACATAATAAATTGGGGTTGTCACACAAAAACTTTTCACATGTAATAGGCTATACCTATGGAAGACTATGTACGTGCAGCGGGCGGGATAATATACAGAAAATCAAAAAACGTCGATAAAATTGACCAGTCGGATTTATCAAAAGCCTATGAAATTATCGTCATCCATCGTCCCAAATACGATGATTGGTCCCTTCCCAAAGGCAAAGCCGAAAACAACGAATCTTACGTTGACTGTGCACTGCGCGAAGTAGAAGAAGAAACAGGACTTTACTGCAACATAATTGACGAACTTACTGACGTAACTTATGTCGATCGTGGGGGTAACGATAAATTGGTAAGGTATTACACCATGACTGAACGCGGTCGCAACACAGATGATCCCCATCCTTCAATCATCGCCTTCGGGGAGGTAGATATTGTTAAATGGATCTCGCCAAAAGACGGGTATACACTTCTTAGTTATGATCGTGACAGAGAAGTTTTGGATAAATTTTGTAAGTACTTAGAATCCTTGTAAGTTTTTCAACAAAGTTCTTTAAATAATTTACTCAAATAAAGATTTAACCGCAGAGACCAATTTGAGGTTCACAAATCAAACATACCGATTCTTACAGCCTCGAATTAAAGCTTGCCGCTGCTAAAGACGGTAATTTTAACTGCTAATTTTTAGCAAAGAGTATAAGTGATTCTTGCTGATTTTTAGATATTTTGACACGAAAACAATAGCCGCCTTCGTGTCCACCCCCGATGAGATAAGCTCTCCATACAAGGAGATTGCATCGGTATCGGAGTTTTTTGGCTCCTTGGTATTCGGTGCCACCAACACCACAAATTCACCTTTTATAGTTAATTTTTCAAGATACGATAAGATTTCTCCGGCAGGCTTTACCAACAGTGTCTCATTTAATTTGGTTAGCTCTTTGGCTATGGCAATCTTTCGATCTGGAGATAGGGTTTTCACCAATTCCTCAACTGTTTGCACCAAACGATGAGGTGATTCAAAAAAAACCGAAGTACAATTCATACGTGAAATGAACTCTAAAGCTTTTGCTTTTTCGGAATTGCCTTTGGGGATAAAACCTGCAAAATAAAAACGGTCTGAGTTAAACCCGCACATCGCCAGGCCAGCAGTTACAGAAGAGGGTCCTGGCACTACCGTAACTATGTGATCTGCTTCGAGCACTTTTGAAACGACCCACGCCCCAGGGTCACTTATTGAGGGCATTCCAGCATCAGACACTATGCATACCTGTTTGCCAGCATTTAAATCATCAATCACTTCACCGACTTTGGCGTATTCGTTTGTTAGATTTAAACTTGCAATCTTTTTGCCGGCAGTTTTTATGTTTAAATGACTTAACAGTTTATGCGTAACTCGAGTATCTTCACAATACAAAACTTCGGAGTTATCCAGTACCTTAATAGCCCGAAGCGTTATATCACCGAGATTACCAATCGGGGTTGCCACCAGATACAGGGTTGCCACTTTCTTATTGCCTAAACTCGATTTTACTGCCAGGCTTCAGCGACCATCTATAGAAGGCTCCAGCTTGTGCTTCGATCACCATTTTAGAATTAGGAACAAAGAATACGAACCTATATGGATCCAACGAATAAATCTTTATTACGGTATCCTGCTTATCGACAAAAGCTACATCGACAGCAAATTTCATCCCAACCGTATGAACCGACTTAAGCCTGCTGAACACCGCTGCGCCGTCATAGTCTTTTTTCCCCAAAAGACCTACCATCTTTTTTACGGGGCCGTTAATACTTTCAGCCGACGCTACTGGATTTCCGTCCACTAATAACCAAGACATAATTACCTCTACGGTAAATATTAAACATTAAATCTAATTTCCATGACATCTCCATCTTTCACGACATATTCTTTGCCCTCAAGACGTACCTTGCCTTCTACTTTTGCTTTATGCCACGAACCAATATTAAGCAACGATTCATAATCGATAACTTCAGCTTTTATAAAACCCCGTTGCAAATCGGAATGAATAACTCCAGCACAAACTGGGACCGTGGACCCTTTCTTGAAAGTCCAAGCTCTAGACTCTTTGTCGCCTGTGGTAAAAAACGTATTCAAATTCAGTATTTCATGTGCCACCTGAGCGATTCTTTGAAGTACCCCTTCGCCTAAACCGAGGCCTTCCAGCATCTCCAATTTTTCATTTGGGTCGAGTTGGGCTGCTTCGGCTTCCAACTGCACACATACCGCTACTGGATCCACCTCCGACGGAAGCTGATCTCTTATTTCGTCAATTAAATTAGTCTCGCTTCCTATTTGGTCTTCGGAAATATTTATCACGACAAAGATCGGTTTATTGGTGAGCAGAAAGGCTTCCTTTAAATTGACACGCGTTTCATGATCCAATTTCGATTTGTATACGGGAACTCCGTCAGACAATAACGGCAGCACAGCTTCTAGACCTTCAAGTAGATTTTTAGTGGCCAAATCATTTTTTGCCGGATTCTTAGCGGCTTTTTTTCGCCTCTCTATTTGAGTCTCTACGGTACTTAAGTCTGCCAAAACCAACTCCATCTCAAGTTCGGCAAACTGCGAGGCTATATCTGAACTTCCCACTATCGTATCGTTCTCAAATGATCTTAAAACCATGCCCAAAGCATCGACTTCGCGAACTTGAGCTAAAAACTTATTGCCAAGGCCTTCACCAGCATTAGCTCCCGGTGACAGTCCCGCAATATCGACAACCTCAACCGAAGTGTACACAATTTTCTTCGACGAACTCATGTGCGCCAATGCGTCAAGTCTGCTATCTGGAACTTCTGCTGCTGCCTTAATCGACGAAGTTGTCGTATATGGATGGGGTGCGACCGGTGAGTTGTAGTTTGTTAGAGCATTAAATAACGACGATTTCCCAACATTTGGCTGTCCGATTAATCCTACTTGTTCCACAACTTAATAAGTCTAGCCAACAATTTGTTACATAATGTTTACGTACATTGCATTTTGATTATTTACGACAAAGTCGTTTTGAAGTTACTGCCTAAAAACTGCAAGTTTAAGGTGTCCAAACGAGGTAGAACGTCGCAACCAACAGAAACGCAACGAAGTGCCAACTGCAACGATGCGTCAACCACCCAGAGGCAATTTTGAATTTTACAGTCGTTCTATACTATAAACTTGATTTATGTCAAAACGCACAGTCAAAAGAAAACTACGCGCCAAGAAGAAAGCAAACCACGGTAAAAAACCAAACTGCGGCAGAGGTTAACCACCACACCAGAGGCTAACCATAGCAAGTGGCAGCCGTATCAATAGCAAGCGCATCAAAATTAACGCGGATAACTCAAATAACGCAACCGCGCTTGTTACCTTGATAACATTCAGACTTGATTAATTTTAGAAGCTTTAAAATCGTCGCGGATATTGAAGGCACACATATTTTCAGATCAGGAATTCTTACAATAAAAAACTGAGTGAAAAATTTGCTTCGGTCATTTTCAGTGCAAAAAGTGTGAAACATTATGCCGGTTTAATTATTATGCCGGTTTAATATTTGAAACCTATTGTCTGTAATATCTATGGTCTGTAATGTATAGTCTAGTAATAATCGACTTTTTAACAATGTAGTTTCAAATAGTTAAATTTGTACGCTCACTGCAATTTGTATGCTTACTTCCCGACTGACCGATTTGCAAGTACAGAAGTTAGAAGCGTAGGTCGATCGGTGATAATCCCGTCCACATCTAAATCAATCAACTCTTTCATTTCGGTTTCAGAATTTATGGTCCAAACGTGTACGGCAATGTTGTGGTCGTGTGCTTTTTTTACGAATGATGGAGTTACTACTTGCGTATCGTTAAAATGGTAAGGGACCTGCAGCGCTACGTAGCTTAAGTCATCTAGTATCGGATCAGTTTCATCGGCAAAGTAGAACTCAGATGTTGTAGTTGTCCCCGCCGAAATACTAAAATCAGGCGCAATCTCCTTAAACTTTGAAGTAGCCGAATCGATAAACGAAGCAATAATTACCCTATTTTGGCAGTTAAATTGTCTTAGCTTTTCAGCCAAGACTTCTTCATATGGTTTGACTTCAGGTGCTGTTCTTTTAATATCAAAATTAAAGATCATATCCTTAAACTCACTTAGAATTTCATCCAAAGTAGCTATCCTAAATCTATTATCGCTCTTGGCTTTGCCTCTGTATATATACTCATTTACATCCAGATCTCTCTGCTCTGCTTTATAGGGGGCAAACCAATAGGCATTGTCTAATTCTTTTAATTCCGACAACGTAAAGTTGGCAATTTCCCCAGTTGCTTCAGTTGTTCTATCTACAGTAGGATCATGACATACTACAATTTGCCCGTCTTTGGTACAGTGTACATCAAGCTCTATGGCAGTTGCCCCATTGTCAATTGCCCTTTGGATTGCATACAACGTCGATGAAGGCTCTTCTAGCGAACCGCCTTGATGCGCATAGGATAAAATACGTCTTTTCAACCAAATATTATCTGAATGCATTTTAAATTCCTCTGTTTTAAGATACCCAAATGTAATTAAACTCCAACAATTTCTTCGAACTCTGGCTTAAGCAATCCCAGTTATTTTAAGCATTCCCAGTCTAAAACTCATATTGAAACTGCTTTAAAATACCGTAAACGTCATCGGTCGGGCGCGGACCGACGTGCTCTATCACTTCTTTAGCCAGTAAACTCCCAATTTTCAAACTGTCTTGAATAGAATATCCTCGAATAAATCCTGCAATCGTCCCGGCGGCGAACGAATCGCCTGCGCCAGTCGTATCTGCCACTTTATTGGACTCAAATGCAGGAACGAAGATAAGTTCCGATTCGTCTATGCAGTAAGACCCGTTAGAACCGTCTGTAACTACCGCGAATTGAGAATTAACTCTTAAAAATTCGGCAATATCATTTATCGAATCCGACGAAGACAAAATACTCGCTTCCGTAAAATTTCCAAAAAGTATGTCGATTTTATTGTTTGTGATCAGATCCAAAATCACATCTTTATATCGTTCAACTACAAAAGGATCCGAAAGAGAGAGACTGACCAACGTCGAATTTTGCCGTGCCCTAGTTATTGCTTCCATTAAGGCTGCAGTTCCCGAAACCGAATCAAAAAGATACCCCTCAAGATATACCAACCCCGTTGAAGAAAAATTCAGGCTGTTAACGTCTTCAATGTCAAAATTTGCTGAAGCACCGAGATAAGTTAACATAGTTCGATCCTTATCGGGGGTTATAAACACATTGCATCTACCAGTGGCAATTGATTCATCTATCGAACCTATATCCATATTTTCCAACTTTTTCGGTGAAAAAAAGCACTTTACAGATGAATCTTGAAAGTCCTGAATATAGTGTCTTCCTAATTCGTCATCAAACACCGTTCCTAAAAATCCAGTGGTTATACCAAGCTTTGCCAGTGCATAGATGGTATTTCCCGCCGAACCGCCAGATGATTTCACAATTTCAAAAGAATCTTCACTTGTTTGAAACTTCTCTAAAATCTGTTCACCCAGATGTTTTGAATCCGTGAGTTGCATCGTCCCTTTATTAAGTTCAAAGTCAAAAAGATTTTCTGTTGAAACGTTCACCATTATGTCTACAACGGCATGCCCTATTGCAACTACATCAAATGCACAACTTTCTTTCGGTCGCATCGTTATAGGCCAGAACTGTTCTTTTGAATCGCTTTGTTCAACTATTGAATTTTCGTCCTTTGTGGCGTCGTTGGGTGAGTCATTTGAGTTAAATGTCATAATCCTAACAATTTAGTTCAAAATGACCCTAAAAGGTTTATAATTATCAACTTAGCCATAAAAAACGAGGGCGGATTTGGATTCCAGTCTCTCAAAAGGCCTATCTGGCTCACAACCCGTTTATAAATGCCATTTAGACACTCAAAGTCTCGCAGGTGTTTAAAACTAGTACATTATTTCATAGTAAACGCACACAGTTTTATTGCTTGTACTACAACCGTAATTACGAAACTGTCAGAGTACGGCAAGCGAAACAACATCAAATACAGAGCCGCATGGAATCGTTACAAGGAAGGGAAGATCGAAGGTGCATATCTTGACAGCACTGGACATGTTGTCGTACCAGATCCCATG